>CAZBTL010000039.1:0-12136 GCA_964494755.1 uncultured bacterium | reverse complement strand
GTCGGTCAAGCTGTGGGGAGTGGGCTTCCGCCGTGAGCGTCAGCCGAACGGGAGTGAGAAATGGGGAGTAGGGAGTGGGCTTCCGCCGTGAGCGTCAGCCGAACGGGAGTAGGAGTGGGAATTAGAATGAAAGTCAAGTTAAAGGGGACTCAACCGTGCGCATGCCCTTGTCACGTCTACTGATTCTGATCGTCGGTCTGGTCCTGATTCTGGGACTGATGATCTGGCTGGTGGATTCCCTATCCCGCTTGTACTGGCAGATCGCCTACTATCCGCTGCTGTCTCAGGTGCTGATCTTTCTGTTGATTGTGCTCCTGGGCGTATTAATTGCGGCGTTTATCTACTACCTGTTTGTGCTGCCTCGTCAGTCAGCCCGCAAGGGCAACCGAAAACGGCGACCTCAGCCGAAGGTGCCTGTGGTCAAAACGGAAGCAGCCCAGGAAACGCTGAATGCCGTCCGCAAGCAGGTGGAACAGATTCAGGATGAGGTAGCCCGTCAGGAACTGCTGGCCCGCTCCCATAAAATTGAGCAGAATCTATCTCGGGGAGAGTTGCAGGTGGTGATTTTTGGCACTGGCTCGGCGGGCAAAACGTCGATTGTCAATGCCCTGATTGGTCGGATGATTGGCAAGGTCGGTGCGCCGATGGGCACGACGGAGGTGGGTGAAACCTACTGCCTGAAATTGAAGGGAGTCAACCGGGAAATCCTGATTATTGACACCCCCGGCATCCTGGAGGCCGGTATGGCAGGAACAGAACGGGAACAACTGGCCCGTCGGCTGGCTACGGAGGCAGACCTACTAGTGTTTGTGCTGGACAATGACCTGCGCCGCTCCGAATATGATCCCCTGGCAGCCCTGGCGGAAATTGGCAAGCGATCGCTGGTGGTTTTGAACAAAGCCGACCTCTATCCCGACGAGGATCAAGAAAAGATATTGGCTCGATTGCGAGAGCGGGTCCGTGGCATCGTTGCGCCGGTTGATGTGATTGCCGTTTCTGCCAATCCTCAGTCGGTTGTGCTGGAAAACGGGGAAACCTTTCAACCCGACCCGGATATCATGCCCTTGATCCGGCGCATGGTTGCAGTTCTGCGGGCTGAGGGCGAAGACCTACTAGCCGACAATATTCTGCTGCAATCCCAGCGGTTGGGCGAGAAGGCCCGCCGTCTGATCGATTTGCAACGTCGTCGGCAGGCTGACAAGATCGTAGAACGGTTCCAGTGGATTGGTGCAGGGGTGGTGGCGGTAACCCCTTTGCCGGTGGTGGATCTGCTGGCGACGGCGGCGGTGAATGCCCAGATGGTGGTGGAAATTGGTCGGGTTTACGGCTGCGATATCAATGCCGAGCGGGGACGGGAACTGGCCCTGTCACTAGGGAAAACCCTGGCCAGTTTGGGCATTGTCAAAGGAGCGGTAACGCTGATGACCACGGCCTTGCAACTGAGCGTCGGGGGACTGGTGGTAGGCCGCGCCATCCAGGCGGTCACAGCGGCCTATCTGACCCGGATTGCGGGCAAAAGCTTTATTGAATATTTTCGTCACGATCAGGACTGGGGCGATGGCGGTATGACAGAAGTGGTGCAGCGCCAGTTTCAGCTCAATCGCAAGGACGAATTCATCCGCTCGTTTGTCCAGGATGCCATTACCCGTGTCATTAAACCATTGCATCTGGACCAGGTGGAATTGGAAGCTGATGAGTTGTCAGAAGACCTGGACGAACCGGAGATGTCGCCTAAATTGGCAGACCTGAGGCCCGTTGTTCGGTTGGAAGCGGAGCTGGAGCCGGTTGAACTGGGCGATCCCGAGGAGGATGGCTGGGAACAACCCAGAGCCTGGCAAGATGATTGGGAAACTTGACAGGGTCAGCTAGCCCGGCAGTCTGTACTATCCAGTCAGGTGGAGAAATGATAAGATAAGTAATTCTAAACAACATTTTCACTGACTTGCCAACACTTCTCCATTCCGCAGCCTGTCCAGCCTCTGTGGTGAGATTGGATAATGGGCTAACTGTAATCCATCAACGAACACCTGCCACACCGGTTGTAGCCGTAGACGTTTGGGTTCGCGCAGGTGCCAGCATTGAACCCGATGAATGGTGTGGCATTGCTCATTTTCTAGAGCACATGATCTTTAAAGGGACTGAGAGATTAGCTCCCGGCATCTTCGACTGGGCGATTGAAAGTCGGGGTGGTGTGACCAATGCAGCCACTAGTTACGACTATGCCCACTTCTTTATTACGGCTGCCTCCCAACATTTGCCCGAAACGCTGCCCTATCTGGCGGAACTATTGCTCCATGCCACCATTCCAGACGAGGAATTTGACCGGGAACGGGATGTGGTCCTGGAAGAAATCCGGCAAGCCTATGACAACCCTGACTGGGTTGCATTTCAAACCTTAAGTGAACTGGTCTATCAATGCCATCCCTACGGACGACCCATCCTGGGTACGGAAGATAGTTTGATGTTCCAAACGCCTGAGGATCTGCGCCAATTTCATCGAACCCACTATCAGCCAGATGCAATGACGGTGGTGGTAGTGGGCGATGTCAGTCAGTCAGCGGCAATGGATCTGGTGGGGGAGACGTTCCAGCCGTTTCATTCCTCTTCCTCCTGCCCGATTTTCAAGGCGGAAGCGGAACCACCGATGACGGAAATCCGGCGGCAGGAACTGCATTTGCCTCGTCTGGAACAGGCCCGCTTAATGATGGCCTGGTTAGCTCCTGGCATCGACTCTCCCTTACAAAGTCTGGATAGTCAGTTGCATGATGCCTATGGCATGGACATTCTGTCCGTTCTTCTGGCGGAAGGCAGAACTTCTCGTCTGGTTTGGGAATTGCGGGAAGAGCGGAATCTGGTTCAGGCCATCAGCAGTAGTTTTTCATTGCAACGGGAATCGGGCCTGTTTACCATTACAGCCTGGTTGCATCCGGAGAATCTGGAACGGGTGGAAGCCATTATTTGCGATCGCCTTTCGGAACTGGCTGCGGCTCCTGTCTCCATGGCCGAACTGCTCCGTTGTCAGCGGTTATTGTGTAATGATTACGCCTTTTCAACGGAAACACCCAGTCAACTGGCAGGACTCTACGGTTACTATGGAACCCTGGCTGAACCCCATATTGCGACTACCTATCCCCAACGGATTCAGGCAATCCACCCCCATGATTTACAGCGGTTGGCCAGTCAGCATCTGTCCCCCTACCGATATGCGACAGTGGTGGTTAAGCCGCTGTAGACCAGCACCAATGGACTGGCTAGCCAGACTGGCTGAGGGCTGATGAGTGATTCTGGTATGGGTCTTGCTACTGTTGAGTTAACTGGTTGACTGTTGTTTTGCATCCGCTACTCTCGACAAGGGAAATCTGTGTGAATTTGAAGGTGACTGTTTCTCAGCCAAATCTAACTGTGCATCGGGCTGTGCTGCCCAATGGTATGGTGGTGTTGATTCAAGAAAACACTGCTGCTGATATTATTGCGGCTCGAATTTTTATCCGGGCAGGTAGTCGATGGGAAAAACGGGAAGAAGCTGGTTTGTCCCATTTGGTCTCTGCAGTGCTGACGAAAGGAACCGATCAGTTCTCTTCGTTGGAAATTGCGGAGCGGGTGGAATCGGTGGGGGCCAGTCTTAGCGCGGATTCCACCACGGACTACTTTTTACTGAGTCTTAAAACGGTTTCATCGGACTTTGAAGAGGTTTTGTACCTGGCGGGAGAGTTGTTGCGAGCGCCCACCTTTCCGGAGGCCGAGATTGAGTTAGAGCGTCGCCTGACCCTGCAAGCGATCCGATCGCAACAGGAACAACCGTTTACGGTGGCTTTTGATCAACTGCGGCAGGTGATGTACCAGGACCATCCCTATGCCTTATCAGGCTTGGGAACCGAAGTCACTGTTGCCCAACTGGAGCGATCGGCGTTGGTGCAGTATCACCAAACCCACTTTCGCCCGGATAACATCATTATTAGTCTGTCTGGCCGGATTCAGCCGGATGTGGCGATCGCCCTGGTTGAAAAAGTGTTTAGAGACTGGTCTGTGCCAGATTCAGACTTGCCGAAGCTGACATTACCGCCGGTGATTTGCCAACCGATGCGCAAAGCCACCCTACAGGATACGCAACAGTCGATTGTCATGTTAGGCTACTTAACGCCAGCGGTCGCAGCCACTACGCCAACCTTGTCTGAATACACCGCCCTCAAGTTGCTCAGTAGCTATCTGGGCAATGGCTTATCCAGTCGTCTGTTTGTCGAGCTGCGGGAAAAACGGGGGCTGGCCTATGACGTTTCGGGATTCTATCCAACCCGTCTGGAACCGGCCCAATTCGTGGTTTATATCGGTACGGCTCCAACCAATACGGCGATCGCCCTAGAAGGTTTGCAGGCAGAAGTCGATCGGTTGCAAACGACCAGTTTGACCGACGAAGAACTCCTATCCGCCCAAAATAAAATCCTGGGGCAGTATGCTCTGGGGAAACAAACCAATGCCCAGTTGGCCCATCTCTACGGCTGGTATGAAACATTGGACCTGGGTATTCAGTTTGACCAGGATTTTCAGGAACAGGTGCTGGCAATTACAGCAGAACAAGCCAGGGAAACTGCCCAGCAGTATTTACGGGCTCCTTATGTTTCTCTAGTGGGACCTGAATCTGCGATCGCTGGACTGACCCCATGAAGGGCTGAAGCTGTTTCCATAGAGCAGTCGGCTGGCAGTTCCAGATCCGCCAGTGCTGTCAGCAGGGCGGCGGTCGAGAATGTCAGACAATATTGCGATAATTCTCCAAACATTCCTGATTTGCCAAATTTGTCTGGAATAGGTTAGGAGACAATCCCTGCCCTGCCAGACGCAATTAGGATTTCCGCCCCGCCTGATTGTTGCATGCCCCCCTTAGCCAGTAAGGAAATTGGAACAAATTCCTACCCGTTTAGTGATTCAAGCGTTAGCCTGGAATCAAAGCTCCAGTTCCAAGCCTCTATCAGGGGCTAAGTAGATTCTGGCGTTTCCTTCCGGCTAATCATCTTCCCCTGGCTCTACACCAAGGTTGGCGACTGTTGTCTCAAGAGCATTGCGGGTAAATTGCCTTGCTTCCTGGTTCCCGATTGCCCACTCAGTTCCCTGCCCAGTTCTTTTGCCCCCCAATCCCATGCTGTTCGGTGTTGTAACATTCCGGCAATTCATCAGGCTTGGCTGGATTCAGTTACCCTACTGCCAGCAGGGGTTTCAGCGCTGAGCAATGCTGGCTTTTGATGCGCACCAAGCTGCCAAATTATTCTAGGAGTAAGTGTTGAGTGGATTTATGGACAGTCAAGCTCTGTCTCATCCCCAAGTATCAACCAACCCATCGCAAGCGAATGACGCAAGTGGGCTGGCCCGTGAAACAATTGTCCCAACGAGCGAAATCATAACCCCATCGAGGGCTGAATTACCTTCCCCGTCAGAGATTCGCTCGCAAGCGGATGCCCTATTTCACCAGGGCCATCAAACCTATCAGGAAGGCCAATGGGCAGATGCCCTTTCCCTGTTTGAGGGGGCTTGTGAGTTGTATGGGCAGGCCAGGGATGAGTTGGGTCAGGAGAAGGCCCTCAACAGCATTGGGCTAGCCTACTATCAGTTGCGCCAGTATGAGAAGACGGTTGAGTATGGCAGTCGAGCCTTGGCCATTGCCCGTGCTCACCACGATCAGCGTAGCATCATTAAAATTTTGAGCATTCTGGGCAATGCCTATCGCCACCTGAAGCAGTTCGACCAGGCTATCGCCTATCAGCAGCAAAGTTTGGTGATGGCCCAACAGGTGCAAGACCGGCGCAGCGAAATGGCGGCTTTGAACAACCTGGGACTAGCCTATAAAGCGATGGGCAATTTGTCTGAGGCTATTGCCCATGAACAACGCAGTTTGGCGATCGCCCGTGAGCTACAGGACACCCAGGTTGAAGACCAAATCCTCAAAAATCTGGGCAATGCTTGTCTGAACCTGAACAACTACCCAGCCGCCATTGACTATTATCAGCAACGCCTAGCCCTGGCGCACAAGCTGCTTATGCCCCGCGTGGAAGCACAAATCCTGCGCAGTCTGGCCCAGACTTACTACCTACTCAAAGACTTCACCAAGGGGATTGAATGCAGCCAGGATTGGCTGGCAGTGGCCCAGTTGGTGGATGATCTGCGGAGTCAGGAACAGGCGCTCGGCAGTACCGCCGAAGGTTATTACGCTCAGGGAAACTATAGCAAAGCCCTGGATTACTTCGATCAACAGTTGGGTCTGGCTCGCCAGTTACAGGATCAGCTGGTTGAAGGACAAATTCTGCAAAAGATGCAGCAGGCAGCCAATGCAATTGGCAATCCGTCTAAAGCTGCGGACTACGCCAAGCAACATTCGGCGCTGTCTCAATTCTTCTGAAGCCGAGGCTGCTTCAAGCAGGCTCCTGAATTGGACTCAGCACAGGGATGGTTTGGCTAGAAATTAACCTAGTGTTCTGTCAAACCCTAATTTTAAGGTGAACCCATTGGCTCTTAGTCGGCGCTTTAGCGCTGAAGCGCTGACTACAAACCCTAATTTCTAGAGTTGACGCTGCACTAGGTGAGGCATACGGTTCCGGCTGAAGCGAGCCTAATCGCAGCTAGGTTGCCTTACCGATCCAGCCGGTAGTGCTGCTCCGGATTCACCAACCGCAGTAGTTTCTGTTTGACCTGAGCATCATAGACCGTCCACTTCATCTTGGCGTATTCCGAACTCTCCGTGAAGCCGGACAGGAAACCCATGGGAATCTCAAAACCACCAGCCTGCGATCGCCCACCACCAAAGAAGCGACCGTGGTTGTCCTGGCCAAATGCCTCCTTCAAAAATTCATCTGGATCCAGAGTAATCTTGTTCGTCCGCAGAGAGCCGATGACCAGTTCAATGTCTTCGTCCTCATCCTGGACGATGCCATAGACCACAGCCGTGTGGACATTTTCCTCGGTCACCAAAAAATCGGCCGCCTGGGGAATGGCATCCCGATCGTCGTAGCGCAAGTAGCCAACCCCAGCAATGGAAAAGTTGTTCTGCACGATCCGGTTTTTCAAGGCCCGTTCGATCACATCCATCACCTGCTTGGAGCGGGAGGATTGCAACACCGCATTCAGCAGTTGGGAGTCGTAAAACCGGCTGAGATAGGCGGCTGCCAGAAAGTCCTCTTCACCCGCTTGCCGCAGGGCATTGGTGTCAGAGCGCAATCCATGCATCAGCGCTGTGGCGCATTTCACATGCTCATTGATGTTGTTATCCAGTTTCAACAAGCCAGCTTGCAGGTATTGGACCAGGATGGTCGCTGTAGCCCGCGTGTGCGATCGGATATCCATGAACTCGGCCCGGATATCTTCCTGCAAACTGTGGTGGTCAATGACGACAGTAATGGGGATTCCTGCTTCCTGGAGGGATGGCATTAACTGACTGGTCGTGCCCTGGTTATCGATCAGGGTGCAGCCCTGATAAATGGACAAGTCTCGACCTTTCATGGTCTGCAGAGTCCAGCGTTGCACCGGCAAATTGGTCAGCCGAACCAGGGCAATATTCTCCTGGTGACTGAGGGTGCCCGCGTAGACCATATCGCACAGAATGTCGTAGCGTTGGGCAATCAGTTTGTAGGCCCAGCCAGAGGAAAGGGCGTCGGGGTCTGGAAAGTCTTGCAACACTAGGAGTTGACGTTCTCCCCGATGTTTTTCCAGCGTCTGGCGCAATGCTTCCACCTTCTGACATTGTTCCTGCGATCGCGGGATATCGTAGGCAAAGGGCTGGAAGGGAACACTAACAGGCTCAGAATTCGACTTTGCCACAGGTTGGAGGCCCGGATAATCAGCGGTATTTGAACTGGATGTATTTAACCGAATTTGACTTGTCTCGGAGACGGTGAGCAAATTACCAACAGGTTGTAATGAATCGTGCATATCTAAATGATTACGCAAAAGGGAGGCTGCAAGCAGCAGAGTCTTCGAGGCAGGAATGCGGATCGTAATTTAGCCGAGTATCGGCCGACGCCACTCTGATCTTCGCAAAAAAATCTAAAAAACAACATAGGGTAACCGAGATTGCTGACAAACGAGCCAACAACCGACCCACCCTATTCCCATGGCCTCAGTGACAGAGGGTTAGCCAATACAACGACTGGTTCAGCCCCCCTTGTACCAATAGAGCAGAGGGTCAAATCCCGATGACATATTTGCGCCATTCCTGATTAGAGCCGTTCTTTACATGCTTGGTCACTTCAAAGTAAAGACCACTGTAGGGTTTTCGGGGAGAACAGAGTAAAGCCATATTGGCTTCTTTGGGGGTGCGGTTACCCTTCTTAACGTTACAACGCACGCAGGCCGTGACAATGTTCTCCCAGCTATCTCCACCCCCGCGCGATCGCGGAATTACATGATCTAGCGTCAACTCCTCGCCTGTGTAGCCACAGTACTGACAGGCATGCCCATCCCGGTGGAGGAGATTGCGGCGGGTTAAGGGAATTTCTTTATATGGAACCTTGACATAATGACGTAACCGGATCACGCTGGGCAGGGGAAAGTCCGCATAAATGTACTTTCCATTATGTTCAACCTGCTCCGCTTTTCCTTTTAACAACAAAACAACTGCCCGACGCCAACTCGTAATGTTGAGCGGTTCATAGGAGGCATTGAGCACCAAAACCTTGCCCATGCGAACTCAGTTGAATTAGAAGTTTTACAGATGCTAACACAGGAACGGAAAAGCACGGATCAGAATTACTGGCTTCCATTGCTGGCTAATCGCTCCCCTCTTTTTCAAACCGGATGATGTCATCTTCTCCCAGATATTCCCCGTTCTGCACTTCTATCAGCACCAGGGGAATCACACCGGGATTCTCCACTCGATGGGGAGTGCAGGCCGGTACATAAGTAGACTGCTTGGGAATCAGCACCTTTTCTTCCCCATTGCAAATAACGCGGGCCGTACCGGATACAACAATCCAGTGTTCACTGCGATGGTAATGCATCTGGGTACTGATATGGTGGCCAGCATTCAATTCAATGCGGTTGATGCGATAGTCCTTTCCTTCCTCTAGTAAGGTGACAGTTCCCCATGGTCGGACACGCACCATGCCGGAATGAAATGATTGCAAAGGTCTCAGATCAGAGGTTTCAGCCTGGTTCACCATGATTTTTTCCATGCCACACTGCTTGTTTCCATCATGCCGGATTTCCTGCCAACTGCACTGACCCAATGCAGAAATCAGCCAACTCTTCAAACATATAGCGATCCGATCAGGATTGTGAAAGGTTTCCACAGGAAATCCTTCTCACAAAGCCCTTTCACCATTCAGTCGTTCACCAGTCATTTAGGACTGCTATGGCGATCCGATCAGGATTGTGAAAGGTTTCCACAGGAAATCCTTCTCACAAAGCCCTTTCACCATCCAGTCGTTCACCAGTCATTTAGGATTGCTATGGAATGGCTTGCTGTGCAGCTTAACATCCTGGTCTATTTAATTGCTGAACAAAGAAAAAGGTGTCAAATATTGAGAAGGGGAGGATGTGGTGCTGAATAGCAGTATGAATTGGAACGCAGTTTCAATTCATGCAACCCCAGATTCACATCCGGAATCAGCAACACCGGGGAGGAAGAGGAAGATGGGAAGCAGACTGTCTGGGTGGCTGCGAGGCCAGATATAGCAAAAAGCCAGGAAAAATCCTGGCTTCTTACCTTTATCCAGTGAAATTGAAAACCAGACTATCCCTCAGTTGTTTCGGTCGTCCCTCCCTGGGGTGGAAGGATGGATAAGACCAACTGTTCTCCGTCCACCAGTGCGGTCACACCCGCAGGCAGAACAATCTGACTCACATGCAGGGCATCGCCCACTTCCATGCCGGAGATGTCCACTTCAATGGTTTCAGGGATGATGGTTGGAGCGCACTTAACATGCAGAGAGGTCATCACCGTATCGACTGCGCCACCCTGTTTAATGGCAGTTGGGGTCCCAACAAAGTGTAGCGGTACATCCACTTCCAAACTGGCATGGGTGCCAATGGCGAAGAAACTCAGATGATACACCGTCCCTTTCCAGGGATGCTTGTGCACGTCTCGCAACAGTGCCTTGCCACTCCAGGGCAGGTCAGGCACATTCATTTGGATCAGGGAATTGTTTACCGCTGCATCCCGCACCAGAATTTCCGATGTTTTGGCATCAATCGTCAAGGCCACAGAATCTGTACCGCTGTGACCATACAAAACAGCAGGAATCAGACCAGCCCGGCGCAGGGCATTACTCTTACTGCCAGTCGGTCGAGCTTTACATTCAAGTGTAAGTTCCATAAGGCTTTTGGGGAAAGGTTATTAAACGGTGACCTCCAATGGGGCACCGGATGGTATCAGGGAATCAGGAACTGAAGAGACGCATCTCCTTTACTCAGTTACCGCTAGACGCTCTATCTGTGAAGGGTGGTTCTCGTTTTGGGCAGTGCCATTAGTATATAGCAAGGCCCGTTTCGGTCCGTGGATGGGATCTTCCACAATAATCGTTTGGTCTCGGCTGGCGCCTAAAGAAACGATCGCGATCGGGACTTCCATCAACTCAGCCAGGAATTTGAGATAATTCAGCGCTTGCTTGGGCAGGTCATCCAGAGAGCGACAGTGCTCAGTGGACTGCTGCCACCCTGGAACAGTCTCATAAATCGGCTTGCAACGGGCAAACTTAAGTGAGTTGCTGGGGAAATCGTTACACCGCTGACCATCAACTTCGTAGGCAACGCAGACTTTGATTTCCTCCATTTCGTCCAGCACATCCAGCTTGGTAATGGCCAGACAGTCCAGACCATTGATTCGGACTGCATAGCGGCCGATGACGGCATCAAACCAGCCGCAGCGCCGTTTGCGGCCTGTTGTTGTACCAAACTCCGAGCCGCGATCGCACAATAACTCGCCAATCTGCCCCTTCAATTCAGTTGGGAATGGCCCTTCGCCCACTCGAGTCGTGTACGCTTTGGCGACTCCGATGACCCGGTCAATCATGGTGGGGCCAACCCCTGTTCCAACACAAGCTCCACCCGCCACGGGATTAGAAGAAGTGACATAGGGGTAGGTGCCGTGATCCAAATCTAACAGCGTTCCCTGAGCCCCTTCAAACAAAATATTGCGTTTGCGCTGAATGGCATCGTAGATTTTGAGGGAACTATCAACCACATGGGGCCGCAGACGGTCCGCATAGCTCTGATATTCATCAATGATGGCTGCAGGGTCTAGAGGCGATAATCCGTAAAGCTTCTCTAGGATTGAGTTTTTATATTCCACCGTCCAGCGAACTTTTTTCCGCAGGGTTTCTGGATCGATCAAGTCGATAATGCGCAGTCCCATCCGCTCCGACTTGTCGGCATAGGTAGGACCAATTCCCCGTCCGGTTGTGCCAATTTTGTGATCCCCCCGACGCTCTTCTGACGCCTGGTCAATCAGGCGATGGTAGGGCATGGTGACATGGGCTGTCTCCGAAATAAGCAAATTCTCTGTGGAGACATTAAGGGCTTCTAACTGATCCAGCTCCCCAATCAGGACTTTGGGATCAATCACGGTGCCACAGCCGATGATGCACTCAGTGTCGGGATACAGGATGCCGGAGGGAATAAGGTGTAATTTGAAGACCTGATCTTTTACAACAACTGTGTGACCAGCGTTGACTCCCCCCTGATAGCGGACAACTACATCCGCTGATTTACTAAGCAGATCTGTTATCTTTCCTTTACCTTCGTCGCCCCATTGGGCGCCGACAACAACTACATTTGCCAAAGTTTTTTATACGCGCTAAAGTTTGCACAAACACTCATTATGGTCAGTTAAAGATTATCCTGTCAACCGAATAGGGGCTAACTGTGGGGCAAACCCATACTTCCAATGGCAAGGGAGCGGATAATTGTGTGGTGTCTCGGCGATTCCGGCCCATTGTGTAAGTCTTTCCTAAGTGCAGAGCGCTACAGGAATTCTGCTGCCATTCAGTTGGTGTTCCGCAGGGTTTCACCGTCATGGAGCCATCAGCGGCGCCAGGGGTGAGCTAGATCTCCTATGGGGGTTAGATCCCTATCCCCTACATCATCAAGTCCTGAATCTTTAGAGTGCTATTGTCATGGCTAGCACAAAACTCCTGCAGGATTGTCCTATCATTAGCTA
>CAZBTL010000038.1:0-22734 GCA_964494755.1 uncultured bacterium | reverse complement strand
GGACTTATTTCTGGTGTGGGACTGGCCTCAGGTAACGGACTTATTTCTGGTGTGGGACTGGCCTCAGGCAGCGGACGCACGTCTGGCATGGGGCTGATCTCCGGTAAAGGGCTAGCTCCTGGCGTCGGACTCGCGTCTGGTGAAGCTCCCCCCCCCAGCCGCTGCCGGAACTGCTGAAAGCCAACCGGATCCAGGGCAGACCAGGTCGCCAGTCCCGCCCCACCAATTAACACCAGCAGCCCCACCACCGCAGCTAGCGGACCAATCCAGGGTCGAGGCTGTCTCTGTCGCGGCGGCGATGTAGGTGAGGTTGCTGTCCCCACCCTGTCCTCCTCTGCCAAAACCTGGGAGGCAGGCGACCACTGTGACTCTTTCTCCGCTTCCGGCATTGGTGGCAAGGACACATCGCTCTGAACAGGTGCAACCTGACACCACATCAGCACAATAGAGGCATTGTCGTGGCCATTCTGTTGGTTGGCCAGGGAAATCCAATTCTGGGCCGTCTGTTCCAGGGAAGCCTGACGACTGAATACCGGTTCAGTCAGCGAATCCCAATATTTTTCCACCAACCCGTTGTCGCATAATCCATCCGAGCAAAGCAGCAACAACCCATCCTCTTCAATGATGAACCGTTGAATGGTTGGGTTTAGAAAATCGGCATCCCGAGTGCCCAAAGCTTGAGTTAAGGAACCCGCATCGGGTCGCATTAGAGCCTCACGAGTCAAAGCCCGACCAAATCGTACTTCCCGCGTCACAACATCATCATCGACGGTCAGTTGGTGACAGTACTGGCGGGTAATCCAGTAAGCGCGGCTATCGCCCACATGCACCAGATAAAGTTCGTGACTGTTATCGGAGACGCCATTCCCCGCAGCGGCCTCAACGGACAGGGGGACGGATTGGGGAATTTGCAGCGCCATTGCCAAGGTGGTTCCCATCCGGCGGCGGGCTTCTCGTCCCTGGGCGTCATTCTGGTTGGCGATCAAATTGTTGACAACTCGCACCAGCGACGACAGTTGGTTAGCAATTACATCTGGTGGAATCAGTTCTGTCTGGCTGCCAAATTCTGCCAGATAGGCTTGCAATTGCAGGGTAAGGGATTGAACTGCTAATTGACTGGCCACTTCTCCACCTTCATGGCCGCCAATGCCATCGCAGACGATCGCCACTCTAGGGACAAGCTGATTGGCGGCATTTGGGGCATTGCCGGTTGCCGGGAAACAGGCATCTTCGTTATGCGATCGCTGCGGGCCTGCTTCCGTCAAACCAGTTGTCTTCAGTTTGAGGGGCAGTTGAGCCGCCTGTTCCAACAACAGATGATTCATCTGGGTGGCAATTTCCGGCTGCCCAACCTCTTCTCCCTGCATTTGGCGGCACAGTTCCCACAAGGACTTGGCGATCGCCGGTTGGGCTAATTCAATCCAGTTCAACCAGAGATTGGCCAGATCGGCCAGACCCAAGGGAGAAAAAGCGGATTCCTGACCAGGCTGCTCCGTTGCCGCTCCTGCTGCCTCCCAAAGCACCCGACGGTCTGGGATCAGCTGACACAGGCGAATCCGCCAGCCCTCCACCCGGATATTGTCCGCAGCCAGCAAACTGGCGGCTACACCCTGGGCCTGCAGCGGTGACCACAGTTCCAGCAACTGCCAGAGCCAGTAGAGTTGACGTACCGCTGTTGCCTGAGACCAGACATGGGTAATCGCCGGATAAAGCAACCCTTTGGCATTAATCGGAGCATTCTCTAGTAACACCACAGGCGGTAAATCTGGTTCCGATTCCGTCGCATAAAACCCATACACCTCCGGCAAATGCAAGCGATAGGGATAGAGGTGGAGATAGGAAAGTACCTCATCTGGCCAGTCGACTGCCAACCGATCCGGATTCAGCCCTGGCTGAGTGTCCAACCAGATTTGGGGAGCCGTTACATAGTAGCGACCGCCAATCTGAGTACCGGGTGGTGTTTTCTCCGCCAAAGTCCCCACAGCCCAGAGATAGCGATAAATCAGGGGCGTCTGACAATGGGCGCAGACCTGACCTCCCATCGGGTTGAGCGGAGCTGCACAGTCAGGGTTCGGACAGCAGAGATAGACTTCAAGGGGACTCATGGGTAATCAGCGGTAATTTCCACAATGGGGCAGCAGGTTAACCAGGGAACAAGATGGGTCAGGCAGAAATAAAGTTAGGCTGATGATTCCGAGAGGATTTGCAATCGGCAGTCTAGACTGGTTTCACTCCAACTGTTCCCAATCCTGGTAGAGGGAGTCAGACAACGATGATCCGAACATCCTGCTGATATGGCGATCCGATCAGGATTGTGAAAGGTTTCCACAGGAAATCCTTCTCACAAAGCCCTTTCACCATCCAGTCGTTCATAAATCATTCAGGATTGCTATAAGAAGGGAGGCAATTGTCATGCCATCGCCTCCGGATCAAGAATCACGGAACTGGGGTGACAGGTGGATTCCCTCAATAATATAGGGGGGCTCCAGAGGTTCAACCAGATAAATTTCATAACATTGCCGGATTTGCCAGCCGTTTCTCGCTCAGTCAGAATAACCGATGATTACACCCACCTACATCTGGTTACTTGCAGGCATTGGGCTATGTCTGACCGAAGTATTTCTGCCCACTGCATTTATCGCCTTCGTTCTGGGCATTAGTGCCCTAGCGGTGGCCGCGATCGCTCCCTTTACACCAATTCCAGTGCAAGTTTTGGTCTGGATGGCTCTCTCCACTGTGCTGGTCCTTTTCTCCCGCCGATTAGTCCGACGACGGGCCGCCCGCAAACTGGATGCCACCGAAGCCGAAACATTGACCGAAATTCCACCTGGCCGAACGGGGCGGGTGTTGTATGAGGGCAACTCCTGGTCCGCCAAATGTGAGGATCCAGCAGTGGCGATCGCTCCCAACCAGCGGGTGTATGTCGTAGACCGACAAGGAACCACGCTGATTGTGTTACCGGAAAATCTTCTCCATTCCTAACGGAATCGTTTTCCGGCAACGGGTAATAGTTCTTAGGATCTGGGCTGAACAACCATGACTCTCTAGCCCAGACAATCACGCTCAACACAAACCAATAGATAGTTTGGAGGCAAAACCATGTGGGGTTGGTTAATGGCATTATTGATTGGCGGTGGCGGACTGGCCATCTCCAGCGCCAAAGTCATCCAACAAGGCAATGAAGCCCTAGTCGAGCGACTCGGCGTTTACGATCGCAAACTGGATCCAGGACTCAAATTCGTAGTTCCCGTCCTGGAGCGGATTGCCTTCAGGGAAACAATTCGAGAAAAGGTTTTAGATATCCCGCCCCAACCCTGTATTACCCGCGACAACGTCTCAATCACCGTGGACGCCGTGGTTTACTGGCGGATTGTTGATATGGAAAAAGCCTATTACAAGGTGCAAAACCTGCAATCAGCCATGGTCAATCTGGTCCTAACCCAGATCCGCTCCGAAATGGGAAAACTGGAATTGGATGAAACCTTCACCGCCCGCTCCCAGATTAATGAATTACTGCTGCGAGATCTGGACATCGCCACCGACCCCTGGGGGGTCAAAGTGACCCGGGTGGAACTGCGTGATATTATTCCCTCCCAGGCCGTGCAGGAATCGATGGAATTGCAGATGTCAGCCGAACGGCGCAAACGGGCAGCCATTCTGACCTCCGAGGGCGAACGGGAGTCAGCGGTGAATAGCGCCCGAGGAAAGGCCGATTCCCAGGTGCTGGATGCAGAAGCCCGACAGAAGTCTGTCGTACTTCAGGCCGAAGCAGAAAAGCAAGCAACCGTCCTGAAAGCTCAGGCCGAGCGCCAGAGCCAGGTCTTAAAAGCTCAGGCGACTGCAGAAGCCATCCAGATTGTCACCCAGGCCCTGAAAGCCGATCCAAAGGCGATTGAAGCAGGCCAAATTCTGCTGGCATTGGGGTATCTGGAAACCAGCAATGAGATTGGCAAAAGCGGCAGTAGCAAGGTCATGTTTATGGATCCTCGCAGCGTCCCAGCTTCCATCCAGGGCATGTTATCGATGGTTGAGGACAACCAGGGGAAGGCTTAGAGACTGGCAAACAAATAACACCCCGCCATTATTCCTGCGGAAGAAGATTACGCAGACCAAGATCTGTAACGATCCAATTTGGCGTGTTTATGCAGATCCGGATCTGCCTATTATAGCGGTTCTTGATTGGACAAGGTACACCAGAAGCCTTGCTGGCCAAGCGTTACAGGCATCGCCATGTACCTCACACCAGTGAAAACCGCTATAAACGGTTTCTCATGGTGCGGAAGCTCCGCTGTCCCAATTATGATCTCAAAAGCCCTCCAAAGCTGGAGGGCTTTCCGGGATTCAAGCTAATCCAATCTGGGGTAACTCCCTAGTTGGCCGGTAAGATTACTTGGTCGATCACATGAATAACCCCATTGCTAGCTTTGATATCAGCCTTTACAACTTGGGCTCCATTGACCTTCACCGATTCACCCAACTGGATGTTGATGTTACTGCCCTCGACGGTCGCAACTTCTCCAGGTTTCAAGTCCTTCGATAGGACTTTCCCTGGAACAACATGGTAGGTCAGAACCTTGACCAGCATATCCTTATTTTCGGGCTTGAGCAGGGTCTCTACTGTGCCTTGCGGTAATGCGGCAAAGGCGGCATCTGTTGGTGCAAAAACAGTGAAAGGCCCTTTTCCGGACAGTACCTCAACCAAACCAGCGGCTTTCAGGGCAGCGGCAAGGGTGTTGAAAGAACCAGCCGCAGCAGCCACATCCACAATCGTTTGCGTTTTAGCCTGGGACTTGGCTTGTGTCTCAGGGGCTACATTAGCAGCACTGGCGGTACAGGACTTTGCTTCAGCAGGCAGGCTGGACAACACACCAACTCCTGTCAAACCTAGGGCTGCAACCAAAAACAATCGGGAAGAATGCGTTAATAGCATCGCATTAGCTCCGTTAGGGACTGAAAAATGATTGGACAAAATCGGTACAGGGAAAATCAGGCAATGACCTTCGCGTCTCCTTCAATCGGGTAGCCAGCCGACTTCCATGCGGCCAATCCACCTACCAGTTCGGCAACATTCTGGTAGCCAGCTTCCCTTAACAGAGCAGCAGCTTCAGATGTTTCCTGATCGGTAGCACCATAGACATACAGGTCACGAACCAACTCAAAGTTAACCAGAGCCCGATCCACCAACTCTTCCACAGGGAGTGAAATGGCTCCCATAATGCGACTAACGTTAAACGATTCTCTTGAACGGACATCAATCAGGGTCAAAGCCGGCTCACCCCAGTCGAGTCGTTCTTTCAAATCCTGAACTCGAGATTTAGCCTTCAGGGCTTTAGGGATAATGATAAACATGACGGTTAGGAGCGAAACGATTACTCCCACAATGTAACGAAACTTTAATTAGATGTAAAGTTTAATTGCGAATATGTTTTCTAGCTTTGACTATGCACTGGTTGATACCTCAACAATACAGAGGAACTAATGCTAGGGGACAGAAATAGCCGTACCGTTTGTTCACTAACCAGAAATCGTGCCATCTCTACATATCAGGGGCAAGTCAACCCTGCAATGCTTGCCCAAGCACACCAAATTGGCAGTTGATCGTCTCCTCCCGCTGCCGCCACGCAGTCGCTCAGCATAACTTCGAGGGGGGACTCGCAACAGCCTGGTTTTCATCCCGACAACTATCCTATCGGCTAGAGTGCGGGGCTTTTGCGAATGGGGCTAATTGGGGAATGGCGATATATTCGAGTTGGCAGGGATATTCCTGCTCAAAGATGGTGATTTTATGTTCGGCCCCATTGCTGGGAATGTCATTGTTTCCGTCAATCCGAAAGGTGACGACGCCCACAGGTAAGATGGAGCCGGATACCTGTCCAGGCATGGGGCCATCTGATCTGTCTGCCAGTCCACCCAACTGGCGCAACCCGGTTGCCTACTCCTTCGAATCCGGCTCATCCCAATTGGTAAAGTCTTCCCAATTCTCGGCGCCAACGTCGGCAGTCTTAGCTTCGGTCTCGTCTGCTGCTGCTGCTGGTTCCGGGCTGGGGCTGCCTGCATCTGCTTCGTCAGGTAATGCTTCCGCGACTGGACGGGCGATCGCATCAAACGACTGTTCGACTGCATCCAGTGCGTCATCCACTTCATCCACCCCTTCTTCTTCAGAGACAATGTCCGGATTCCAGGTCGCTGCCTCGAACTCGACACGCTGGTCTTCTGGGGCGGCAGTTGACTCCACCGGCCAGGATTCTTCGACCGCTACCTCAAACACCTGGATAATTTCTGATTCAATTGTTGCTGCTTCCTGGGTTGGCGTTTCTAAGGCAGCCTCCTCAGCCAGTTCGAGCAGTTCGGATGCTGCGTTCTCCTGGTTAGGTGCTTCCAGACTGACATCGGCCAGGAACGGTTCCTCAACAACTGGCTCCGCGATCGCTGGGCTGAAGGTTTCCTCAATCACCTCTGACTCAACCGGCTCTGACTCAACCGGCTCTGACGTGGCCAACTCCTCAACAGATTCCGGTTCAGCTTCAGCCACCTCTTCAACAATGGCCTCAATTTCTTCAGCCACTACCCCAGCTTGCTCCTGGGCAGCCGAACTCACGGTTTCGATCGCTGCCGCCACGCCAGTTACTTCAATGGCTTCTTGCAGTGCTTGCTTACCCTCCTCTGCCAGTTCCTCCGCGGTTGAGCGGAACTGTTTTCTGACATAGACTGGTTTGGATTGGCGTTGGGTCAGTTTCTTAAACCAGCCCTGAACTTGTTGGACCAATTGGTTCAGGCCGCCTGCTTGTTCTGAGGCTTTGCTCAGCGCCTTCGTTGTCTTTTGGCCGCCAGTCGCAACGGTTTCGGCAACCTCTTGAGCCACCTCTCCGGCTGCATCAGAGGTCTGGCTGACAACCGCTTCCACCGTTTCCACGACTTCAGTGACCGTTTCAACCACTTCGGATTCGGCCACCTGATAAGCTTCCTGGATCTCTGCGGCAGCTTCTTCCTGGGCCGCCATAGCGGCTTCAATGCGGGCATCGACTTGCTCAACCGCTTCTTGGACTCGACGACCCGCAGAGCCAAACGCCTCTGGACTGGGGGGCACGTAGGTCTCTTCAGCAGCAGTGGGAATGGCCTTGGGTTTCGGTTGGCTGGCAGTTTTAACGGTTGATTGAACCCAGCCACTGAAGCGGGCAATCTGGTCCATCACCTGTCCTGGCAAATTAGACAGGCTCTCAGGGCTGGTTAAGTTAGATAACCCCTCTTGCAGGTCTTCGGCAGTTGGAATGGCTGTTTGTTGGTCAGCAGGAGTTAACTGCCGCCGCAGCAGCAGCAGTTGCCAGGCCAGCCCGACCAGTAACACGACGCTAGCTATCTGTCCTAACAACAGCCCGCCGGTAATCCGTCCGGCACAGACCCAGAGAACCAAGGCATAAAACAGACCGATTCCGCTCCAGATGAAATCGTTCTTGCGATGAATTTCTGGGAAGAAGAAGGCTGCCATATAGAGGGCAACGCTGCCCAACCCCACGACCAGTGCCAGAACATATGCCAGCATAGTGCTGCTCCCAACAATGCCTTACAACTATCTATTAACTCTACTCCGTCAACGAATGTTGGGATCAGGTTCGGTCGAAACGCCGGCATTAGCGGAAAACCAGGTCACTGAGCAGCAAGGATGGGGGTTTCCCGCATATCCCCTGGCCTTTGCTTGTATCCCAGCAAGCAATCTGCCTGCCTTAACCGACCAGTCCCAGTTTTTCTAGGACGGACTGGGTGGAAACAATATGACGACCCAGTCCCAATTCCTGGGGGGCAATTCCCAGAGCTAGGGCCACCAGTTGGGGCAGGTGTAAAATTGGTAGACCGAGTCGGATCTTTAGCGCTTTTTCGACTTCGGGTTGGCGGGAGTCCAGTTGTAGATGACAGAGGGGACAGGGGGTGACAATGCAGTCGGCTCCAGCGGCGATCGCCTCCTGAATGTGTAAACTGGCCATTTTGAACGACTGCTCCGTGGCATAGCTGGACAGCGGCCAGCCACAGCATTGGGTGCGCCCGCGGTAATAAATGGGTTCGGCGCCGATGGCCCGGAAGACGTTTTCCATCGATTGGGGGTTGTAGGGATCATCGTAGGGCAGGTGATCCGAACCCCGGAGCAAATAGCAGCCATAGAAAGCGGCACAGTTCAATCCGGCCAGTCGGTGACGCACCTTTTGTTGCAGGGCTGACAAGCCATAATCACCAACCAGCGCCCAAAGCAGATGTTTCACCGTGGTTGAGCCCCGATAGGGGAAACAACGATCCTTTTCCAACAAGCCATTCACCTGTTCCAAATAGGCGGGTTGACTGCTTTTAGCCGTTTTCAGCCGCTCATCCACATGACTGAGGACGCCCTGGCAGGTGCTGCAATGGGTCAACAGCGGCAGTTGCAGTTCCTCCGCCAAGGCGATATTGCGGGCATTGACGCTGTCTTCTAATAGCTGGGAGTCTTCTTTGAAGGTGCCAGAGCCGCAACAGGCTGCCTGCTTCAGTTCAATCAATTCAATGCCTAGTGCCTGGGTCAGCACCGCCGTAGACTGATACAATTCGCGGCAGGCTCCCTGGGCTACACAACCGGGAAAATAGGCATATCGAAGGGAAGAAGAAGTCATAGGTCAGGCCAATGGAAAAGGAAAAACCGGCATATATCCGCGATCGCTGCCATCCATTCGAGCAGTCAACCAGCCTTCCTATCATCTCTGTCAATGGCCGACTGAGCCAAAATCCTTAGTATTCTTTCAGCTCTGATTACACATCTTAAAACATGGGTCTCATCCAGCTTTGAGGTACGCGACGGGATCAGTGAAGTGGGGGTGGGGCGTGAAAGCCCATATCCCTGCTTCGTGCGATCGCGCTTTCAAGATAAGATGAAGAGATGCTCGGAAAACGGTGTACCTGATCAAGAGTTGTCACTAGTATTCCGGGATCGCCATTGATTTTGCATTGGCCTGGTCACCGGACCAATGATTGCCGTTGCGTCTAATTGAGAGAAGCTATGTCCGAAACAGAAATTTTTGAGAAGGTCCAGAAAATTGTAGCGGAGCAGTTAGGGGTTGATGCGGGTGAAGTGACTCCGCAGGCCAGTTTCGCCAATGACCTGGGCGCAGACTCCCTGGATACGGTTGAACTGGTGATGGCTCTGGAAGAAGAATTTGATATCGAAATTCCCGATGAAGCGGCTGAGCAAATTGCTACTGTTCAGTCCGCTGTTGACTACATTAACGAGAAACTGAAAGCATCTGCTTAAGCTGGGGATGAGTTTTAAGCCGATCTGATGGGGATGTGTCAGGCGTTTTCTGTCTTATGGGCTTAGAACTTGTCCGCTGACTGCAGATGTTTTATTGGTCACTAGACCCCTAGCGTAGAAATCATGACAAATGCTGATTGTAAGCGCGTTGTCGTCACTGGACTGGGCGCGATTACACCGATTGGAAACACTCTGACTGAGTATTGGGATGGGCTGATCAGCAGCCGGAATGGGATTGGCCCGATTACTTTGTTTGACGCCTCCCGCCATGACTGCCGGATTGCCGGTGAAGTGAAGGGATTCGATCCGCATGACTTTCTAGAACGGAAAGATGCGAAACGGATGGATCGCTTTGCTCAATTTGCGGTTGCCGCCAGCAAACAAGCCCTGACCGATGCCCAGTTTGTCATTAATGACCTGAATGCCGAACAGGTTGGCGTCATTATTGGCACTGGCATTGGTGGCTTGAAAGTGCTGGAAGACCAGGAAGAAGTCTATTTGACCAAAGGTCCGGATCGGTGTAGTCCGTTTATGATCCCCATGATGATCGCCAATATGGCGGCGGGGCTGACGGCAATTCATACCGGCGCCAAGGGACCCAATTCCTGTTCGGTGACGGCTTGTGCGGCCGGTTCCAATGCGATCGGCGATGCCTTTCGGTTTATCCAGCGGGGCTATGCCCAGGCCATGATTTGCGGTGGCACAGAGGCGGCGGTTACGCCCCTGTCTGTGGCTGGCTTTGCGGCCGCTAGAGCCCTTTCCACCCGCAATGATGATCCGGCCCATGCCTGCCGTCCATTTGATCAGGGACGGGATGGTTTTGTCATGGGCGAAGGGGCTGGCATTCTGGTTCTGGAGGAACTGGAACACGCCCTGGCTAGGGGTGCCCGAATTTACGGAGAAATTGTCGGTTATGGCATGACCTGTGATGCTTACCACATGACTTCTCCAGTTCCGGGAGGAGAAGGGGCGGCTCGGGCAATCTCGCTAGCCCTCAAGGATGCGGGTTTAACACCGGATCAGGTCAACTATATTAACGCCCACGGCACCAGCACCCCAGCTAATGATTCCACGGAAACAGCCGCGATTAAAAAAGCCTTGGGTGATTATGCCCGTCAGGTGACTATCAGTTCCACCAAGTCGATGACAGGTCATCTGTTGGGCGGGTCCGGTGGCATTGAAGCGGTGGCAACGGTAATGGCGATCGCTAACGACCGAGTCCCCCCCACCATTAATCTGGAAAATCCAGATCCGGAGTGCGATCTGGACTACATTCCCCATCACAGTCGGGAGCAAGTGGTCAATGTGGCCCTGTCCAATTCCTTTGGCTTTGGCGGTCACAACGTCACCCTGGCGTTCCGCAAGTTTGTCGGCTAGGGGAGGTTGCAGCGGTTGGTGGTTGAGACAGGAAAGCCAGGAACACGATTCTGTCAGTCCTGTCCTTGAAATTTTTCTGATTTTTTCGGTTATTTGCGATACCGCCTGTTGTTTCAATTTCCCCCAGCAGCGGGTTTTTGAGGCCATTATGAGAGGTTTTGCTGAGTCAAGCGTCTAGTGCAGCGTCAACTCTGGAAATTAGGGTTTGTAGTCAGCGCTTCAGCGCTAAAGCGCTGACTACGAGCCAATGGGTTCACCTTAAAATTAGGGTTTGACAGAACACTAGCCTACATCAGATCTTTTGTCAGTCAGTAAGAGATCTTTTGTCAGTCAGTAAGGGTAAAACCTGTGTTCGACTGAACATCGATGTCCATGGACGAGGATGGACCGACGAGGAAGCCGTGATCATCTTTAGTTGCCATCGCAATACAGTTGCCAACCTGCGGCAACGATTGGTGGCGGAAGGGTTAAAGACGGCGGAGGTTCTAACTTCAGCGTTTAGTTAGCAGGAGTTGCTCCGAAGGCGATTGAAGTCACTCGTAAACGACGTATTCACTTTTCCATCAACGGTTGAATTGTAAGGTAATAAGGTACTTCAAACAGATCATCCCTAAGCTCAGCCCCAGGTCCGGAAAAAGGTGTTCTCTTGCCAAGAGGTCAGGGTCCGTTGTTCGATCGCGGCTATCTCAGCCGGACTGAGGGGGTGATACTGGCGGGCGATCGCCACATTCTGTTCCAACTGAGCCGGATTTTCAGCCGCGATCACACAGCAGTGAACGCCTGGTAGAGACAGGCTATAGCCCATGGCTTGGTGCATGCCATCCAGAGTGCCGGAACGGAACAGCCGTCCGTAGGCTGGAACTTTCATAGCAATCACCCCTAGCTGCAACTGTCGCGCTACTGGCAAGGCCAGTTCCGCAAATGGTCTGGGATGGTGGCGATCGGCGGCATTTAGGGCAATGAGAGTCGCATCAAAGGAATAGCGTTGTAGAGCTTCAGCAATCACCGCTGGTTCATGGTGGCCAGTGACGCCGCTGAATCGGATCAGCTTTTGGGCTTTGGCTTCTGCGATCGCTTCAATCGCCCCGTTGCGGCCAAAAATTTGTTCCAGGTCCTCCGGATAGGAAACATGGTGCAACTGCCACAGATCCAGGTAGTTAGTTTGCAAGCGCTGCAGCGATTGTTCCAGTTCGCGCCAGGCTCCATCGCGATCGCGGGCGGCGGTCTTACTGGCTAGGAACACCTGAGGCCGATAGGCCGGCAACACCCGACCCAGGTAGTCTTCACTGGGGCCATAGCTGGCAGCGGTATCAAAATAGCGAATGCCTAACTGAATGGCCCGCTCAATCAGAGCGATCGACTGAGATTCCGTGCCGATATGGGAAAGGGGAGTCTGGCCAGCGCCCCCCAACCCCAAAATGGGAACTTTGACTCCGGTTTTGCCCAGGATTCGTTCGGGCATGGCCACTGGTGGAAGAAGGGACGATGGTCCCGTCTCCTTGCTGACGACAGAGTGCGATTGCCCGGTGGACTGGGGAAAACAGCCACCGCCGGCAATACTTCCGGTGGTTACCGCCGTTCCGAACAGAAACATTCGTCGGGAGATTTTTCGCTGCATGGAGGTTCTGGTATCTTGCAACACTGTTTCCCGTAAAATTACCTACTAAAACCTTTATACAAGGCTGGAGAGGCAAACTAAGCACCCGTCGATTACTGCTGATTCCATGGTAGTCTGCTGAGTTTAATGGTTTGGGTTTTAATGGTTCGGGTTCGGTGCCTCAGCCATCTGTCCAATGTGGTCCCTCATTGACGAAAGGTTCAGTATGCAAAAAGTTCCGGTCTGCCCAAAGCCAATGGTTATTCAACTGCAAGGCTCGCTGAATGCCGCCAATGTCGATCGCCTGCGGCAGCAACTGCAAGCCGGAGTTTTGTCGGAACAGCATGCCAGCTTGCTGATCGACATGCATCAAGTGGAGTTAATGGACAGCGCAGCTCTGATGGTGCTGGTTTCTGCCCATCGACTGGCTCAACGGTTGAACAAGCCGTTTGTTTTGTGTTCTCTCTCCCGTTCGGTGCAGATGATTTTTGAGTTGACCCAACTGGATCAGGTGTTCAAAATTTTGGAACTGTCTACCCCGCTTGACCTGGCTGCCTAGTCTGGCTTTTGATGGGCACGCAGGCTTTGTCCATCTTACACAAGCTGGAAATATGTCTTATTGAGAATGGTGCAAGATCTGAGCTAACCAATCCCGCACTCGATATCAGCTTTAAAGTCCCACAGGGCTTGACCCAGCACCTCCATCGGTTCACTCTTTCGTTCGAACCACACTCCGACTGGGCCAACTTATAGCGGTTGAGAAAGCGCCTCAACGAACTGGGTGATTTCACCTGTGTATGTTCTGTTAGGGCATGATCTTGGGCTTCTAGAAACAGCCCCAGTAGCGCATTGAGACTGCCTTTCTGATACCCACTAGGCATCAGGCATATTGGTTGGTATGAAGAGTCGCATCTAATAAAATTGCTCTGTAAAGTTTCCGTGTTTTCCGGAGTTGCTTCATTTTGTCACCGTATAATTAATTTCCATCCATAGCAACCCTATTTGATTTGTGAATGCCTGGATGGTGAAAGGGCTTTGTGAGAAGGATTTCCTGCGGAAACCTTTCACAATCCTGATCGGATCGCTATGGTCATGGCCTGTCGAGAAAGGTGGCGATAACGATGGCACAAACGGTTCTCTACAATGGCATTCTGGGTAACACGCCAGATAGACAGGGCTGGTTAGCGTATGGCACCACCTTCTATCCTTTGCCCAGCGCCATTCAGTCTGCCTTTTCCGGGTACACTAATCTGAACTCGCCAGCCACTGGCAAAGGTGGTTACAGCAACTATAAGTTGCTATCCCCCTCTGTTGTTAATGCCGCTTTCCCTACACTCAGCCGGACTAATGGTTACAGCCTGAGTTTTCGCCTTCGCCTCAACAGTGAGAGTCACAGTAGTTATGATCGCGCAGGTTTTTCAATTACGGCCCTTAGCAGCGATCGCCAGGGAATTGAATTGGGGTTCTGGACCAACGAGATCTGGGCCCAGCGGGGTGGAACGGGAAGTACCCTTTTTACCCACAGCCCTACGGAGCGGGCTTTTGTGTCCACGACGGGGTGGACCAACTACGACCTGTTGGTTGTGGGCGACAAGTACTATCTGTCTGCGAACGACCGGGTGATTCTTCAGGGCGGTTTGCAGAACTATACGGCCTTCAACTCTTCCGGTCTGCCTTACGATCCTTACGAACAAGCCAACTTTGTGTTTGCAGGGGATAACACCAGCAGTGCAGCATCCAATAGTGACATTGCCAGTCTGATTGTCAACACGGCCAACCTGGGAACAGCCAGTAATGACACCATTCTTGGCGCCAGTGGCGATGATTTGTTCAATGGCTTGGCTGGGAACGACACCCTAAATGGTGGTCCGGGCAACGACATCCTGATTGGCGGTGATGGCAATGACCTGTTGAATGGTGGCAGTGGCAATGACCGATTAATTGGCCAGGCGGGAAATGACTCGTTTCTCTTCGATACGGGAGCTGTGTTTACAGCTTCTGCCATCGGCTTGGACACCCTGGTTGACTTCACCCCAACTGCAGACCGCATAGTTCTGGACAAGACAAGCTTTACGGCCCTGGTCAGTGCGGTGGGTAGTAGTTTAAGTGCATCTGAGTTCGCCACAGTTACGACTGATGTTGCCGTTGCTAGCAGTCCGGCTCGTATTGTTTACAACACCAGTAATGGTGGGTTGTTCTATAACCAGAATGGGAATTTAGCGGGCTTGGGCACAGGCGCACAGTTTGCCACTCTGCTGGGCAATCCAGCAATCACAGCCGCTAACTTTTTGATTCAGGCTTAGGGGGCGATTCAAGTATAGGGATGTTCCCATGCCTGGAGACTGGGATGGTTGGGGTAGGAACTGGCAAGCTAAGCCATCCTGGAAACCGGCTTGATCTGATTCGAAGTCGGCTCTGCTCTGCGGCGCTGCTGGCTGTCATTCGATATACTGGGCAATGCTGATGCGATGGGACAGCTTTGCAGGAGAGGAGGACACCCGTTGTGGCGATCGCAGTGGAAAGATTACTGACTTCGGATATTCTACGTCCGGCTCGCTACCTGGGCAATGAGCGGGGGGCGGTGCATAAGCCGTGGGACTCGGCTACCGTCCGTTGGGTGCTGACCTATCCGGAGGTCTATGAGGTGGGTGCTTCCAACCTGGGCCATTTGATTCTCTACAACATTCTAAATACCCAGCCTCGCCAATTGTGCGATCGGGCCTATTTGCCCGCCGCCGATCTGGCCAGCCGGTTGCGGGATACCCAGACGCCGCTGTTTGCGGTGGAGTCTCGCCGTCCTTTGACAGACTTCGACATTCTGGGCTTTAGTCTGAGCTATGAACTGGGGGCTACCAACATTTTGGAAATGCTGGATCTGGCTGGTATTCCCCTGACCTGGCAGGAACGCCGCGATCAAACCAACGAAAGTTCATCAGGCTTTCGCTATCCATTCATTTTTGCTGGCGGCCAAACCGCCACCTCCAACCCCGAACCCTACGCCGACTTTTTTGATTTTATTGCTCTGGGAGATGGGGAAGAACTGTTACCCGAAATTGGCCTGGTGCTGGAAGAGGGCAAAGCGGCTGGGCTGAGTCGGCAAGAACTGCTGCTGGATCTGGCCCAGATCCCTGGTGTGTATGTGCCCCAGTTTTATGACATGGCTGCGGATGGCTCAGTGCATCCCAAGCGGCCCGATGTGCCGCGGCGGATTTTGCGGCGAGTGGCTACCCCCATGCCAGCCTACTCCATTGGCCTGGTGCCCTATGTCGAAACGGTCCACGATCGCCTGACGGTGGAAATCCGTCGCGGTTGCACCCGGGGTTGCCGTTTCTGTCAGCCAGGGATGCTGACCCGTCCAGCCCGAGATGTGGATCCGGATGCGGTGGTGGAGGCCATTTCCCAGGGCATGCGGGCCACAGGTTTCAATGAGTTTTCCCTGCTCTCCCTCAGTTGCTCCGACTATCTGGCCCTGCCAGCGGTGGGGATGGAAATTAAGAACCGACTGAAGGACGAAAACATCTCCCTGTCCCTGCCCAGTCAGCGGGTGGATCGCTTCGATGAAACTATTTCCCAGATCATCGGCGGCACCCGTACCATGAGCCTGACCTTTGCTCCAGAGGCAGGAACCCAACGGATGCGGGACATCATTAATAAAGGGCTGACCAACGAAGAACTGTTGCGTGGCATCAAAACCGCCTACGAGCAGGGCTGGGACAAGGTCAAACTTTACTTTATGATTGGCCTGCCAGGCGAGACGGATGTAGATGTGCTGGGCATTGCTGAGACGGTGCGCTGGTTGCAACAGGAATGTCGGAGCCAGGGCCGCCGACCGATGGGATTTAATCTGACTATTTCCAATTTCACCCCCAAGCCCCACACTCCCTTCCAGTGGCACTCGGTTTCCACGGCGGAGTTTGAGCGCAAGCAAGACCTACTGCGGCAAGCCTTCCGGGGTATCCGCAACCTGAAGGTGAATTTTACCGATGTGCGTATTTCGGCCATGGAGGACTTTGTGGGTCGGGGCGATCGCCGCCTGTCGGCTGTGGTCCGCCGTGCCTGGCAACTAGGGGCGGGTATGGATGCCTGGTGGGAAAGTCTGGATCGGGCCTTTGCAGCCTGGACTCAGGCGATTGCAGAAACCGGCCTGACCTGGAAATATCGGCAGGTTGAGCAGGGTGAGTGGAATTTATTTCATGCCGCCGAGTCGGAGGGAGCGGCGGATCGGTCGGCTCTGGATGCCCCCCTACCCTGGGACCATCTGGATACCGGCATTGACAAACAATGGCTGAAGCAAGATCTGCAACGGGCTTTAGAAGCGGCCACTGTGCCCGATTGTTCCTTTGATGGCTGTTCCCACTGTGGCGTTTGTGGCTTGGACTTTGGCCATAACGTGGTGGTGCCGCCGTTGCCGATTCCCGTCTTTGAGGGGCAGTTTGTCCCCAACCAGACACGGATCCAACGCTTGCGGGTGTGGATGAGCAAGCAGGGGGAAATGGCCCTGATCAGTCACCTGGACTGGATGCGGCTGTTGGATCGGGCGGTGCGTCGGGCGGCCTTACCGATCGCCTACACGGGCGGCTTCCATCCCAGTCCCCGAATTATTCCGGCCAATGCCCTGTCTTTGGGGATGACCAGTGCCGGTGAGATTGTGGATTTTGAGTTAACCCAGGCAATGGAACCGGCGGACTTCCAGGCTAAACTGGCGGCCCAACTGCCCGCCGAAATGGTTATTAGCCGGGTGGAGTCGGTGCCGGTGTCAGCCCCAGCCGCCACCCAAATCCTGGAGCAGGCGGAATATGTGATCACCGTGGGCCTGCTGGCGGAAGACCAGCCAATGCCGCCCCTGACCGACTGGCAAACCTGGGTTCAGAAAGTCCTGGACAGGGACAGCTTTGAAGTGGAACACACCACCAAATCCGGCAAGGTGCGAACGATTAATTTGCGCGATCGCCTGTTCAGTCTGACCCTGGAACCCGATTTCGATCCCCAATCTGGCATTCAGGTGCGTTATGTGGGCAGTTGTCGCAATGACGGCACCCTGCTGCGGCCTGAACAGGTGGTCTACCTGCTGGAACAGGTCTGCTATCAGGAGTTGCAGTTACTCAAGAGCCACCGCGATCGCCTGATTCTGGCGGATCTTCTACCTCAAGCTGACGAGGAAATCGGCATCGAGGCAGAAGAATATTGCTGAAAAAAATATTGCTGAAAAAGAAGACATCCATGCACGGGCGAAGCATTTGACCGTCAATCTCTGAGTTAGCTGAGATCTTGCGCCTCTGGCAACAACCCGCCCTGCAATGAATTGCGGGCTAACAGCACAAGGTCGGTTGAAACGGACTGATGATCCGCCGACTGGACTTAAAGTCCACTTTACTGGACTTTGCCCTATTAGCCCGAACCTTTAGTTCAGGGTGAGGCAATGAGATCTCCCGCGATGTCTGCGATCCCTCTTCTTGAGAATGATGCAAGATCTGAGTTATGGTTTCGGCTTAAGTTAGGGACAGCCGATTTGATGTAGCGGAGTCATAATGAAGCTGAAGCGGTAACCAACACTGACTCCTTCCCCCTAGGGAGAGTCCGCCGATCGCGGCGTTCAATCACCAATCCCCCCTTACCACCCCCCAACTGATCGCTGATCGCTGATCGCCGAATTGACCTGCAAATAGTTGCTCTGTCCAGGGGCGATGACTTCCTGAATTTTTCAGACCCATGTACCTTATTTGATACAGGCACGAGATACAGGAATATGGATGATGCAGTCAATACTGGCGAAAAAGATCCTTCCCAGCTTGGCCCGGACCAACCTGAAGAAAAGTCTGGTATAGGGACGGAAACGAGGAGCGATCGCTATGTTTTTCGGTTGTATGTGGCCGATCGCACTCCGAAATCAGTGCGGGCAATTCAGCAGTTGCAACAGCTCTGCAACGATTATTTAGAGGGGCGGTACGACCTGGAGGTGATTGATATTTATCAGCAGCCGGAACGGTTAGAAAAAGATCAAATTTTTGCTACCCCCACGCTGATTAAAGAGTTGCCACCGCCCCTACAACGACTGATCGGCGACATGACTGACATTGAGCAAGTGCTCATTTCTCTGGATCTTTGATTGTTTGGCCTATCTGGTCTGACTGCTGCTAACGATTTTCGGTTCTTTGATCAACGGAAGCTTCAGTTTGCTCTATTTATCCACCGCCACCACTTCGGGAGGAAATTATGGACTTGAATCCAAGTGAAGTTAAACAAATTGCTGCCCAGTTGCTGTCTGGGCTACTGGCCAATCCCCATATTTATGCCAGTACCAGTGATGAAGCGGCCAAAGGGCAACGGGAGCAGGCTCTCACCGGGTTGGCGATCGAACTGGCTGAAAGTTTGATTCAGCGGGTAGACCAGCACATGGCTCAACCGTAAGCAGCACTTTTTCCTCCAACTCTAGTAATCCGTCAGGATAGATTTGAGGGATAACTCAAATCTACAAGAAACAATTTCAGGGTGTTTTGAGGGGCGAAGCCTCCTCAAAGAAGCCTCCTCAAAACAGTCTTGACAGACCACTAGTGCAGCGTCAACTCTAGAAATTAGGGTTTGTAGTCAGCGCTTCAGCGCTAAAGCGCCGACTATGAGCCAATGGGTTCACCTTAAAATTAGGGTTTGACAGACCACTAGGTTATCGATGGCAAGCGGGATATTGGGTTGGGGCAGGAGGTAGAATCCAGAAGCCAGTCACCTGGCTAGTTGCTGATCACGGGCTCCTGAATTTCCGGTATGACAGAGTGCCACAGCTTAGGTTGATCCCTCACTCCTCTTTTTTCTCAGAGATTGTATGAAATTAGCGAATCAACGGATTGTGGTGGTTGGTGGCAGTTCTGGGATAGGACTGGCGACAGCCCAGGCGATCGCCCACCAGGGAGCGACGGTGGTAATCACCAGTCGGCACCAGGAAAATCTGGACGATGCCCGTCACCAGATTGTGGGTCAGGTGGAAACCTGGCTGTTGGACTTTACCGATGAGTTCCGCGTTAAGGACTTTTTTATCCAGGTGGGTCAGATTGACCATTTGATCCTGGCTGCTGCCGGTCCACCAGCCTGGGGTAACCTGGTCGATCTAGAAACTGCAGCCTTGCAGCAGGCGTTCACCACCAAATTCTGGGGCTATTTTTACTGCGCCAAATATGCCCTGCCCCATCTGCGGGCCGATGGGTCCATCCTCTTTTTCACCGGGGCTGCAGGTCGGGCCGCCCTGCCGGGAACGGTTGGATTGGCGGCGGTCAATGGCGCCATTCTGAGTATGGCCCACACCCTGGCTAAGGAATTGGCTCCCCTGCGTGTCAATGCGATCTCGCCTGGACTGGTGGATACTCCGGCCTATGACTGGATGAGAGAGGAAGAAAAGCAGGCCTTCTTTGAGCAGATGAGCCGCAATCTACCCGTGGGGCGAGTGGGCCAACCAGTGGAAATTGCCGAGGCGGTTGTCTTTCTGATTGCCAATGGGTTTGTTACCGGAACGGTTTTGGATGTGGATGGTGGAGCCCGTCTGTGAGGAAAATCCTGCGTGACACCACCATTACCCTGGCCCATGGTAGCGGCGGCAGCGCCATGCGCGATCTGATTGATTGTCTGTTTGTCCAGAATTTTGACAATCCCACCTTGGCCCTGCTGGAGGACCAGGCCCGAATTGATCTGGCCAGTTTGGCCAACCTGGGCGATCGCCTGGCCTTTACTACCGACTCCTTTGTGGTCGATCCCCTCTTTTTTCCTGGCAGTGACATTGGTGCTTTGGCGATCAATGGCACTGTCAATGATCTGGCTGTCAGTGGCGCCCATCCCCTCTATCTCACCTGTAGTGTGATCCTGGAGGAGGGTTTGCCAGTGGCAACCCTGCAGCGGGTCATCCAGAGTATGAAAACGGCCGCGGGGGCCGCGGGGGTGCAAATCGTTACTGGCGACACCAAAGTGGTTCCCCGTGGGTCGGTGGACAAGTTATTCATTAACACTGCAGGAATTGGCGTGATCCCGGTTGGGGTCACCCCAATGGCAAACCAGATCCAGCCGGGAGATGTGGTGCTGGTCAATGGCCCCATTGGCAATCACGGCACGGCCATCTTAATTGCTAGGGGCGAACTGGCCCTAGACACGGCGATCGCCAGTGACTGCCAGCCGTTGAACGGTCTGGTGCAGGCAATTCTGGATGTCTGTCCTGGGGTGCGGGCAATGCGGGATGCCACCCGGGGGGGGCTGGCCACGGTTCTGAATGAGTTTGCGGTGACAGCCCAGGTTGGCATTCGTCTGGAGGAAGCGGCGCTGCCGATTCAGCAGGAGGTGGCTGGGGTCTGTGAGTTATTAGGACTTGATCCGCTGTACCTGGCTAATGAGGGCAAACTGGTGGTGGTCGCCGCGGCTGCAGATGCCGCCAGGGTTTTGGCGGTGATGCAGGCCCATCCGGCCGGTCAGGATAGTCGCATGATTGGGGAAGTTGTGGCAACTCCGCCCGGCCTGGTGCTGCTAAAAACCACCTTCGGAACGGAACGGATTGTCGATATGTTGGTGGGGGACCAACTGCCCCGGATTTGTTAAAGGAATCCTGACTTTCCCAGCAGTTCTATCCAAGACCTAGCAGAATAGGGGTAGTTGATTGTTCTGGCATGCCGATGAACTCACCTGCCGAGGAGCTGGTATGAATAACTCCCTTCCCCTTGACGATCTGCCCCCCGCCTGTCCTGATCAGAGTGACACTTTGTTGCGGCGCCAACTGGAAGAAGCGGTTGGTAAATACTTGTATCAGTCCTGTGATGGAGTCACTCAAGGATTGCTGATCAGTTGCGAATGGTATATTTCAACCCTGAATGGGGAACTGATGCTGGTGATCAACTGTCCCGATATGGCAACTAATTGGCGCGTCCTGAATAATGTGGTGCCGATCGCCCGTCAACTGGAACGGTTTTCCAGTCAGGCGAAATTGCGCATCGCCCCCCCCAGTGACATGGGCGTTCCCTACGAAATCCGCATCGATGAAATTTCGATCTTCTAGTCTGGTCGGGATTGCCATGCCAGGGTCCTGGTCTGTCCGATCTGATGTTATTCCTTGCTTGCGGCATGCATGAATTTGGCCTGACCCAAACTATTGTGGCGATCGCGGCAGAGCATGCCGGTGCTGCCAGAGTCCGCCGTATTTCCCTGGCCATTGGTCAGTTGTCGGCTGTCCTACCTGATTCCATCCAATTTTGTTTTGACGTGTGTAGCCGGGGCACCGTGGTCGAAGGGGCAGAGTTGCAGCTAGTTGAAATTCCTGGTCTGGCTAGTTGTCGCCAATGTGGGCATGAGTTTTTCCTGGCGGAGCCCTTTGGGGTTTGTGAGTGTGGTAGCACCCATCTGGAAATTATTCAGGGCGAAGAGCTAAAAATTACCGAACTGGAGTTAGAAGACCTATGTGTGTAACGTGTGGTTGTTCTGATGGAGCCGAAACTACCTTGACCCACATGGATGGGGCCGAACATCACCACCATCTTCCCGATGGGAGGGTAATCACCCATACCCATGCTCCGCATGCCCCCGCTCCTCACCCTTCACCAGCTTCTCCATCCTCCCAACCGTCTGTTACGGTGCATCTGGAGCAGGATTTGTTGGCCAAAAACAATCTGATTGCAGCCCAGAACCGGGGCTGGTTGAAGGGACGGCAGATTTTGGCCCTGAATTTGGTCAGTTCGCCGGGATCTGGTAAAACCACCCTGCTGACCCGAACCCTGCGGGACTTACGGCCGGAAATGCAGTTGAGTGTGATTGAAGGGGACCAGGCCACTGCCAACGATGCCCACAGGATTCAGGAAACTGGCTCCCCGGTGGTGCAAATTAATACGGGAACTGGCTGTCATCTGGAGGCCGCAATGGTGGGACGGGGGCTGGATGCTCTCAACCCTCCCCTGAATTCCGTTGTGTTGATTGAAAATGTTGGCAATTTAGTTTGCCCTGCCCTGTTTGACCTGGGTGAGTTTGCCAAGGTGGTGATTCTCTCAGTGACGGAAGGAGAGGATAAACCGATCAAATATCCCCATATGTTTCGGGCCAGTCAGGTGATGATTCTGACCAAAATTGACCTGTTGCCCTATGTACAGTTTGATGTGGAGCACTGTCTGGCCTATGCCCGTCAGGTTAATCCAAACTTGCAAATTTTTCAGGTGTCAGCAACGACTGGCACTGGTCTGGAAGACTGGTATGACTGGTTGCGGCAGGCCCAGCAGAGCATTGGGAAGGGCATGGAACTGATAGCTAAAAGCTGATAGCGGATCGCGTTCGATAGTGGTGCTGAATAGCAGTATGAATTGGAACGCAGTTTCAATTCATACAACTTCTGATTTATACCCGAAATCAGCAACGCCCTTTCGACCAATCAATAGCGGGGAACCGACGGATCAACCAGGGCAGAATAGGCATCAATGCCACCGACGATATTCTTCACCTGGGTGAATCCCTGCTGAATCAGCCATTGACACATTTGGGCGGA
>CAZBTL010000037.1:5341-22759 GCA_964494755.1 uncultured bacterium | reverse complement strand
AAGAAACAGTCCCAAGTTGAAGCATTGAACTACGAAACAATGGGTGAGTACGGTATCCCAGATCGCCGCTATTTTCGCAAGAGCAATGCATTAGGAATACGGACTCACCATCTTCACATATTTGAAGTTGGCTCGGCTCAAATAACTCGTCACTTAACATTCCGAGATTATCTGATTTCACATCCAGAAGATGCCCAGAAATATAGTGACTTGAAACAGCAATTAGCTAGACAACATCCAGACGATATTGAGTCCTACATGGACGGAAAAAATGACTTTATTCAGGCAATAGACTGTAAAGCGGCCGCCTGGAAAAGCCAGATAGATGAATCAATCTAACGGAAGGAAGTGAATTAACTCGATCGACATGAAGCGCGATCTGTGTAAAGCCAGACATTGCATTTGGGAACGAGTCAGAATACAGAATTTCAGAATCTAAGCAATTCGCCAACTCCTGACGGCTGGTTCCTGAATCCTGATCTACCAGTATATTCCAGCTTCTGTTGACACTTTGTGGCAGCCATTTCTGAGAAACGACTGTCAATTTTTCAATGAAACTCAACCTTCCGTTCAGGAAACTCTCGAAGCGGCTCCAACTGGGTAGATGGTTAATGGCAAGCTGTTTGATCGTAACAAGATTTACAGAATTAAATGTTTGGATGGGCAGAATTGGGGAGAGCAATTCGTTGCTCACTATCGTCGGTTCCGTGAGGAGGAAATTAGGTTATGGCTAAAATAGCAACCAACGGTCAGATGCTCTGGAAGTTGGAAGGAGATGATCGGGTCTTATATCTGCGACATCATTCCGCGGAACCATGGCGGCCGTATGAAGAGTTTCCCCAGTATGCAGTGCCCGATCCAGCTGGATTTTCTAAAGGAATTGCTACTTTTTTAGCCCTGCGAAAAAAAGATTGGACTGCGATGAAAGCCTAGACAAGGGTGGCTGGCGCTCTGGCTCACCGGGATAGACAGGACGACCCTGATTTAGCCAGCTTGATGGCCATGCACCCCCAATCCAGACTGGTAATTTTGCAGAATCGCGTAACAAACTGTTAAAATGTAATGACAGGTTGGCGCGGTTCCTGTATAGCAATCCCTACTTTGAGGCAGTTAAATATCTATGGCGTTTCAACCTCAAACGGTTCAACTCTCTCTCGAATCCTTAGTTCAGACGTTTTTCCAGCAATCAGAAGGCGACTGGAGATCGCAGCGGCGTTACTACACCCTCAAGGAGGGTGAGACCCAGGAAGTGCTCAGCCAGTTGACCGTTCGCTATTTGGCACGGGGTAGTGAGGAACTGCGCCAACTGGCCCGGCTGCATGGCTTGACCGATGAAACGGCCTTGGCCTGTGGTGCGTTGACCACCTGGGAAAGTCACTACATGGGGCCCAGTCCTCGACAAACTCAGGGTTCAACGGTATTTGGCGTGTTGGGAAGTTCCCTGTATCGCGATCGCGGTTTTTCCACTAGTAAACCTATCATTGCCCAGTTTTCCATGCGGGATGAAAAAACCATGTGCCTGCGAACGGAGTACAGCGGTAATGTGTTCGAGGAGGAAATTAAGCTGATTGGTACTCAATATCGCACCCGCCAGACCATCATTTCTCGAGCGGGAGAAGAAGTGATGATTGGACAGTACCTGGAAACTCGGATCTAGGGCGAAGGCTGATCGCCGCAGGGAAAAGCAGATCTTCCTGCACGGGCGAAGCCTTTGGGCAGTGCTTTTTCAGGTGACTTACAATATTGATGGTCAAATGCTTCGCCGCCCTAGCAGACACCCCTTGGCTGATCATCTTTCTTCTGCAAAGTTCCTGGGAAGCCAGACCCTTATTTATGATGACGGGGGCCAGCTTAACCAACGTCAGGCTGGCCAACCAAGCAATTTCACCGAAAAGCCTGCCCTCGCAGGTTTTTTGCGTTTTGGATGATTGTGACCACGGCGATGACAGTAATGATCGGGCGATCGCGCATGAATACGATGTGATTGTGCTGTTAAATGAGTGCGCCAGGCAACAGAGACCGGAGAATGCCAGGCAGCCTTATTCTCCAAGGGTTACAGGCGACTCAAGCAACCTTGTCGCTGGTAAGGAAGCAACTAAATTGTTGCAGACTGTAAAGAAATAAAAACTTGTGAAAACTTGAAACGAATGGGGTTCTATTCGTCTTAGTATAAAAGGGTCCCGAAAGTGCAGACGGCAATAGATGCGGGCTGAGTCAGTTTTGTCTCACATGCTAAGTCTGATTTCTCATTTTTCGCGACGGCCTTCATGGTTTCCATGAAAGCATTTTCAGAGAAGTGAGAATGTTAATTAAGCTACTGAACTGCTTATCAGATGGTGCTGTGTGATGTCTGATTGGCTTTTATTTATCGGCCTGTTTGCTTCTGCGCCGAGAGACCTAGTTGCCTGTGGTCGATATTCGGTCATAGGTTGAAAGCTCCATTCTTGAAACACGATTTAGGAGATTGAATCAATGCTAGACGCGTTTACCAGGGTTGTTTCCCAAGCTGATGCTCGCGGGGAATATGTTAGCGGTGCGCAACTTGATGCGCTGCGTGCAGCAGTTGCAGATGGAAACAAGCGGATTGATACCGTTAACCGGATTACTGGCAATGCATCAGCCATTGTTGCCAATGCAGCTCGCGCTCTGTTTGCCGAACAGCCTCAATTGATCGCTCCTGGTGGTAACGCTTATACCAACCGCCGGATGGCTGCTTGCCTGCGTGACATGGAAATTATCCTGCGCTATGTGACCTACGCTATCTTCACTGGTGATGCTAGCGTTCTGGATGATCGTTGCCTCAATGGTCTGCGTGAAACCTACCTGGCTCTGGGCGTTCCTGGCGCTTCCGTGGCTGCTGGCGTTGCCAAGATGAAAGAAGCTGCGATCGCGATTGCTAACGATCCCAACGGTATTACTCGTGGAGATTGCAGTCAGATCATGGCTGAAGTGGCTAGCTACTTTGATCGGGCTGCTGCCGCTGTTGGTTAAGCCCAGCAATTATCATCTGTGGCCAACTGAATATTAATTCAGACTGACCATTGACCTTTTTGAATGACAAATGTTGTAAACAATCACTTAGGGAGATATCGAAGCAATGAAAACGCCATTGACTGAAGCAGTCGCAGCTGCAGATTCCCAAGGCCGTTTCCTGAGCAGCACTGAACTACAAGTTGCTTTTGGTCGCTTGCGTCAAGCTGGGGCTAGCCTGGAAGCTGCAAAAGCTCTGGCTGCTAAAGCCAATGATTTGGCTAATGGTGCTGCCAATGCAGTTTATCAGAAGTTTCCTTACACCACTCAGATGCAAGGTGCAAACTTTGCTTCCGATCAACGGGGTAAGGATAAGTGTGTTCGTGACATCGGTTACTACCTGCGCATGGTTCAGTACTGCCTGATTGCTGGCGGCACTGGCCCCATGGATGAGTACTTGGTTTCTGGTCTGGCTGAAATCAACAGCACCTTTGACCTGTCTCCTAGCTGGTATGTAGAAGCCCTGAAGTATATCAAGGCTAACCATGGCATCACTGGTGACCCCGGTACCGAAGCGAACTCCTACATCGACTACGCTATCAACGCCCTGAGCTAGAGCGTGTCATTTAGCCCGGCAAGGTAATCAGCTCTCCAGTGTGTGGCTAGCGGTTGATTATCTTACCGGGCGTTTTAATTGACGCCGACATAACAAGATTGGCCAATAAAGCAGTCCATTAACCCACTTAATAAATAATGATGTAGGGGAAGCGAGTATGGCTGGTGTAAAGGAATCTGGACGTTTGGGAATTAGTGCGTTTCAAGAGACAGAGCCGGTTGAACTGCGTCCAAACTGGACCGATGATGATGTCAATGCAGTAATCCGGGCTGCCTATCGGCAGGTTCTAGGAAACGAGCATATTATGCAGAGTGAGCGCTTGGTCAGCGCTGAATCCCTGTTGCGGCAGGGACATATTACAGTTCGTGACTTCGTTCGGGCGCTGGCCCAGTCTGAACTGTATCGTCGTAAGTTTTTTTATCCCAATTTTCAAGTTCGCTTTATTGAGCTGAACTATAAACACCTGTTGGGACGTGCTCCCTATGATGAAGCAGAAATTGCTTGTCATAACGATCTCTATAGTTCCAAAGGCTACGAAGCAGAAATCAATTCCTACATTGATTCGCCAGAATATCAGCAGCACTTTGGTGAAAATGTAGTTCCCTATTATCGGGATCTGATCACAACGGGCGTTGGACAGAAGACGGTAGGCTTTACCCGCATGTTCCAACTGTATCGAGGCTATGCCAATAGCGATCGCGCTCAGGCACAAACCAAGTCTCGTCTGACCTGGGAACTTGCCAGGAATACCGCCTCTCCTATTTCGCCTCCTAGTGCGGGAGCTCTCAGTGGTGCAGTGGGTGGTCGTCGCGGAGATGTGTATCGAGTTCGCTTCATGCAAAGTGCTTCTGGCAGCGCCCCTACCGTTCGTCGCAGCGCCATGGAAATGCTCGTTTCCTACGATCAGTTGTCTAATAAGCTGCAACAACTGAACCGGGCGGGTAGTAAAGTGATGAGCATTCAGCCTGTGTAAACAGGGAACGAAGACGCCGCGATCGCTAAACTCCGTAAAAACCAATGCTGCTGTGCGATCGCGATTCTTCTAACTTATTTCAAACACACTGATTAAAGGAGAAGATTTCGGTGCCTATTACAGCACAATCATCCCGTTTGGGAACGGAAGCATTCAGTAATGCTGCCCCGGTCGAGCTGCGGCCCACTTCGACTGAAGACGATGTGAAAGCCGTGATTCGGGCAGTATATCGTCAACTGTTGGGCAATGACTATTTGATGGCGTCTGAGCGACTGGTTGTTCCAGAATCACTCCTCCGCGATGGAAAAATTACCGTCAAAGAGTTTGTGCGGCAGGTAGCTAAGTCGGAGTTGTACAAGACGAAGTTTTTCTATAGCAACTTCCACAGCCGGGTCACCGAGTTGAACTATAAGCACCTGCTGGGGCGTGCTCCCTACGATCAATCCGAAATCAGCGAGCATCTGGATTTATACGAAAGCAGTGGCTACGAAGCTGATATCGACTCCTACATTGATTCAGATGAATACCAGGCGTACTTCGGTGAAAACATCGTGCCTTACTATCGGGATCTGGTCACAACAGGGGTAGGGCAGCGGACGGTCGGCTTTACTCGTTTTTTCTCTCTATACCGGGGATATGCCACTAGCAGCCGTGCTCAATTCCAGTCGAATTATCCCAAGCTAGTGACTGAAATCGCCCGGGGTACTGCTTCGACGGTCGTAGCGCCCGGTAGTGCCTATACCCGTCCATCTATGATGGGGACTCCTGTGAATAGCGCCTTTGGCGGCTCGAAGGCGTATGGCTCCGGTCGTCTGTATCGGGTAGAAGTGGCCGCAATTGCCGGACCTGGATATCCCAGGGTTCGTCGTTCTAATAAGGCTGTCATTATTCCCTTTGAAGAGCTGTCGAACCACATGCAGCGGGTTCAGCGGCAAGGCGGCAAAATTGCCAGCATTACCCCCCTCTAAATTGTTGCTTGAACAACCCGAACTGGTTGGTTAGAGATTGCGGTTCGGGTTGGACTCTAGGATTATTTTATTTTTTTGCACTCAATCGTTTGGAGCAAGAAGCGCCTATGTTGGGTACTCGTTACTTTCGGTATGAGGTGGTTGGTCTGCGCCAGAATGAAGAGACAGACCGGATGGAAGCTCCCATTCGTTCCAGCGCTAGTGTCTTTATCACGGTTCCTTATAGCCGCATGAATGAAGAGATGCAGCGTATTACCCGGATGGGGGGGAAAATTGTTAATATTTCACCGGTTGGTGCCGGAGAAAGTTAGGTGGGATAACCCCAATGAAAGAGTCCAGTTTTGAGGATTCTCAGGTCTTGTCACCGGCGGGTGTTCCTGCCGGTGATGAGTCATCTCTGACGGTGGAACAGGCGATCGCCAATTTGCGAGGGCCGGATCTGGGGTTGCGTTACTATGCAGCCTGGTGGTTAGGTCGTTTTCGGATTGACACCCCAGAAGCGATTGCGGCCTTAATTGATGGTCTGGCGGATGAATCAGACCGCACCGCAGAAGGTGGCTATCCACTGCGGCGCAATGCGGCCCGTGCTTTGGGGAAATTGGGAGATACTACGGCGGTTCCGGCCCTGATCCAATGTCTGGAATGTGACGACTTTTATGTCCGGGAAGCAGCGGCCCAATCCCTTGGCATGCTAGGCGATCGCAGTTGTGTTCCGGCCTTAATGGATCTATTGGCTGGTGGTTTGGAGGCCGCCCAGCCAGAAGCGGGCAGTATTCGTCTACCCCATCCCTACAATGCCATTCTGGAAGCATTGGGAGCACTGGGAGCAATGGAAGCAATACCGCTGATCGAGCCATTTCTTAACCATCCGTTTGAGATGTTGCAGTATGCGGCAGCTCGGTCCATGTATGAGCTAACTCAAGACCCTGTCTATGCTGAACGGTTAGTGGAAGCTTTGTCGGGCGACAAGTTACCCTTACGCCGTTCTGCCCTGGCTGATTTAGGAGCGATTGGCTATTTACCGGCAGCCACCGCGATCGCCCAAACCCTGGCGGAAAACAGCCTGAAACTGATTGCACTGAAGGGTCTGCTGGAGAAACAAGTGCAACAAACAGTTCCGCCCTCCCTATCGGATGGGGCCATCCAGGTTATGACCCTGATGGATGAGCTATTGTAAGCATGACAGTTGAGACTGTAGGTAGAAAGTAATACTAAGCCCTCAACCTATTCCTCCTTGCCGCACCCATGTCTGATACCCTTTCCTCTCTCATTCGCGCTGTAGAACAAGCTGATTCTTCCGACCGATTGCTGAAAGCAGTCCGGGATTTAGCCGCAACTGGTCTAGAAGGAGCTATTCCTACACTGATTGCAGTGCTCAGCTACAACAATCCCGGTGCAGCCGTTGCCGCTGTCGATGGCCTGATCCAGATTGGAGAACCCTCCGTTCCCCCTTTGCTGGAGCAGTTGGATCAACATAACTACACTGCGCGCTCCTGGGCCATTCGCGCCTTAGCAGGTATTGGTGACCCCCGCGGTTTGGTCACTCTGCTGGGGGGGGCAACCGCTGATTTTTCTTTGAGTGTCCGCCGTGCTGCCGCCAGAGGGTTGGGCACCATGAAGTGGCACTGGTTTCCCGATCATCTTCTGGAAATTGCCCAGGAAGAAGCTCTGGAAGCGCTGCTATTCGTAGCCCAGCAGGATGAAGAATGGGTAGTGCGATATGCAGCCGTGGTGGGGTTGCAGTCCCTTGCCAATGACTTTACTGACACCCATCCAGAGTGGCGATCGCGTATCCAATCCCATTTCGAGCAGTTAGCAGTCAACGACGACAGTTGGGCCGTTCGAGCCCGGGTTTGGATGGCCCAACAGCAGCTTCAGACCGGAACCGCCCAGCCTTCAGCAGTTGAAGACCAGCCCTCACCGCTATCTGCAACGGACTGGCAGAACATTCTCGACAAACTGTACGAACGTAAAGAGCAAGAGCGAATTGTCTTAGCGGAAGGCGACCCCCGTCGCTATCGAGAACTGGCGGTTTCTGTTTCTCCCCCAGTTGGCAATCCTTAGCCAGCCGAGCTTAGCTAAATCTTTTGGAGAAATTAAATCGGGAGGGGAGGTTAAAAAGCCTTGCCTACATTTCTGTTTGACACCCTTGAGCGGTTTTCCTGACATAGCCTGTCGATCCGTGCTTCCACTTATCTATTCCTTTGCAAGGGGGATAGCGTCTGAGGGATTGATCATCCAGAGGTCTCAGGATAGCACTGACAGTTCTATGATGGGAAAATGCCTTAGCCAATTTGCCCATCTTCTCCTAGAAAGAATTAGAGTAGAGAGCAGTGGCGTCACACGACGATATCGTTGTCTGGAGTTAGATTGCAATGGATGTAATGGAGTTTTTTGAACTGAGCACAGGGAGATGGAGATCTCAACGAACCACCCATCACCTTGCTTTCAGACGGGCCGAAGCCGGTGAGTCTGAAATTCAGGTCGAAGCACTTGCCGCCGATCATCCTAGAATTATCGAAATTTGCCAACTCCATCAAGTTGACCCCAAATCAGCGGTTGGAGGGGCTTTTGTTTCCTGGCATGGCGCCATGGGATGGGATAAAGATGATGAAAACCATGAAGGTTCAACCGTCTTTGCCCTCATCCCCGATGCGGAACAGCCCCATCAAGGAACATTGCTTAGGGAACGGGGCTATGCAGAAGTTGTTCCAGTTGCAGGACAGTATCACCTGGATGAAGAAAATGCTTTAGTCCTGACAACTGAGTATGAAACCATGAGTTCGATTGAGCGATTCTGGTTCGCCAGTCCCAGTTTGAGAATGCGAACCAGCACGGTCAAACGGTTTGGTGGATTTAGTACGGCAACCTTCTGTACCGAATTCCGGATATCAGACGCGGTAGAGAACTTTTCTGGAGCGGATGGATCTGAGCGCTTAAACTTGCCGACTGACCAGATTCAACATGAAGTCGAACCCACCAAGTACCTCACCTTCTTCGGGTGGTAATTTAATCCTCACAACCAGCACCGATGCCTTTATTCGTGGGTTGGACTACTTGTATGGAGTTCGCAGTCTGGCTGTAGAACCCGATCTCGTTGATCTGGTCTATAACCTGGAGCAACGAGATCCCATCTGCAAGTGGATCGGTCACTCCATCGATGCGATCAACACTCATCTGAATACCTATCTTCAGGCTTGTCACGATTGTTTTCATTCCTGGGAACAACCGGCCATCCAGATTTTTGCCACTCCTCTGGCACAGTCCTTTGGAGTTGATGCGTTGTGCAACTTTCAGACCCATCCCATTACGTTATTAGTGGATGTGGGTCGAGTAGAACCGGCAGATTGGCTGCTGTTGGTGGTTCATGAATACGCCCATGCCCACGCTGGTTCCCCCGGCCATCACCAGCAGTTTGCCCGCTCGCTGACGCACCTCTGCCTGGGGTTGGACATTCCACCTCCTTCGTTTTTACCGGAAATGGAAGACTGGTTGCGGTTCTATCCTGACTACACGCCAAGCCGAGATCCCTTAAAGTTCTGGCGAGGAGAACGAACCGATTGGCAACCAGTGTTACAAATTCCTACTTTTCCCTACAATTAATAGGCTAAAGTACCTATGCAGGTGTATTCTCAATTTTCAGATTCTGGTATTTAACCATTGCGCTTGCAGGCAACGGGAGAATCCCCGGGTCAAACGTCTTAGGCCGTTGGGCATTTTTCTCTCAGGCTATATCCACTCGTCAATAGTCATCCACAACTATTTTGCTACCAGCTATTGATGTTGCTTGAGTTAGGTCTCCTTTATTGCTGGCAGCATGGTTTGCCATTTGTTAATTGAGGTTTTTAATATGCCGCTTCCATTGCTTGAGTACGCCCCCTCGTCTCAGAATCAGCGTGTCAATGGCTTTGAGGTTCCTGGTGATGAACAACCCAGGATTTACACTACGGAAAATTTGCTGTCAGCCAGTGAAAAGGATGATTTGATTTTGGCGGCCTATCGCCAAATCTTCCATGAGCAACAGATGCTGACCAGTAATCGTCAAACTGCCCTGGAATCGCAATTGAAGACTGGTCAAATCAGCGTTAAGGAATTCATTCGGGGTTTGGCAACATCGGATGCGTTCCGGCGGCTGAACTACGATGCCAACAACAACTATCGGTTTGTCGAACTCTGTGTACAACGGATCCTGGGCCGGAATGTCTATAGCGATCGCGAAAAAATTGCCTGGTCGATTGTTCTGGCAACCAAAGGGCTGCAAGGTTTTATTGACGATCTACTAAGCAGCGAAGAATACACCGATAGTTTTGGCGAAAATACGGTTCCCTACCAACGGCGGCGCATTTTACCCCAGCGTCCTCAAGGAGAGTTGCCCTTTGAGCGGATGGCTCGCTATGGCACTGATTATCGGGATAAGTTGCCGGCACCCAACCTGCGGGCTCTGGGAATTACTGTCTTTACGGGTTCCCAAATGTCTGCCAATCGCTGGGCCTGGCAGAATAACCCGCCCAAAGCGTTGGCCCAAGTTGGCGGCGCTATTGCCTACACTGGCGGCGCCTTAGTTACGCTGGGGCTACTGGCTGTCTTTTTATCCTTTTTGGGCCTGATCCATCTTTAGGTGCGAAGGCGTAAAGCGAGGAGGTGGGGCTGAATAGCAGTATGAATTGGCACGCAGTGCAACTTGACTGGTTAACTTGCGGGTTATCAGCTTTCAGGTTAACCAGTTTGCCTTTTGGAGAAAAGTAAATCAACCCAACCTTCACCTAACCCAAGCTCAGCAGGCCATGAATCTTCAGTCTGGGCATGAACCTTGCAATACTGGTTTCAGGCTGCAAGCCTTAACCCACCCCGCAGACAAAACTGATATAGCGATCCGAGCAGGATTGTGAAAGGTTTCCGCAGGAAATCCTTCCCACAAAGCCCTTTCACCATCCAGGCATTCACCAATCAAATAGGATTGCTATAGCGGGTTAAGTTGTGTAATGTTTATCAGACTAAAGCGAATAATAACCACTGTCTCCCGTATGATAATGAATAAACTCATGAAGTTGTGTAAAAAGGGGGCGTTGATTAACGTGGCTATTCCTTTGTTACAGTATTCTCCTACTTGCAATAATCAGCGTGTTGCTGATTTTGAAGTTGCCCAGGGCGATGAAGCGCCTAGAATTTACTCGACTGATAATCTGCTTTCTCGCTCTGACATGGATAATTTGATTGAAGCGGCTTACCGCCAGATCTTTTTCCATGCATTTGCCTGGGATCGGGAGCCTGCGCTCGAGTCCCAACTGCGTAATGGACAAATCACCGTCCGCGATTTTATCCGTGGTTTACTTCTCTCTAATACCTTTATCGACAGCTTCTACAACAAAAACAGTAATTATCGCTTTGTAGAACATTGTGTCGAAAAAGTCCTGGGTCGCCGGGTTTATAGCGAGCGCGAGAAAATTGCCTGGTCTGCGATCGTCATGAGCAAAGGCGTCAAGGGATTTGTTGATGACCTGCTTAACAGCGACGAATACATCAACAACTTTGGCGAAAATACGGTTCCTTATCAGCGGCGGCGAGTACTGCCTGGTCGTGAAACCGGTGAACTGCCATTTAACATCAAGTCACCCCGTTACGACGCCTACTATCGGGCCAAATTGGGCTTCCCGCAAGTCATCTGGCAATCCACCGTCCGTGGCTACACCCCGGCTGACAAGAGGCCAACCGCAGGCAACCCAGCCCTCTTCCTGGATATGGCGCGGAGTATTAATGCACGGGGTAATGCACCTCAAAAGATCTCAGCCCTCAATATCGATTATGAGAGAGCGGTTCCTTATCGCAAATAAGTGATTTTGCAGCTTTTAAGGAGCGTGTGCCGTATTCTGATCGATAGTCGGCCCGCGCTCTTTTTTATGGGCTGTCATATTTTTTATAGGCTGTCATATTTCATCGCCAACCAGTCGCTACATTAGACGGCCTAGATGAGAAAAATGAGAGGGGAAATGACCTGGTGAAGGTTAGGCCATGCGCTTAACCTGCCTCGAACCGACTTTCAACCCCTTCCTGCGGCGCTGCACGGAATCCAAGTTCCAGGAGTGCTTTGCGGATTTTAGCTTTGGAAGGACGAACCCTGGGAACGGTTAAGCCCAGTTCTCGAGCCGTTTCAAATAACTCCCGAATCAGCAAGTCCAGAGAAATATCGTCGGCATCTTCTGGGAGATTTTCAACTCTCCCCTCATAGGCCAGGGTGTAGAGTTCCAGGTGATGCTTACCAATTACCTTTGCCAGCTTCCTCAAGGTTTCTGGGGTTGGACAAGTGCCCTTAAAACAGGCTCCGCGTAGCCGAGGCTGGGGCACACCCGATAATTCCGCCAGACGGTTCATACTGATTCCCCGCTCCTCCAGATAGTGAAGGATGAACCGTCCGAGTGGGGAACAGTCTTCAGATTTGATTTGTAACCTTGCTGGCATTGATTCAGTGTCAGAGAACAATCAGTACATCCAAGATAGCTGTCATAGCGCTATTTCGACTGACGTTGTTACAGTAAATGTTAAGTTTTACAACCATTGTATCTTGAAATCTGGCCTTCCATCTATCCCGTGCTGAGTGGGTAAAAGCTGCTGGGAATAACCACTTTATTTGATTGATGACAGCCACTCAGAACCGCCAGCCAATTGCGACGGGTGAGGGGACAACGCAAATCTTTACCCTGACCAGAAAACTTTAGGGCTGGCCAAACTTGACAGTGTGTATTTATGACACTAATATGGGTGTTATAAATACACTATCTGGCAATGAAAGACATTCTTGAGCTAGCCGGTGGGTCAGTTACCGGGCGCGATCATGTGCGAGTTGGCAAGAATAATCAGGATGCCTATTCCTGGAGATTGGATCAGGACTCGGCGATCGCGGTGGTGTGTGATGGTTGTGGTAGCGGGACGCACAGTGAAGTTGGCGCCAAGTTGGGGGTTCGGATTGTTGTCGCAACCCTGCAACAGGCTGTTGACCAGAACGGCCTGACTTTAGATACGGAGGAGGTTTGGTCAAACATTCAACAGGATTGGTTAACCCGCTTGCATCAATGGGTAGTACAACTGGGTGGCGATCGGGGCCGGACCATACAGGATTACCTGCTATTTACGATCGCTGGTGTGGTGATTACCCCGGCAACTACCACCATCTTTGCCTTGGGCGATGGGGTGATTGCCATTAATGGAGCGGTGATGCGTCTAGGCCCCTTTGCTAATAATGCCCCGCCCTACCTGGCCTATGACCTACTGGCGCCCGTTGCAACCAACCCGTCAATGCAACTACGGATTGTGCAACGCTTGCCGACCGATCATCTGGAATCCCTGTTGATTGGTAGTGATGGAGTGGGTGATCTGATCCAAGTTGCCAACCAATCTCTGCCCGGACGCACAGAACCGGTGGGTGAGATCGGCCAATTTTGGCAAGACGATCGCTACTTTCGCAATCCCGATCAAGTACGTCGCCGACTGGCACTGATCAACCGGGAAGTCACAATCCTGGATAACTCTACGCACCGCTATCTGAAACAACCTGGACTACTACCAGATGACACCACGCTTATTTCGATCCGCAAACGGCAAAAAGGCGATTAAAGAATCATCCTACACTGCTAACCTGCCAAGCCTTTCGGGGGTGTAGGCTTCGACCTGAGCTCAGCGTTCGACCGAGGCTTCGACGGTGAGCTCAGACGAACCCGCTCACGCCGAGGTCCGAAGGGGAGTTAGGCCCCCACATGGCGGGGGGCAATGTATTTTCTGTAATGCTTTGCCACAGAAAATGCGTTGGCAGGGGGGAAGTCCCCCATATCTGCGGCCTTGCCGCCCCAGAACACCAATTGTGCTTCTGCATAAGGCTCAATCTGCACAATATCCGTTCACAAATTAAGATACGTCAGGACAACCACCATGGATGTTTACATTAACGGAAAACGAACTCGATCTGACCCTAAAAAAGCTATTGGCAAGGGTGGCGAAGCTGATATTTTCCAGCTTGACCCCAGCACCGTCCTTAAACTCTTCAAGCCCCCCAGTCATCCCGATTATCAGGGCAATCCTCAAGAACAACAGGCCGCCCGCGATCGCCTGCAACTCCATCAGAAAAAGTTACCCCACTTTCCTCCCAACTTACCCAGTCGAGTCATTGCACCCACCGCCCTGGCAACCGATCAATCGGCAACTACCATCCTGGGTTACACCATGCCATTACTGAACGGTGCCGATGTCCTGCTGCGGTATAGCGAACGCAGTTTTCGACAACGGGGAATTTCAGCCCAACAGGTCGTGCAAATCTTTCAGGATTTACATCACACCGTTTCTCAGTTACATGCCCATCAGGTCGTTATTGGTGACTTTAATGATTTAAATGTGCTGGTTCAAGGAACGGTCGCCTACCTGATTGATGCCGATTCATTTCAGTTTGATTCCTTCCCTTGTACGGTTTTTACCGCTCGATTTGTTGATCCCCGGTTGTGCGATCCAACTGCCAACCAACCAATTCTGCAACACCTGCCAACCGTCGATTCTGATTGGTACGCCTTTACGGTGATGTTGATGCAGTGTTTATTATTTGTCGATCCCTATGGAGGAATCTACAAGCCCAAAGCCTCCAGTCAGCGGATTTTACCAGGGGCGCGATCGCTGCATCGCATCACCATCTTTCATCCAGACGTGCATTATCCCAAACCCGCCATTCCTTACCGGGTCTTGCCGGATGAGTTACTGCACCACTTCCAGCAGGTGTTTGAACAGGATCGACGGGGCGTCTTTCCCAAGTCGCTGTTGGATAACCTGCGTTGGACCCACTGTCCCACCTGTGGTCAGGAACATGCTCGGTCAGTTTGTCCCCTGTGTCAGGCGATTTCTGTTGGCCCGATTTCTGCCGCTTTCGTCCAATCAGTCACGACAGTGCGCGGAACCGTGACCGCAACCCGGTTGTTCCAGACCAAAGGCGTCATTTTGCACGCCGTCGTCGAACAGGGCCAACTCCAATGGCTGTATCATCAGGCGGGTGAATTTCGTCGGCAAGACGGGACCGCCCTGCTCAGTGGCGATGGCAATCCCCACCTGCAATGGTGGATTCAGGGCAAAACCACCTTTCTGGGTAACCAGGGGCAGGTGCTCAGTCTGCATCCCGATCGCCCTCTGAAACGGCTGGCTGTGGATTGCCGGGGCACAACCGCCCTGTTTGCGGCTAACCCTTCTGCCATCTACTGGATTGATCAGGGCCAACTGCAACATCGATCGGTCACCGATCCAACTGATTGCCATCCTCCAGTTTACATCGGGGCGGTCCTGCCAGAGCAGACCTATTTCTGGGTGGGCCCCCGCTTTGGCTGCGGCTTTTACCAGGCGGGCAATCTCAGGGTGGCCTTTGTGTTTGATGCCAGCAAACCGGGTCTCAACGATCAGGTGCAACTGCCCCGCTGGCAGGGACAACTGATCCATGCCACCTGCAGTTTCAGTCAGAACTATGGCTGGTTGTTTCTGACCACCCAGGAACAGGGCCAAATTCACCAGACCTGTACGGTGATTCGGGCGGATGGCACCGTTGCTGCTACGGCCCAGGCTAGACATGGCACCGACCACTGGTTAGCCGTCATCGGCCAGAAACGGGCGATCTCCCCTGCACCAGACTGTGCCATCGGCAATTTCCTGCTGGCCGCAACCGACGACGGCATCATTCGGATCGAGTTGCAACAGGGGCAACTGGTACAGACCAAAACCTTCCCGGACACCGAACCCTTTGTGGACAGTAGTTGCCAGCTTTTACCGGCTGCCCATGGCCTGTACGTGATCAAAGCCCACGAGATTTACCAACTGGCGATCGCCTGAAGCACTCAACCATCACTCGACATTGGGCAGGCATTTGCCTCCAGCCCACGATTCAACCTGCTTAATTTTTGGAGAAATAATTTTTGGAGAAATACCATGAACACTCAGACTCAACTTCCCATTCCGGCTCACTTTCAGGCCCAGCGTGTTGGCGAAGTCTGGCGGGTGCCTTACCAGGAGCGCGCCGCACAGGCAAAGGACTGGGCCCGGAAATACGGTTTGCAACCGGCGGCCAAAGATAAAACTCGCCTTTGCTTGATGGCCATTGATGTGCAAAACACTTTTTGTATTCCTGGCTTTGAACTGTTTGTGGGCGGGCGATCGGGCAACGGAGCAGTGGAAGATAATACGCGGCTCTGTCAGTTCATCTACCGCAATCTGGATCGGATCACCGAAATTGCCCCAACCATGGACACCCACACGGCTATGCAAATCTTCCATGCTGGTTTCTGGGTGAACGATGCCGGTGCGCATCCCACGCCTATGACCACGATTTCCCTGGCGGATGTGCAGCGGGGCATCTGGAAGGTCAATCCAGCGATCGCCTACAGTCTGACCCAGGGCAATTACCTGCTGCTGCAACACTTTGCCCTGCACTATGCCCAACGGCTGAGCGAAAACGGCAAGTATCCCCTGACCATCTGGCCCTACCACGCCATGCTGGGCGGCATTGGCCATGCCTTGGTGGCTGCGGTTGAGGAAGCCTGCTTCTTCCACACCGTCGCCCGCAACAGCCAGACCAACTTTGAAATCAAGGGCGGCAATCCCCTAACGGAGAACTATTCGGTGCTGCGGCCGGAAGTCCTGGACAGCCACGATGGCCGCCCCATTGCCCAGAAAAACACCCGCTTTATCCAAAAGCTAATGACCTTCGATGCCGTCCTGATTGCCGGACAAGCCAAAAGCCACTGTGTGGCCTGGACCATTGACGACCTGCTGACCGAAATTCAGGCCCAGGATCCCCGGCTGGCCCAAAAGGTCTATCTGCTGGAGGACTGCACTTCCCCAGTGGTGGTTCCGGGGGTGGTGGATTTCACCGACCAGGCCGATGCCGCCTTCCAGCGCTTTGCCGATGCTGGCATGCACATTGTCCGGTCTACTGATGCGATCGCCGACTGGCCCGGCCTCAACCTGTAGTTAACCTTTCGTCATTGATTAAGGAGAATAACCATGACATCCCTTCCCAATCTCAATCAACTGTTCCAATCGGCTCAGGCCGAAGGGCTGCTGTCCAACGATTCCCTACAGGCTCTCAATGTGTCCGACATTGGGGCTCAAATTCAGGCTGGCCTGGGGATTCAGGTCGATGATGTGATGGCCAGCGAGGTGGTGCTGGTCACCCTGATGCCAGATGATTCCGGTTCAATCAACTTCGCCGGTAATGCGGCCATCGTCCGGGCCGGACACAACACCGTGCTGGACGCCCTGATCAACTGCAACCAAACGGATAACATTCTGGTGCATAACCGCTACTTGAACGGACGGGTTCTCTATCCTTACTGCCCGGTGGCCCAGGCGATTCGCATGGATAGCCACAACTACCAACCGAACCAGGGCACTCCCTTGTATGACCAGACCGTGGTTCTGCTGGGAACCGTGCTGGCTAAGGCCCAGGAGTTTTCCGATAATGGTGTGCCAGTCCGAACCGTGACCCTGATTATTACGGATGGAGCCGATGTCCATTCCCAGCGGGCGACCGCCAAAACCGTGCGATCGCTGATTCAGGACATGTTGCGTACCGAAACCCACATCATTGCCGCCATGGGCATTGATGATGGCGGACAAACAGACTTTCGGCAGGTGTTTCGGGAAATGGGGATTCAGGAGCAATGGATTCTTACCCCCGGTAACAGCCAGAAGGAAATCCGCACTGCCTTCCAGGTGTTTTCCCAGTCTGCGGTGCGGGCCAGCCAGAGTGCTGGGGGATTCAGCCAAACTTCATTGGGAGGCTTTGGCACTCCCTAATGTCGGGTGCCGCAAGCAGGGGGACAAAGGTTCTCCCTTGCATCAAACCCGGTGACCCACTGACTGAGGTAAACACTCCG
>CAZBTL010000037.1:0-5241 GCA_964494755.1 uncultured bacterium | reverse complement strand
AAAGGTTCTCCCTTGCATCAAACCCGGTGACCCACTGACTGAGGTAAACACTCCGCATGATTGCTAGCAAAACAACTTAAAATCGCATCCCATGCTAGTTCAGACGCAACTACCCCCAGCGCCGTGGTTTCTATCCGATGGGCTTCTACCTCATTGGTGGTGACCGCATAGAGCACATCCCCATCATCCAGGGTGTGAAAAGGTTGAATTGCCCGTCCCATTGAGCTATGGACCTGTCTTGCCAGTTGGGTCAACTGTTTCAACTCCAGCTTTTGGTTCGTCACCACCACCGTTAAGGTGGTGTTGCCCTTAGTGGTTCGGGCCTCGGTTTGCAACCGGATGCGTTCTTCCAGATCTTCCGCCGCCGGAATCCGCAGGCCAGTGGCAGGATTCAACTGTCCCCGTACCACCTGTCCCTGCCGGTTGACGATCGCCCCCAAGGCATTAACCACCGTAAACACCGCCAGCTTAATCGCCCCAATTTGCCGAAACGCTCCTCCCTGCCCCGCCGACTCCGCCTGACTGAAATCAAAGGCTTTGCCAACCGTGGCAGACCGTCCGGCCCCCCGCGCCCCTAGGGGAAAAATTCCAGCTTTGGCGGCTCGCAAAGCAGCCTGCCCCAGGGCTTTATCCGGATAAATGGCATTGGGACGGGCCGAAAAATCGAAAATAATGGCTCCCCGCACCACGGCGATTTCATACCAGTGGGTGCCGTAATTCCGTTGGGCAAATAGTTCTGCTGCCACACCAGTTGCCGCTTCTAAGCCATACAGCGATCCACCAGCATAGCAAATAGCATCCACCCAACCATCGCCGGCCATCAACGTACCAGGAGAACCACCCCGAATATCGACCGCTGCCATTCCACCCTGGGGAAAGTAGAAGACGGTACAGCCAGTTGCACCTGCTTCATACTCGGCTACACCAATTTGCAGACCTGGAAAATCAAACCGCAGCAGGGGTTCACCAAATTCCGTGGTTGGAGTTAATTGCATACAACGGCCTCACTCCTGCAAAACCTTCCCATCCAGCCAGGGCATTATATTCCCCTGGTTCATCGTCGGATCGGAGCATGAACAACCGCCTAACCTGCTATGCAGAGAGGCAAGCCTATTTGCAGAATAAAACGCCCCAGGGTCAAAACTGGGGCGGATTTAGATGTTTTAACGTTCCTCGTTCCTACCAATGTTGGATCAGGCCACCCTGAAATCAGGCACCCGACACGAGGAGGGGTTGCCTGACTGAACTTAGCTAAGCGCAGCACAGCTGCGATCGTAGGCCTGCCAGGATACCGACGGAATCTTTCCCTGAATGTGGTTCCAATAGGACAAATTGTCCACCGTCAAACCCAGTTCTGCTGCCGACCGAAGCAGGACAGACCGTTGCCGGTTGCGGACTAACCGATGGTTGTCCACGGAAAGCAAGCGGGCCTTTTGGGCAATGGATGAAGCTGGAGCCACCTCTGACGCTTCAACAGCCTCTCCGGTTGGGGCTGGATTGTAGGCAGCACCCCGATACTTCAAGATGGCATTGAAAGACTCAGCCTTTGCTTCCTGATTCCAGCGATAGGTTGCACCGCGATATTTCAGATTCGCAGTTGGCACAACAGGCGTGGCAGCCTGAGACTGAGCAGAATTTGTGTTGTAGTTAACTCCTCGATAGGTTAATTGCATCGTTCGCCTCCAGATAATGTCTGCATAACGTGAGGCGCGTTCCTTCAGGTTAACCCTTACTTCCGTCTCTCCGGATGGTCGAGTCGGTTTCCAACCCACTTCAATCAAAACCAGAGAGATGAACGATTTGTTTTCTGTATCTAATCATACGATTTGGCGATTAACTAAGTCAAGAATTGCAAAAAACAGGATGATGAAATCCTGACTTTTCATCTGGGCGTCAATATGGTCAGGCGGCTAGCCTGCTCTGATGGCGCAACCTGGAGATAGTGTCTGAAGCGTTCTGGCAACTGGAGGGTGTCTGTGGTTCCAGTCCAATATTCAGTCAGGGCATGGCCAAAAGCCCAGGCATTCCGGTCTGCCGGTCCCTGGTTGTCCAACAGCAGAGGCCATAGCGTCAGTAGATCAAAATTGCGACCATCCGGTTGATCGACCGTCAACAGGCCAAACAGTTCGTAAGCCATCTGCAGTTTGCCGATCACCACTGGCAATTGTTCCATGGGAATTTTTTCGGCCAGCAAGTACGCCAGGGTGGGGGAGCCGGTGGCTAAGGTGGACAGAAACCGCAACACTGGACTTTTCAAGAAGACGGTCAGTCCCTGGGTGGTTGCCATTTGGAAGGCATAGTGGTCAATGATCCGAACGGCAGCCAAGGTGCGGGTTTCCAGGTGGTTCAGAAATCGGGCTAAGCGCAGTTGTTTGGCTGGGGCGATCGCATCGATCAACGCCAGGGAAAGCGTGTCTGTCCCCCAATCGGTTCGGCCTGTTGTGACATCGGCCGTAACCAGTGGCAGCACCAGGGAACAAAACTCGCCTAATTGCTGGTTGCGGTACTGGGTGGCTTCCCGAATGGCAATTTCCTTGGGGCGATCGCCCCATTGCCAGTCATAGGGTGGGCTCCATTCCCGCAACGGCCGCAGCCGGTCCACCTGCGTCACAACCACAATGACCGGCAAATCGGGGACCATTTTCCGGGCGGCTTGCAGGAAATCTGCATCCATCTGCAAGGCCGGGTCCAGGGCTGGGGTAGCGAGCAACACTAGATCGGCCTGCTGCAGATGGTCCAACACCTGCTCTTTCAGTTCTGGCCGATTGGCCTGCTCGTAACCGGGAGAGTCCCACAGGGTCAGTTCTTCGCCGGTTGGCGCGCTCCAGTGATAGGCCTGAATGCGGTCCGTGTTGGGCAGCACATCCACTGCCGCCCGAGGTTCCACAAACAGTGTATTAATCAGGCTGCTCTTACCTGCACCTGTGCGGCCTACCAGCAGGATATTGACCGGCTTCTGTTTCACCTGCTCAGGCGGCTCTGCCTGGGCCAAAATTTCTTTCAGGGTCTGGCTTTGCACTTTCAAGTCAGCCGCTTTGCTGGACGGAATTTGCTCCAGTGGCGGCGCCATGCCCCCATATAGTGCGATCGCCTGTCGGCCCAGGTTGCGCAGAGTTGTCTGCCGCAATAGCTGGCTCAAATTCAGCAGCAATTCCTGGTTGGCCCGATCGCTGGAACGTTGGCTGGCTTGTCGAGCCACTGCCGCCGCTGGGTTGAGCAACCACTGGGCCCAGTTCCAAACCCGCCAGAGTTTACGAGCCGACGGTTCCAGTTGGCGATAGAGTTGGTAAGCCTGGTAGGCCTGGCCAACAGTGACCTGATTCAGGGCTGGTCCCAGCTTTTGCATCCACTGGTCCAGGTCGTCAACGGTGCCGCGCAACAGGGCATAGGCCTGGGGGACATAGATATTGAGTAAGGGCTGTTTGTCGTTGGGGTAGTAAACCTGGGCGATCGCGGTTACCAGTTCCTGACAGCGCTGCCAGAAGAGATCCGAGTTTTCCCACACGGGTGGATCATCGTGGCTTGCTTCCAGAATTTTTTGCAAGGCTGTTTCTGCCTGCCGGAGGCTCTCCGTAGCCGACAGGGGGGAATCGCTGGCTGGCATGGCTTCCACATCTTCTGTCATTTCAGCCATCAGCGCTTCCACTTGGACCAGGGCCGGGTGAGTCCATCGCACCAGCAGCCAACGCCAACCGACAAACACCAGCCCCACAATGGCCCAGATCCAGTTAATGCCCCAGGCATGGATCTGCAACCCCGCCGCAAACAGCAAAAAGCCCACAATCAACACGATTGGTAAGCCCAACGCCACCCATTGCCAGACTTTTAAGCGCACCATTGACCGCCCCTGAATCCTTTGCTTCCAGTCTAGTGACTGTGCCTGAAAATGAGCAGCAAATGTGGATCAAGGGCGATCGCTTGACAGGGATTGCGACATCTCAGCAACTTCTCATTTGTGCTTCAGGCTCTGTTGGGGATTGCTCCCCGATACTCCGATGCAGAGAAAAGACATGAGGTGACAGGGCAAGCCAGTGGGAGCGGAAAAAGTATCTGATAATAGAAAAGGTCCGATTGTTAAAAAAAGTTTAATTCCTGATTGTTGGGATTCCTGCACACACAGCCTTGGGAGAGTTGACATGGATAAAACGGTCATCCGTTGTGAAACCAGCCATCCACGCCTGCGCTGGATTGCCCTCAGTTCTTCTGAAGCTTCCGTGGATGATGGCTCGGATGTCTGCAAGGGTTTGAGTCAAGCCCCCAAAACACTACCCTGCCGCTACTTCTATGACGATCGCGGCTCCCAGCTATTTGAGCAGATCACGGACCTGCCAGAATACTATCCCACCCGCACCGAGCAGGCCATTCTGGAACAGGCAGCCCCCGCCATTGCCCGCCTGACTGGTTCCTGTGAACTGGTGGAACTGGGCAGCGGCAGTTCTCGCAAAACTCGTCTGCTCCTGGAAGCTTACGACCAGCGCCACAGTGAGGTGCAATACTGCCCGATTGATGTCAGTGCAGGGATCTTGAAAAGCACGGCCCTGGATTTGCTGGATCGCTATCCTCGGCTGAAACTGTGTGGTCTGGCGGGCACCTACGAACAGGCAATGGCCAATCTGCCGCCCAGAGCTCTGGAAAACCGAATGCTGATCTTTCTGGGCAGCACCATTGGCAATTTGTATGCCGCCGAGTGCGATCGCTTTCTGGGGCAGGTGCAACAAGCCCTGAAACCGGGCGAATTTTTCTTGCTGGGGGTCGATCTGCAAAAAGAGATTGGCGTGATTGAAGCAGCCTACAACGATGCTCAGGGAGTGACGGCGGAATTTAACCTCAACCTGTTGCGCCATCTTAACTGGCGCTTCCAGGGCAACTTTGATCTGGAGCAATTTGAACACTGGGCCTTCTACAATTCCAGCCAACACCAGATCGAAATGCACCTGCGCAGTCGAACCACCCAGACCGTTAGTCTAGAGAGTCTGGATTTCCAGACCACCCTGACCGCAGGGGAAACTATCCACACCGAAATTTCCCGCAAGTTCCACCTGCCTACCCTGGAAACCCTACTGGAATCCCACGCCTTGCAGCCCTTACAAAGCTGGACCGATAACAACGGCTGGTTTGGCCTGATCCTCTGCCAGCGCCAGTGTGTCAATGGAGAATGTCCTTAATCAGTGGCCCTTGCCGGCGCCTGCGATCGCTCAGATCTTGCACCATTCTCAAGAAGACGTATTTCCAGCATTTCTG
>CAZBTL010000036.1:0-22971 GCA_964494755.1 uncultured bacterium | reverse complement strand
ACTAGCCCACAAACGCCATGCGCGGTGCTGAGACGCCAGTTGTAGTTTCTCCTTTAAGGTACGCCAACATGGTGTCCGCATCAGATACTTCAAAGGGGTCGATGGGGCAGTTGTCGCCGAAGTCTGACTCGACAAAGATTTTTTCAATTTTGCCGTCGTCAACCAACATGGAATACCGCCAGGACCGCATGCCAAAGCCCAGGTTGGACTTATCGACCAGCATTCCCATCTTGCGGGTAAACTCGCCGTTGCCATCGGGCAACAGAAAGACGTTCTTGGCTCCCTGTTGTTTACCCCACTGGAACATGACAAAAGCGTCGTTGACCGACAAACAGATGACTTCGTCTACCCCATGGGACTTGAATTCGTCGTACAGCTCTTCATAGCGAGGCAAGTGGTTGGAGGAGCAGGTGGGTGTAAATGCGCCGGGCAACGCAAACAAAACAACCCGCTTGCCACCAAAAATTTCTTGCGTGGTGCGGTCTTGCCAGCGGTAGGGATTGGGACCAGGGACGGATTCATCTCGCACACGGGTCTTGAAAACCACATCGGGCACGCGATCAAGAACAGCCATAGAAACCTCTAACTCAAGTGGTGTAGGACAAATTGTTACAGCTTATTGCTGATGCAAATCAGAATAATTCTGATTTAAGAATAAGTCCATAAGTAGAAATACTTAAAATAAAGAATAGGAAAGAAAAGCTAGGGACTTATTTAAAGTAAATACTATAATTTAAGAAAAAGGCTCATTACGTTTCAATAGGGTTATGAAGCGGCAGTCAGATGCGATTGTTCAAAGGTTGAAGTCGAAGGGGTTGCGGGTGACGCCGCAGCGCTTCGCCGTCTATGCCAATCTGTTGTCCCGTCAGGATCACCCCACGGCGGAGCAAATTCAGATGGCGCTGAATCAGGATGTGCCGGTTTCTTCCTTAGCTACGACCTATAGTGCTTTGCAGGCGCTGCGGCAGGTTGGGTTAATCCGCGAAGTGCTGCTGGAAGAGGGAGTTTCCCGCTATGACGCGAATGTGGAGCCACATCACCACTTTCGCTGTCAGAGTTGTGGAGCGATTGAGGATATTCCCTGGCATGCTTTCCAAGCTCTGGACCTCAGCCAGCTTCGTCCTGGTTTAGTGGGTTGCAGCTACGAGGTAACGGTACAGGGGCTCTGCGATCGCTGTCAGCAGTCCTATGCTCAAGATGGCGCGGGTATTGTTTGAGATCGCGGTTGTCAAGCCAGCATCGGCATTGCTGGCAAAGTGTCCGGTTAAATTGGTTGGCGCTATGCTTAAGGGGTGTCCAGAGCGTTGTCTGGGGCTTTACGCGCCTGGGCTAATCTGAAAGGGTGGCGTAGGCAATTGCTGTTTTAAAGCCCAATATACACTTCACTCTTCGCTGCAAGTTGAGCTGCACCAAAAACGCTTTGGAGGGACTGACCGTGAGTCTGGAGACGCCAGCAAAAATATCCTTGTATGAAACAGACTATCAACTCTGGATCGCACAAATCTTGGAGAGATTGAGATCTCGGGACTTTGAGAATATTGATGTGGAAAATTTAATTGAAGAGGTGGAAAGCTTGGGTAGGAGTGAGCGCCACGCACTCTCTAGTTATTTGATGCGGCTTTGCGAACACCTGCTTAAGGTCAAGTACTGGGAGTCTGAACGAGAGCTGTGCTTGCGAGGATGGAGTTTGGAGATTCGCAACTTTCGTATTCAGATCCAAGAACAATTGGAAACTAGCCCGAGCCTAAAAACGTTTCTGCAGAACGTTTTCCCTAAACAATATAGCAATGGTCGAAAACTATTTTTGGACTTAAGTGGGTTAACTTCTGCTCTGATTCCTGAACAACCCTGTTTTAGCTTGGAACAAGCCCTTGATGAAGACTGGCTCCCCTGGCGGCCGAAACAAGCTGACACTGAGTGACTGTTACCCCATGGCTTGCCCAAAAGCCAGGACTGCATTTTGGCCGCCGAAACCAAAGCTGAAACAGAGGGTAGTGTGAACGGCTGCGGGGCGGGCGACTCTGACAAAATCCAGATCAAACTCAGGCTGACGGAGGCCAACACAGGGGGGCAGGATTTGCTGTTCCAGGGCCAGCAGGCAGAAGGCGGCTCCCAATGCGCCCGAAGCACCGATCGCGTGGCCGGTTGCGCCTTTGGTTGAACTGACGGCGACTCCCTGGGGAAACAATTGTTGAATCAGGGTTGCTTCGTTGCGATCGTTGAGTTGGGTGGCAGTTCCATGGGCATGAATATAATCAATCTGATTGGGTGAGCGGTGACTGCGGTGCAAACAGTTGCGGATGGCGGCGATCGCTGCCTGGCTAGCCGGTGCTGGGGCACTGACATGATAGCCATCGGCGGACAGGCCAAATCCCCGCACTCGACCATATATTTTGGCCTGGCGCTGGTGGGCGGCAGCGGCTGTTTCCAGGACCAGAATCGCTCCACCTTCCCCCAATACCAGTCCTTCCCGTTGTCGGTCGAAGGGATAGACGCCGGTTTGGGCCAGGGCTCCCATTTGTTCAAAGCCAGTCAGGGTGAGGGGGGTGATGGGCGCTTCCACTGCTCCGGCCAATACCCGTTCACAGAGTCCGGATTGGAGCAACTCAAACCCCTGGGCGATCGCCCACAGACCTGTAGCACAGGCTGCCATAGGAGATAGAACTGGTCCTGTCGCACCAATGCGCCGAGCGGCTGTGATGGCGGCAGCGTGGGGCAACGTGTCCAGCCAATCGGCTAGGGACCAGGCCGCTGGCGATCGCTCTGGAGAGATGGCGGGAGACGGGGAGGATCGTTCTCCTGTTGGGCCGGGCGGTTTTTGCGACGGCGCCAGGCTTTGGGCGATCGCTTCTGCGGCCAGTTGTTCCCAACTGGCCTGGTTGCCCCGACTGGAGCCAATCACCACCCCACAATCGGGTAAAGGAGCTGACAACCCGGCATCCTGAAGCGCATCCAGCACCACCTGATCGGTCAGAGAAGGCAAATCTATGGGCATCGCTGCAGTCATTGCCAATGGGCGAGCCGCCAGTCGGGTAAACGGTTGGCGGATCTGGATGGCAGACTCTCCGGCTAACAGTCGGTTCCAGGTTGTCTGCCGACAGCCCAAAGCAGAACGTAGACCAATGCCGGTCACGACCACATCCATGTAGCAGTCTGAACTCATTCGTCAAATTCGGATTTGTGCCAGGGGACCGGCGATTCCGCCCGGATGATCGGTGACTCCAAATCATAAAGGCTGACGAATCCTGCGTCGTCAGCCTTTAACCCTGCTTCTGAAAGAGCCAGGGTTAGCCACCTGTTTTTAGATTTTCGGCGCCTTTCACCACTCGAGCAGATTCGATGCGATCGCCCTGCTGGATTTTATCGACAATGTCCATGCCATTAGTGACATAGCCAAAGACGGCATAACTGCCATCCAGAAAATTAATGTCCCCCAGGGCGAAATAAAACTGGGAGGAAGCAGAATCAGGATAAGCGGAACGGGCCATCGCAACTGCCCCCCGGGTGTGTTTCAGTTGGGGTGGGCCGCTGACTCCACCCATCTGAAAAGTTTGATGGTAAAGCGGTTTGTCTGCCCCCTCCGGCAGAATTTCCAGGGGAATATAGCGAGGCTGGGAAGTGGCGGGATCTACAAAACTACCCGTGCCAAGCTGTTCAGACGGCATGTTGGGATTCTTACTTTGCGGGTCTCCCCCCTGAACCACAAATGGCTCTGGGCTACGAACAACCCGGTGAAAGACCAACCCGTTATACACTCCCCGTTGCACCAGATCCACAAAGTTGCCAGCGGTGATAGGTGCGTGGGTGCCGTCTACCTCAATGGTAATAGTTCCGCCTTTTACGACCATTTCGACTGTGGCGTTGCCATTCAGGCGAGGTAGGTTGGCGATCTCAGTTTTATTCATTTGGGCAATTTGGGGTGAGGGAGTCTGACTGGCGGTGGGGCTGGCGGATGAGGAGGAAGCGGCATCCTTTGTCGGCAGGCAGCCTCCAACCATCAGCGCAACAGCAACCAGCATGACGGTTAACCAGCGTCGCAGCATAATTGTGCAGGTCTCCAAGGCAATTCAACCGGATTCAGAATGTCACCGAATTAAGCGCATTTCATTATCACACATCGGCTGACCCTGCAGAGGCAAGTTGGTAGTCTCCTGCCCTCACGGGCTAGGCCGACAGTAAGGCTTTCTTCAGCGGAGTCCAATGGAAGTAGCGATCGCCCCCCAGCTCAACCACAACCTTCAGACGCGGCTCAATCTGTGGCAGTGTGGCCAGATAGTCCAGCTCTTCGCTAGAAAAAACATGACCCTCAATCACCCATAGCAAAAGCCCTTTGCTCTTGGCAGGGAGATGTTCCAACTGATAACCCACAATCGGTGGAATGTAATAGGTATAGCCGACCGCAGCCCCCGCACTGGTGCTTTTCTTACCCAGGTGGGGCGGGCGCACTCCATGCACCCCCATCAAATACATCGACAGATCACCCAGCCCGCGAGCCGTAATTGAGAGCGAAGCGTACCCTGCTGTCCGGATGCGCCGCCGATAGCGTCCCTCAAAGCCTCCTTCCAGAGGAACATAGACACCCAGGGCTTTTTCAGCCTCCAAATCGCGGATCAGCTGCTTCCCAGTTGCAAGTAATGCCATAGTGTTGTGTGTCCTTCTCTCTAAACAGCGATCCAGCCAGCAACCCCGATGCAAACCAACGCATCCCTGTCTATCAGGTAAAGGTTAGGCTTCTAATAATTTAATACTCCAAGGCCCCTGGCTAGTCCCTTCCTCCTATAAAATCGTCCTCTGACCCAATTCTGAACATTTCAATTGTCCATTTGCTGAAATTACTAGACAAACTTATAAAAAGTGTTCTATAGTAAAAAGCTGTTGCTCATTTGAAGCCGCGAAACGTTCCAAACAGCAACGCCAGTTACCACTGGTGCATGAGCGAATCCCAGGCTTTCAACGAGGATACTGAGTGGGTTACTGCTCAAGTCCTGGAAAACCTCTGGTCAAAAGTGTTCGTTCCGCTCATTTGCTGCTTCATCGGGCTGCACTAAAGCGATAAAGAACTATCCCGGATTGGCTCTGTCAAAAATAGGCAGTGCCTGCTTTTCGGGCGACCCTTGTTAGGCAGGGGTCACTGGTGAGAGTGTGGTTTCTCACTCACCTCTCACGGCTTTTTAGTGTGTAGAAAAGGGAGTCCAGTCACCGTGTCTGTTGGCATTCTTGGCACCAAATTAGGGATGACCCAAGTGTTTGATGAAGCAGGGAAAGCAGTCCCTGTTACGGTCATTCAGGCAGGCCCCTGTATTGTTACTCAAATCAAGACAGAGAAGACGGATGGCTATACTGCCGTCCAAGTGGGATATGGCGAGGTATCCCAAAAGTCTTTGTCTAAGCCAGAGCTGGGGCACTTGGCGAAGTCCGGTGCGTCTCCCCTGCGTCATCTGCATGAATATCGCTTGGATAGTGAATCCGAATTTGAGCTAGGTCAGCAGATCACGGTTGAAACCTTCACCTCTGGGCAGGTAGTGGACGTAATTGGCACCAGTATTGGACGGGGATTTGCGGGTTATCAGAAGCGCCATAACTTTAAGCGCGGCCCCATGGCTCACGGTTCCAAAAACCATCGGCTGCCTGGATCGACGGGGGCTGGCACTACGCCGGGTCGGGTTTACCCTGGTAAGCGGATGGCTGGCCGACTGGGCGGTAGTCAAGTCACCATCCGTAAGTTGACCATCGTCCGGGTTGATCCAGAGCGCAATGTGCTGTTGATCAAAGGAGCGGTTCCAGGTAAACCTGGGGCGCTGGTGAATATTGTGCCTGCGAAGAAAGTGGGTCGCAAATAAGGGTTTCTGACTGGCATTTTGGGCTAGGTTTCAGGCTTGGAACGTTTGAGAATCGGGTAAAGAGTTATGGTCGACTGTGTAATTCGAGATTGGGAGGGCAAGGAAGCGGGAACCGCTTCTCTGGATCTGCGAGTGGCTAAAGAAGAAAGTGCCTCTCATATTGTCCATCGGGCTCTGGTTCGGCAATTGGCGAATGCTCGTCAGGGAACGGCCTCTACTAAAACCCGCTCTGAAGTGAGTGGGGGCGGACGCAAGCCCTGGCGCCAGAAAGGAACTGGACGGGCTCGAGCTGGTTCCAATCGGTCTCCTTTGTGGCGCGGCGGTGGGGTGATCTTTGGTCCCAAGCCCCGTGATTATTCGTTGAAGATGAATCGCAAGGAACGCCGTCTGGCTCTACGGACTGCTTTCCAGGGGCGAGTTGAAGATCTGATTGTGGTTCAAGACTTTGCCGAGAAGTTGCCACGGCCCAAAACCAAAGAACTAGCAACTGCCCTCACAGGTTGGGGGGTCGAGTCCGGCGCCAAGGTGCTGATGATCGTTGCTGAGCGGGATGAGAATGTTTATCTGTCGGCTCGTAACATTGCCAATCTTCGATTGATCTCGGCCAGTAATTTGAATGTGTTTGATTTGTTAGCAGCTGATCAGATTGTGGCTACCACGTCTGCGTTGGCCAAGATTCAGGAGGTCTACGGTGACTGATTTGACTCCCCGGACGTTGATTGATCTGATTCGTCGCCCGATTGTGACGGAGAAGGCAACCCTGTTGCTGGAAAGTAACCAGTATACGTTTGAGGTTTCTCCGAAGGCGACCAAGCCGCAAATTAAGTCCGCAATCGAAACATTGTTCGATGTCAAGGTGGTTGGGGTGAGTACCCTCAATCCACCCCGCAAGAAAAAGCGGGTGGGCAAGTTTGTGGGTCACCGTCCCCTTTACAAGCGGGCGATCGTCACCCTAGCGCCGGGAGATTCTATTACCCTGTTCCCGGAAGTCTAATTTGCCTGATTTGTCTGGATTTTGGTTCTCTCACGGATCCACTCTCTGAAGTCTGCCGTTTTAACTCCCTAAGAGATCACTGTTATGGGCATTCGTATTTATCGACCCTGTACCCCTGGTACCCGCACGCTGTCAGTTCAGGATTTTGCTGAAGTGACCCGGAGTGAACCGGAAAAATCATTGACTCGTTCAGTTCATCGTCCTAAAGGGCGGAACAATCGCGGGGTCATTACTTGCCGCCACCGGGGGGGCGGGCACAAGCGCCTCTATCGGATTGTGGATTTTCGCCGGGATAAGCACAATGTGCCAGCCAAGGTGGTTTCGATTGAATATGACCCCAACCGGAACGCCAGAATTTCTCTGTTGCATTATGCCGATGGAGAAAAGCGCTACATTCTCTATCCTGCCAATTTGGCGGTTGGAACTGTCATTCGGTCTGGGCCAGACGCTCCCATTGAAGTTGGGAATGCGTTGCCACTGGGCAATATTCCGCTGGGTACAGTGGTGCATAACGTTGAGCTGGTGCCTGGTCGGGGTGGCCAAATGGTGCGGGCGGCTGGGGCTGGGGCTCAGGTGGCTGCGAAGGAGGGAAACTTTGTGACCTTAAAGTTGCCGTCTGGGGAAGTCCGGTTGGTTCGTCGGGACTGTTACGCCACGATTGGTTCGGTGGGTAATGCGGATATTCGCAACACCAGTCTGGGTAAGGCCGGACGTAAGCGCTGGAAGGGACGGCGGCCAGAGGTTCGGGGGAGTGTGATGAACCCCGTGGATCACCCCCATGGCGGTGGGGAAGGTCGGGCTCCGATTGGTCGGTCCGGGCCTGTAACCCCTTGGGGTAAGCCAGCTTTGGGCTATAAGACACGCAAAAAGAACAAGCTAAGTAATTCCTTGATTGTTCGTCGTCGTCGGAAGTCATCCAAGCGTGGTAAGGGCGGTCGGGAATCTTAAGCTGACAGGGGGAAGGTGAGACATGTCGCGTTCATTGAAGAAAGGTCCGTTTGTTGCAGACCATTTGTTGAGCAAAATTGAAGCCCTCAATGTTAAGGGCGAGAAGCAGGTGATTAAAACCTGGTCTCGATCTTCTACAATTCTGCCCCAGATGATTGGCCACACGATCGCAGTCCACAATGGACGGCAGCATGTGCCGGTCTATGTAACAGAGCAGATGGTGGGACATAAGTTGGGTGAGTTTGCTCCGACCCGTACCTTTAAGGGGCATGCGGGTGGCGATAAGAAGGCTCGTCGATAGGAGGGTTAGCTAGTAGCTGACGGCTAGTAGCTAAAGGAGAAAATTATGGCTGTTGATACGACTGAAGTAAAAGCGATCGCCCGGTACGTCCGCATGTCTCCATTTAAGGTGCGTCGGGTCCTGGATCAGATTCGGGGGCGGAGCTATCGGGAGGCGCTGATCATTCTGGAATTTATGCCCTATCGCGCCTGCGAACCGGTGTTAAAGGTGCTGCGTTCGGCGGCAGCGAATGCCGAACATAATGAGGGGTTTGATCGGGCTGGTCTGGTTGTTAGTCAGGCTTATGCCGATCAGGGTCCCAGCTTGCGGCGTTATCGGCCGCGGGCCCAAGGGCGAGCCTATCAGATCCGCAAGCCTACCTGCCACATCACGATCGCCGTGGCACCGGGCGCAGAGGATTGAGGTTCGTTGCTCAGATAAGGGAAGTTTTGGCTGATATTGCATTGAACTGAGGACGCACTCGTGGGACAGAAGATTCATCCAACCGGTTTACGTTTAGGAATTACTCAGGAACACCGTTCGCGCTGGTACGGAGATCATAAGCGCTATTCCGAGCTCCTCCAGGAAGACTATCGGATTCGCAAGTTTGTCGAAAAGAATCTGAGTAGTGCTGGTATTTCTGACGTTCGGATTGAGCGCAAGGCTGATCAGATTGATCTGGAAGTGCGGACGGCCCGTCCTGGTGTGGTGGTCGGACGTGGCGGAACCGGAATTGAATCTTTACGGGCTGGACTACAGAAAGAGTTGGGGGCGAGCGATCGCCAGATCCGAATCAATGTAGTAGAAGTGGCTCGTGTTGATGCGGATGCAGCCTTAATCGCTGAGTACATTGCCCAGCAGTTGGAGCGTCGAGTTTCCTTCCGCCGAGTGGTGCGTCAGGCAATTCAGCGGGCCCAACGAGCTGGAATTGAGGGCATTAAGATTCAGGTCAGTGGTCGTCTCAATGGGGCAGAAATCGCCCGTCCTGAGTGGACCCGGGAAGGTCGCGTGCCGCTCCATACCCTGCGGGCTGATATTGACTACTCTTATAAGACGGCCAGCACTATCTATGGCACCCTGGGCATTAAGGTCTGGGTCTTTAAGGGTGAAATTCTTCCAGGTCAGGAAGAGCAGCCAGCTCCGGTTGCTGCCCAACCCCGTCGTCGCCAGCAGCGTCGTCGCCAGCAGTTTGAAGATCGCTCTAACGAAGAGTAGAAGGATGGTGGACAAGGGAACCCAATCCCCCTGGTCCTGACGCCTAAATCCTAGAGGTACTGAGTCATGTTAAGTCCAAGAAGAACTAAATTTCGCAAACAGCAGCGTGGACGCATGAAGGGTCTGGCGACTCGCGGCAACACCCTGAACTTTGGCGAGTTCGGCCTGCAAGCAACGGAACCAGCCTGGATTACATCCCGCCAGATTGAAGCTAGCCGTCGAGCTATGACCCGCTATATCCGTCGGGGTGGCAAAATCTGGATTCGTATTTTTCCAGATAAGCCAGTGACCATGCGACCAGCTGAAACCCGGATGGGTTCTGGTAAAGGTGCGCCTGAGTATTGGGTGGCAGTGGTTAAGCCGGGTCGGATTTTATTTGAAATCGCCGGTGTGTCTGAAGAAGTGGCCCGCGAGGCGATGCGCTTAGCTTCCTTCAAACTGCCGATTAAGACAAAGGTTGTTACCCGTGAAACGGAGGAGTCTTGATCATGCCATTGCCTAAGGTTGATGAAGTCCGTGATCTCAGTGATCAGGAATTGGAAGAGCAAATTGTAGCAACCAAGCGTCAGTTGTTTGAACTGCGATTTCAAAAGGGAACGCGTCGCTTGGAAAAGCCCCACGAATTTAAACACGCCCGCCATCGGTTAGCCCAATTAATGACGGTTGAACGAGAGCGGCAGTTAGTATCCTCGCAAGCGGTTGCAGAAACGGAGTGATCTCTATGGCAGTCAAGGAAAGAGTTGGCTTAGTTGTCAGTGACAAAATGGACAAGACGGTAGTGGTTGCCGTAGAGTCCCGTTCTGCCCACTCCAAGTACGGCAAGATTGTGGCGCGCACTCAGCGCTATAAGGTTCATGATGAGGAGAACAAGTGTCAGGTGGGCGATCGCGTCCGGATTCAGGAAACCCGTCCATTGAGCCGTACTAAGCGGTGGACTGTGGCGGAAATTTTAACCACCAACAGTTAGGCTGCAGGGGAGGGAACCGATGATTCAGCAGGAAAGTTATCTAAATGTGGCCGATAATAGCGGCGCCCGTAAACTCATGTGTATTCGGGTTCTGGGCAGTGGTAACCGTCGCTATGCCGGTGTGGGTGATATCATTATCGCCGTTGTGAAAGACGCATTGCCCAACATGGCCGTTAAGAAATCAGATGTGGTGACCGCTGTGGTAGTCCGGACTCGCAAAACTTTGCGGCGGGACAGTGGTATGAGCATTCGGTTCGATGACAATGCGGCGGTGATTATCAACAAGGATGGGAACCCCAGAGGCACCCGCGTATTTGGTCCGGTGGCCCGTGAGTTGCGGGATAAAAACTTTACCAAAATCGTTTCTCTGGCTCCGGAGGTGCTGTGATGGCCAAGACAAATGCACAACCATCTCGTTACAAGATGCATGTTAAGAAAGGCGACACGGTTCAAGTGATCGCTGGCAGTGACAAAGGCAAAGTTGGGGAGGTGCTGCGGACCTATCCCAAAACCAGCAAAGTGCTGATCAAGGGCGTCAACATTCGCACCAAGCACGTTAAACCCCGGCAAGAAGGTGAGTCTGGCCAGATTGTTAACACCGAAGTGCCAATCCACAGTTCCAACGTCATGCTCTACTCTGAGAAGCAGAAAGTGGCCAGTCGAGTTTGCTACACCTTTAATGCAGATGGCCGTAAGGTTCGGATGCTGAAAAAGACGGGTGAAATTCTGGATTAGCGGTTCATGGCTGTTGCCAGCTTGAGCATTGTATAAATCATTTGCCCTGACCAAGCCCAGGGACTATAGAGGAACTAATCGATGGCACAACGACTGAAAACACTCTACCGGGAAAAAATCGTTCCCAAAATGATGGAAGAGTTTAAGTATGAAAACCTCCATCAGGTACCCAAAATCATCAAAGTTACGGTGAACCGGGGACTAGGGGAAGCATCCCAGAATGCCAAAGCCCTGGAGTCCTCCCTAGCTGAAATTGCGTTGATTACGGGTCAAAAACCCGTTGTCACCCGGGCAAAGAAGGCGATCGCGGGCTTCAAGCTGCGTCAGGGCATGCCGGTTGGCATCATGGTGACCCTGCGGTCTGATCGCATGTATGCCTTCTTAGATCGGCTGATTAACCTGGCGTTGCCTCGCATCCGGGATTTCCGGGGTGTCAGTGCAAAAAGCTTTGATGGCCGCGGAAACTACACCCTGGGTATTCGAGAGCAGCTGATTTTCCCAGAAGTGGATTACGACAGCATTGACCAGATTCGCGGCATGGATATTTCCATCGTTACGACTGCAAGCACCGATGAAGAAGGTCGAGCCTTGCTCAAAGAGATGGGGATGCCCTTCCGGGATAACTAAGGCAGGTTTATCAAGGGAAAACTATGGCGGCAAACGACACGATTGCAGATATGCTGACGCGAATTCGGAATGCATGTATGGCGCGTCACCAAACAACGGAAGTTCCTTCCACCAAAATGACCCGCAGCATTGCCAAGGTCTTAAAGGATGAGGGCTTTATTGCGGACTACGAAGAAGCAGGCGAAGGCGTCACACGGCACCTGGTTCTCTCCTTGAAATATAAGGGAAAGAACAAACGGCCGATCATTACTACGCTGAAGCGGGTCAGTAAACCCGGCTTTCGGGTCTACTCCAACCGCAAAGATCTGCCTCGGGTGTTAGGCGGAATTGGGATTGCCATCATCTCTACTTCTAGTGGCATCATGACAGATCGTGAGGCCCGCCAGAATGGTTTGGGTGGCGAAGTCCTTTGCTACGTCTGGTGACTTTGGTTGCTAGGGTCTTTAATTCTCGGCAATTTCATTGGTTTTCTTAGGTCACTGAAGTTAAAGTTCGCCGCTAGCAACAAATCACGGTTCTAGTTAGGAGTAGTCAGCTATGTCTCGCATTGGTAAACGCCCCATCAGTCTTCCCGCCAAGGTCACGGTTGCGATCGAGGGTCAATCTGTTACGGTCAAAGGTCCTAAAGGTGAACTGTCTAGAGTCATTCCCGCAGAGGTAATTGTGGCTCAAGAAGACAGTAACCTGTTGGTAACTCGTCGGGATGAGTCTCGTAATGCCCGGGAAAAGCATGGTCTATGCCGCACCCTGGTAGCCAACATGGTTGAGGGAGTTTCCAAGGGGTTTGAACGCCGGCTGGAAATTCAGGGAGTTGGTTATCGGGCCCAGGTTCAAGGCCGCAACTTAGTTCTAAACGTTGGATACAGCCATCAGGTTCAGATTGAGCCCCCAGAAGGTGTTCAATTTGCGGTAGAAAATAACACCAACGTCCTGGTCAGCGGAATTGACAAGGAAATTGTTGGTAACACAGCTGCCCGAATTCGGGCTGTCCGCCCGCCGGAACCCTACAAAGGCAAGGGAATTCGCTATGCGGGTGAAGCTGTTAGACGGAAGGTTGGTAAGGCAGGGAAGAAATAACTATGCAAGTTAATCGGAGAGAAGCAACCCGTCGCCGCCATAGTCGAGTTCGCCGTACAGTTAAAGGAACGGCTGAACGTCCTCGCTTGGCAGTTTTTCGCTCGAATCAGCATATCTATGCTCAGGTTATTGATGATACGAAGCACCAAACTTTAGTTTCTGCTTCAACGGTCGATGCCTCCTTGCGTGAGCAGGTGGAGTCTACTGCTAACTGCGCCGCCTCGGCTCAGGTTGGCAAGCTGATTGCTCAGCGGCTGTTGGAAACAGGAATTAAGCAAGTGGTGTTTGACCGGGGAGGAAATCTGTATCATGGACGGGTTAAGGCCCTGGCGGAAGCTGCCCGTGAAGCAGGTCTTGAGTTTTAGTGAAAAGCCGTTGGCGGTTGGAGTTTCTGGATTGCCTGGAAACTGATCGCACGTCTCTTTCACTCGCACATTGTTCAGCACGTTCAGAGTAACAGCAGGTTATGGCAAAAGGTCGTAAGAGCAGTAAGACTCGCGAAAAAGAGACCGACTGGCAAGAGCGGGTAGTGCAGATTCGTCGAGTAACCAAAGTGGTTAAGGGCGGTAAGAAGCTTAGCTTCCGTGCGATCGTCGTCGTCGGTAATGAAAAAGGTCAGGTTGGAGTCGGGGTTGGCAAAGCCAGTGACGTCATCGGCGCGGTCAAAAAGGGCGTCGCTGATGGCAAGAAACATCTGGTTGATGTGCCACTAACCCGCTCAAATTCCATTCCTCACCCGTCCAGTGGCAGTGGCGGTGGTGCCAAAGTACTCATGCGGCCTGCCGCGCCTGGAACTGGGGTAATTGCTGGGGGAGCTGTCCGCACCGTTCTGGAATTGGCTGGGGTCAAAAACGTTTTGGCTAAACAGTTAGGTTCTAACAACCCCCTGAATAATGCCCGAGCAGCTGTCAATGCTCTGGACTCCCTTCGGACTTTTGCTGAAGTGGCTGAGGACCGGGGCGTACCGATTGAGAACTTGTTTATCAGCTCGTCTAAGTAAGCGAGGAGTTTGGCGATGAGATTTGCAGATATTGCTCCTAAACAAGGCTCTAAAAAACGTCCCCGTCGGGTTGGCCGGGGAATTGCGGCCGGTCAGGGCGCTAGCTGTGGCTTTGGCATGCGGGGTCAAAAGTCCCGTTCGGGTCGGCCAACCCGTCCTGGGTTTGAAGGGGGCCAGATGCCGCTGTATCGTCGGTTGCCGAAATTAAAGCATTTCCCGATGGTTGGTCGGCAGCAATACACCATCATTAATGTGGAAGATCTGGCCAATTTGCCCGCCAAAACAGAAGTTACTTTGGGTTCCTTGATGGAAGCGGGAATTGTGACTACGGATGATGGTCCCCTGAAGGTTTTGGGCAGCGGTGAACTGGAAGTTGCTCTCACTGTTAAGGCGGCGGCATTCAGTGCCTCAGCTAGAGAAAAGATTGAGGCGGCTAAGGGGACTTGTGAAATTGTTTGAACCTAGTTGCATGTGAATTCAAAGGACATTGGAGATCTGCTCCAATGTCCTTTGTCATGGTGAGGTATGCTAGGTAAAAGCTGCTATAGCAATTCACTGCCTGAAGTTTTCCAGTACCCGGATAGCTGGGTTTAGCCAACTGCTGGGTTGTGCGGATGGGTCAGATTAAGGAGTGATTGTCATACCGATTCAATGAATCTTTATGGTCGCCTCTCTGTCTACGGAGTCTCGTCGTTTCAGACCTGTAAGCCAGACTGGCAGGCCTTAAAGATGGAATTGGTATCAGCCTGAATACAAATAGCTGTTTCGCAGGAATATCTGTGACGTAGAGGGATTCCTTACATGGTCGTTAGTCGAGACAAAACGCCGAGTGCCCAGGAAACCTTCGCCCAAATGGCCCAGGCTGCCGGGTTGCGCGGAAGGATTCTGTTAACCATCGGGATGTTAGTCCTGGTTCGGTTGGGCACCTTTATTCCGGTACCCGGTATTGATCGTCAAGCTTTTGCCCAGAGCATTCAAAATAGTCCAGTAATTGGCTTCCTGGATATTTTCTCTGGTGGTGGTATTTCCTTGCTGGGGATCTTTGCTTTGGGCATTTTGCCGTATATCAACGCCTCGATTATTTTGCAGTTGTTGACAGCGGCCATTCCATCCCTGGAAAACCTACAAAAGAATGAGGGTGAAGCGGGACGCCGCAAGATTTCCCAAATTACCCGGTATGTGGCACTGGGTTGGGCTATTGTCCAGAGCGTTGGTGTTGCCTTCTGGGTGCGACCTTTTGTGGTTGGTTGGGGACCGTGGTTTGTAGTACAAATGGTGCTTGCCTTGACAGCCGGTTCCATGTTTGTCATGTGGGTGGGCGAACTGGTTACGGAACGGGGGATTGGCAATGGAGCGTCCTTATTGATTTTCGTCAACATTGTTTCTGGGTTGCCCCGATCGCTGGGTCAGACCTTAGAGTTGGCTCAGAGTGGCGATCGCAACATTGTGGGTGGTGTGGTGATTCTGCTGCTGGTCTTTCTGGTCATGATCGTCGGCATTGTGTTTGTCCAGGAGGGAACTCGGCGGATTCCCATTATCTCGGCCCGTCGTCAGGTAGGACGGCGCATGTACATGGAACGCAGCAGCTACCTGCCCCTGCGTCTCAACCAGGGTGGGGTGATGCCGATCATCTTTGCCTCTGCGGTGCTGATTATTCCCGCCTCCCTGGCCCAATTCACCAAAAACGAAATCGTCATCCAGGTCGCCAACTACCTCAGTCCCAATGGACCGACTCCCTGGCTGTATGTGATTGCCTATTTACTGCTGATTCTGTTCTTCAGCTATTTCTATGCCTCGTTGATTGTTAACCCGGTTGACCTGTCGCAGAACCTGAAGAAGATGGGCTCCAGTATTCCGGGTATCCGGCCAGGCAAGGCAACTAGTGATTACATTGAACGGGTGCTAAACCGTTTAACCTTCCTGGGCGCTATTTTTCTGGGTTTAGTGGCGATCGTGCCAACCGCCGTGGAAAGTGCAACCCGGGTCAGAACTTTTCAGGGCTTAGGGGCAACATCACTGTTGATTCTGGTGGGTGTGGCAATTGATACGGCAAAGCAAATCCAGACCTATGTTATTTCTCAACGTTATGAAGGAATGGTGAAGCAGTAGTGTCACGATTGATTGTTTTGGGGGCTCCGGGCGCTGGTAAGGGAACTCAGGCTCATGTTTTGGCTGAACTCTGCTCCATTCCCCATATTTCAACTGGAGAAATTTTGCGGGATGCCGTGGCGAACCAGACGCCGTTGGGCGTCAAGGCCAAGGAATATATGGACGCCGGAGAGTTAGTGCCTGATCAACTGGTGATTGACTTAATTCGCGATCGCCTGAGTCAGCCAGATGCTGCCAACGGTTGGATTCTGGATGGCTTCCCCCGAAACCTGCCGCAAGCAATTTTCTTAGAAGAGTTGCTGGAAGAAATCAATCAGCCCTACAGCTATGCGGTGAACCTGGATGTTCCCGATCAGGTTTTAGTCAACCGACTATTGGGTCGGGGCCGTCAAGACGATACCGAAGAGGTGATTCGCCATCGGTTAGAGGTCTATTACGCCCAGACCAAGCCCCTGATTGACTTCTACCAACAGCGTCAGCGGCTGATTGCAATCAATGGCGATCGCTCCATGGATGAAGTAACTGCCGACCTGAAAAGCCTGGTCTAAATTTTCTCACCCGGATCTGACGGAGTTAGTTTGGTCATCCTGGAACCGATTTTGGTTTGTCTGGCCAAGTCTCTTACCCGTCAGACTTTTTTGTATACTAGATAGGCTGACTGTCCATCAGGTCGGCGGCTTTCCTTGTCTGTCTGGTGAAAGCTCTGGCCACCCATGGTTCACTGTTACGCCCTTTCACCCTTTTAACCCTATAGAGGAGATTTACTTGTCTAAGCAAGATCTGATTGAGATGGAAGGAACCGTGACCGAATCCCTTCCGAATGCCATGTTTCGGGTCAATCTGGATAACGGGTTTAACGTCCTGGCCCATATTTCCGGGAAAATCCGGCGGAACTACATCAAAATTCTGCCCGGCGATCGGGTGAAAGTTGAGCTGACCCCCTACGATTTAACCAAAGGGCGGATTACATATCGCCTTAAGAATAAAAAATAAGGTGGGATCATCAAGTCGGATTGTCCCCTCTGCCTGAATTTTCAACCTATTTGACAGATACTATTCAAAATTGATAGGATATTGTGTTTGTAGTGCTGACGAGATGAGGCATGAAGGTTCGAGCGTCTGTCCGGAAAATTTGTGAGAAATGCCGCGTCATCCGTCGCCGCGGCAGAGTTATGGTGATTTGTTCCAACCCCAAGCATAAACAGCGGCAGGGTTAACTTAACGCTTCAGCGGAACGGTGTTTCGTTTGGCATGCGGAAAGCAAGTGATATCGACCAAGATAGCTTGGGAATGAGCGTTTAGCGAAAACTAAAGACTGGGAGAGAAGAGTGTGGCACGGATTGCTGGAGTAGACCTGCCTCGCGATAAGCGTGTCGAGATTGGTCTGACTTACATTTATGGCATTGGATTGACCCGATCAAAGCAGATTCTCAAGGCGACAGGTGTTAACCCGGATACACGGGTGAAAGATCTGAGCGACGCTGAAGTGGCTGCTTTGAGAGAGGAGTTGGAAGGCAATTATCAGGTTGAAGGTGACCTGAGACGATTGGAGTCAATGAACATCAAGCGGTTGATGGACATTGGCACCTATCGAGGCAGGCGTCATCGGCTGGGATTGCCGGTGCGGGGTCAAAGAACTCGGACCAATGCTCGTACCCGCCGAGGTGGTCGTCGGACCGTTGCTGGGAAGAAAAAGGCGCCCAGTAAGAAGTAAGGATCGCTGTCTGTTTATGGTTAATGGCTCAGCGGCTGCTTTCAGCTATCTGCTTGAAATCTATTGGGTAGCTTGAGCAATGCCCCCTTGCCTTTTCTCTATCCTGCTTCCAAACTTAGCCTTTGCTTGATACCCCATTTAGTGAATTGAAATCAGTGTAGGAACCTCAACATGGCGCGACAACCATCGAGAAAAACTGGCCCCAAAAAGCAGAAAAAAAATGTTCCCAACGGCGTGGCCCACATCCAATCGACCTTTAATAACACCATCGTGACCATTTCCGATCCTAACGGCGAAGTCATCTCCTGGGCCTCGGCTGGTTCTAGTGGGTTCAAGGGGGCAAAAAAAGGGACTCCCTTTGCCGCCCAAACCGCAGCGGAAAATGCTGCCCGCCGTGCGGGTGATCAGGGGATGCGGCAGATTGAGGTGATGGTCAGTGGGCCAGGAGCCGGTCGAGAAACCGCTATTCGGGCGCTGCAAGCGGCTGGGTTGGAGATTACCCTGATCCGGGATGTGACCCCTATTCCCCACAATGGTTGTCGCCCACCGAAGCGTCGTCGAGTTTAATGAATCTGGTCAGTAGGCTGGCTGTTAGCCGGATGTTGTTGTCGGGGTCAGCCTTTTGGAGCCTGTTTCGGTTTGTTGGCTGAGAAAACTAGTATTTCAGAGGCTTGAGCCTTTAGTTGAGACGAGGGGAAATTGCTCCATGGCACAGTTTCAGGTTGAGTGTGTTGAAACCAGGATCGAGAACGACCAGGGCCAAAGTAGCCGGTTCATTATCGAGCCTTTAGAACGGGGACAGGGAACGACGCTGGGCAATGCTCTGCGCCGAGTCTTGCTGTCTAACCTGGAAGGGGCGGCGATTACGGCGGTGCGGATTGCTAGTGTTAGCCATGAATTCGCCACTATTCCAGGGGTGCGGGAAGATGTGCTGGACATCTTGTTAAACATGAAGCAGGTCGTTCTGAAGAGCTATTCCTCTCAACCTCAGATTGGTCGCCTATTAGTGCAGGGTCCGGCAACGGTAACTTCCGATCACTTTGAGCTACCGTCAGAAGTGGAAGTAATCGATCCCAGTCAGTACATTGCCACGCTTTCGGCCGGATCTACGCTGGAAATGGAATTCCGGATTGAGCAGGGCAAGGGTTACCGTTCGGTTGATCGGAGTCGGGAAGATTCGTCTGCGCTGGATTTTCTCCAGATTGATGCGGTCTTTATGCCGGTTCGTAAAGTTCATTACACAGTGGAAGACGCCAGGGTTGGCGGCGCAATTGAGAAAGACCGACTGATCATGGAAATTTCCACCAATGGCAGTCTGACACCTCAAGAGGCCCTGAGTCAGGCCGCCAGTATTGTGGTGGATCTGTTTAACCCCTTGCGGGAAATCACCTTTGAGGCGACGAAAGCTGAGTTTACGGATGATGAAGATCCGACCAGCCAGATTCCGATTGAGGAGTTGCAACTCTCAGTTCGTGCCTACAACTGCCTGAAGCGGGCCCAAATCAATTCCGTTTCTGATTTGCTGGACTACACCCAGGAAGACCTGCTGGAAATTAAGAACTTCGGTCAAAAATCTGCCGAAGAAGTGGTGGAAGCTTTGCAGGATCGGTTAGGGATTACCCTGCCGACTGAAAAGTCCAAGAAAGGCTAGTTGCCAGGGGGCTTCCGACGGGGGAAATGTCCGGCACTGGAAGCGAGGCTGACTTGACTGATTTTTTGCGTTTGTTCAACCAAGGGAACATTTGTTATGCGTCACCGTTGTCGTGTCCCCCAACTGGGGAAACCTGCTGACCAGCGCCGGGCCCTCCTGCGATCGCTGACAACTGAACTGATCCGTCATGGCCGGATTACTACGACCAAAATCCGCGCCAAGGCGGTTCGCTCTGAGGCAGAGCGGATGATCACCCTAGCCAAGGATGGATCTCTGGCGGCTCGTCGTCAGGCAATGGGCTATTTGTATGACAAGCAATTGGTTCATGCCCTGTTTGAGCAGGCCAGCACCCGTTATGCCGATCGCAACGGAGGATACACCCGTATCCTGCGCACGGTCAGTCGTCGGGGTGATAATGCTGAAATGGCCATCATTGAGCTAACTTAATTCCATGCTGGCTTCTCCTGCCTCACCGACTCAACGAGTGGCCCTGGTAATTCAATACCTGGGCACTCACTTTCATGGCTGGCAGCGTCAGCTTGGCCATCGAACGGTGCAGCAGGAAATTGAGACTGTATTGGAACAGATTCTGGAGTCTCCGGTGCGGATTCATGCTGCGGGTAGGACGGATACAGGGGTTCATGCGGCTGCTCAGGTAGCCCACTTTGAAGCTCCAGTGCGGATTCCGGCCCATCGTTGGGCGGATATTTTGAACTCCCGCTTACCTCAGGATGTTCTGATACGGGCCTCTGCGGCGGTTAGTCCGACCTGGCATGCCCGTTTTTCGGCTGTCTGGCGGCGCTATCGCTATACTCTCTACACCGATCCCCGACCGAATTTGTTCCTGCGTCCTTACGTCTGGCACTACTATTACGAACCGCTAGATGAGTCGTTGATGCAAACTGCTTTGACTCCTTTGGTGGGTCGTCACCATCTGTCGGCTTTTCATCGGGCTGGTTCCCGTCGCCCCCACTCCTGGGTGGATGTTCAGGGGACAGAGTGTCGGCGCGAAGGTCCCTTTGTCTATATCGAAGTGCAGGCCAGCGGTTTTCTGTATGGCATGATGCGCTTGCTGGTTGGACTGTTGGTGCAGGTTGGTCGTGGGGTGCGATCGCCCACCAGTTTTACCGACCTCTGGACAGCAGAGCGACGGGAAGAGGTGAAGTATGCTGCACCAGCCCAAGGCTTGTGCCTGTTACGGGTCGGCTATCCTGAATTTCCCTTTCCGCCTGATGTCTGGTTCGATACGCAACCCTTATTTCGGTTGCTTTCCCCACCGGAACATCTGCCTGCCGTTAGTTCGGACGTGGCCCAACCGGTTTCCTGATCTGATATTGATTCAACAGAGACTGTCATGACTAAGACCTACCTTCCTCCCCAAGATTCCCTTGAGCGCACCTGGTACGTGGTGGATGCCACTGATCAACGGCTGGGGCGTCTGGCCAGCGAAATTGCCAAAGTTTTGCGGGGCAAAAACAAGCCTGAATTTACCCCCTCTATGGACATAGGCGATTTCGTCATTGTGGTGAATGCTGAAAAGATTGCTGTGACGGGCAAAAAGCGGGAACAAAAAGTTTACCGCCGTCATTCCGGCCGTCCTGGCGGTATGAAACTGGAGAGCTTTGCCAAGCTCCAGTCCCGTTTGCCCGAACGAATTATTGAGCATGCAGTAAAGGGAATGCTGCCCAAGAATACCCTGGGCCGCAAATTGTTCACCAAACTTAAGGTCTATGCGGGGCCTGACCATCCCCATGAGGCCCAAAAGCCCCAGACTTTAGAGATTAAGACAATTCCAGGAGAATAAGATCCATGCAAGCAACAGACCAAGGACGGGCCATGTATTTTGGAACTGGCCGACGTAAGTCCGCAGTAGCCCGCGTTCGCCTGGTGCCTGGCAGCGGTCAAATGACCATTAATGGTCGTCCGGGTGAACAGTATCTACAGGGTAATGCTGGCTACATCTCGGCGGCAAAAGCTCCGTTGGAAACGTTGGGCTTGGAAAATGAGTATGACATTCTGGTCAATGCCCATGGTGGTGGCTTGACTGGTCAGGCCGATGCTGTCCGCTTAGGGGTGGCTCGGGCCTTGTGTCAACTTGATCCCGATAACCGCAAACCCCTGAAGGTGGAAGGTTATCTAACCCGTGATCCCCGTGCGAAGGAACGTCGCAAGTACGGTCTCAAGAAAGCTCGGAAAGCGCCTCAATACTCCAAGCGGTAATCAGATAACCATAGGTCCTTGGGAAAGCGGGCTCTCCCGATGCCAGTGGGTTGTCCGCTCAGTTCGGCAAATTATTTGCAAATTATTTTTAGACAGATTGGTTAGGAGTTAGTCATGGCAAAGGCTGGGATTCATCCAGAGTGGTATCCGGAAGCGAAGGTTATTTGTAATGGTGAAGTGGTGATGACGGTTGGTTCGACCAAACCGGAACTTCATGTGGATGTCTGGTCGGGCAATCACCCCTTCTTTACGGGCACTCAGAAGATCATCGACACCGAAGGTCGAGTTGAGCGGTTCCTGCGGAAATACGGCATGATGGAAGGAGGGGAGAGCCCTACCCAGGACAAGAAAAAGGGCTAAGGGTTCAGCAACTCTCTGCTGTTGCAAGACACAGATGAGGGGGGCTGATGCTGGAGCTGTTTTTCTGACCGTTTGAGCTGACTATTTATGGCTGAAGCATATCTGCTGGACAAGCTAAACTCTGTTGACCAGACGTTTAATGAGTTGACTCGGCGTCTGGCTGATCCGGATATTGCTAAGGATCCGGGCGAGTTTCAGCGGGTTGCGAAGGCCCGCGCTTCCTTGGAAGAGGTGGTCAACGCCTATGACCAGTGGAAGAGGAAACAGCAGGATTTGCTGGGAGCCCGACAGATTTTGAAGGAGTCGGCTTCAGATCCAGAATTGCTGGAAATGGCAGCTTTGGAAGTAAGTGATCTGGAAACCCAGATTGAACAGTTGGAACACCAACTGAAAATCTTGCTATTGCCCAGCGATCCCAACGATGACAAAAACATCATGTTGGAAATTCGGGCGGGCACCGGGGGGGATGAAGCGTCGATTTGGGCCGGTGATCTGCTGCGGATGTATTCTCGCTATGCGGAGAGTCAGCGCTGGAAAGTGAAGCTGGTCAGTGAGTCCCCGGCGGACATGGGCGGCTTCAAGGAAGCGATTCTGGAGATTCAGGGCGATCGCGTTTATAGCAAGCTGAAATTTGAGGCAGGTGTGCATCGGGTGCAGCGCGTACCGCTGACCGAAGCCTCTGGGCGGGTGCATACTTCGACAGCAACGGTGGCGATCATGCCGGAAGTAGATGATGTGGAAGTCCACATTGACCCCAAGGACATCGAAGTTTCAACGGCCCGCTCCGGTGGTGCGGGGGGACAAAATGTCAACAAGGTGGAGACAGCGGTTGACTTGTTCCACAAACCAACCGGCATTCGGATTTTTTGCACCGAGGAGCGATCGCAGTTACAGAACCGGGAACGGGCGATGCAGATCCTGCGGGCCAAATTGTACGAAATGAAATTGCGGGAACAGCAGGAAGCGGTGACCTCCATGCGGCGATCGCAGGTGGGCACGGGCTCCCGGTCTGAGAAGATCCGGACCTACAATTACAAAGACAACCGGGTCACCGATCATCGCCTGGGCCAAAACTTCGCCCTAGCTCCGATCCTGGAAGGGGATCTGGAAGAAGTGATTCAAACCTGCATTTCTCAGGATCAGCAGGAACGGCTGGAAGCAATGGCGGCTGAAGTCAGTAACCAACCCTCGGTGGTTTGAGCTTGCTCTGAGTCTTAAATCAGGACTTTAAATC
>CAZBTL010000035.1:0-23102 GCA_964494755.1 uncultured bacterium | reverse complement strand
TTAGGGTGGAAGTTTTGTTTCCAGGGAGGATGGTGCCCTGAACCATCGAGAGCTATCTGAGCTTGCCAGACGCCCCATTGCAAGTCATTTAATAACTATCGTCACCCCCGACCGTCTGTATTTCTAACCAGTGGTTAGCCCGATTGAGGCGGTTCGCGATCGCCTGCCGCCAGGTCAAGCTAATTTCCGGATTAGCCAAAACTTCCTGAGCCAGTTCCCGGTAGACAGCACCGGTTAAAGCGTCTACGGAATCAAGCAGCCGAAGATTGTGATAAGCCGTTTTCGGAGAAACCGGAAGCATATTTTCCTACCTTGTCTTTGATTTGTAAGGAATAGGACGCAATCGAGAAGACTGCAATTTTCACGGCGGTTTGTTCAGAAGTGAAAGACTAGCCTTGCCTGATCTGGCTGGCTCCAGTTACTTTGCCCCAATCCAGTGAAAAATGCCAAATAGATTTCTATCAATCATTATCATCAAAATTACCGAGGGTATTTGCCAAGTAACTTTACGGTTTCTTGCCAATCGTGATTAAAAACTTCTCATCGCTACACACAAAGAAACAGCGCTTCATGCCAGGCTGCAGATACGGCAGCCTGATTCAACGTTGGCTGTTGGCGAGTTAACGGTTCCGCTGGCTCACCAGGCTGACATAGTAAAGCAGTTGTAGCACTGAGGTAATGGCAGCCCCCACATAGGTCAGGGCAGCCGCAGTCAGAACCTTTCTGGCCCCCTGGACTTCCTGACTGGTGTCGGTCAATCCGGCTTCCTTGAGGAGCAGCAAGCCACGGCGACTGGCGTCAAACTCGACTGGCAGGGTCAGGATGGTAAACAGCACCATCAAGCCAAAAAACAGCACCCCGATCCACATAAGGCCAGCGATATTGAACAGGAAGCCCATCATTAAGGCCAGGTAGGAAATGGTGGGGCTGAACTGCAACGCTGGTAATAGGGCGCTGCGCATGGCAATCAGGGGAGAGCCGGTTTGATACTGTTGCACATGCCCCAGTTCATGGGCCGTGACAGCCATCGCCGCGATCGACGGCTGGTTGGCGATCGGGTCCGACAGCCGAACCACATTGGCGCCAGGATCGTAGTGATCGGTCAGGGAACCGCTAATTCGCTCTACAGGAATGGGATTGAGCGAGGTGCGGTCAAACAGAGTACGGGCCACCTGCAGGCCATTCATTCCTTCCGTGTTGGGCACCCGACTCCACTTGGCAAACGTACTTTTCAAAAAAAGTTGGGTGAACAGGGAGATCAGCAGGGCCGGAATGGCAACGAAGAGGAAATAGTTGGGATCGAAGTAAAACATAGGTGCGACCTAGCTCCAGTATTTGACAAACGAACTTTTCTCGAACATGGCGTGACGGTAGCTGCGGACCTGGAGCACAATTCCTGCGATCGCTAGGCCCAGCCAGATCACCAACCAGATCCAGGAATCAGCCAAAACTGGGCGAATGGCACTTCCCGCCCCCCGTAATCCCTCGATCGAAACCCGTCCATTCAGCAATAGAAAAGCCAGCACCAGAGCATTGGCTCCCGCAATCGCCGAAAGCGCAATCACCAGAAACTTCTGCCAGTTTTGCACATAGGTCAATACGCCAGCCACGAGGGCACAGCCCAAGGCCACCAGGATGGTTAGCAAATTATTCAGGCCAAACCCGAGCGCCTGCATCAGGTTAGACCCCAACCAGGCACCAACCACAGCCCCCAACAGGGCAACACCAATTTCATAAAACTGCCAGGAAAAGATCGCCAGGGCAATGCCCAAAATCAGACCGACGGTCAAGCCGGTGGCAGTCGCCAGAAAGCCTTCCCCCAAAACTAACGTAACGCCTTTGGCCCCCAGCCAGAAGCCGCCGAAAAAGGACCAAACCGGCAGCATGACCAGGAAAAACCGATAGCCAGCAAAGCACAGCAACGCTCCAAACAGCGCCGAGAAGATAGCCAAAAAGAGTTCTTTCATGATGCTCTCGCGCCCCCCATAGGCTGGATATATCAACTCCAGCGATCGCCAATTAATAGGGCCGAGAATAAATCAAAAACATAAGGAAGTCATAAGGAGACAGCCAATACCGACACCTGGCTGTTGGCGCTTGTCTAGTCAGGATGGGTTAATCACTGCAAAATCCTCAATCCTCAACCCTGTGGGTAGATCAGTGCCGTATTGACCCAGATCCAACCCATCAGAAGTTGCGGCTCCCCTTTCTCAGGTATCTGTTGCCAACGTTGAAGGGGGCATGAGCGTTTCGACCAGTTCCTAAAGACTGCGCCAGCCAGCCAATTATCTGACTCCGCTGATCAGGGGCGACTGTCTGCTAGTAACGGCCTGCGCCAGGGTCTGCAATAGTTCGCGGGTCGTTATCAGATCAACACAGGCATCGGTGATGCTCTGACCGTAAACCAATTGGCTTAAATCTTTGGGAATCGGCTGGTTCCCGGCGACCAGATGACTCTCGATCATCACGCCCATGATGTGGGGTGAACCAGCAATCACTTGATTAGCAATATCCTGCAGAGCGATCGGCTGGCGGTTATGATCTTTGCCCGCATTATCATGGCTGCAATCGATCATCAAACGGGGATTCAAACCCCTCTCCATGAGAGCTTTCGCAGCCTTCTCCACATGGGAAGCATCATAGTTGGGTTCACCCTTGCCGCCCCGCAAGACAATGTGACTATCGGGATTACCCGTCGTCGCAACAATGCTGGCTAAACCGTGGGAATTGATGCCCAGGAAGTGGTGGGGCCGACTGGCTGACAGCATGGCATTGACCGCCGCCCCCAAACTACCATCGGTGTTATTTTTGAAGCCAACCGGCATCGACAGACCGGAGGCCATTTCCCGGTGAGTTTGACTTTCAGTAGTGCGGGCCCCGATCGCCGTCCAGGCAATCAAATCGGCAATGTATTGGGGAATCACCGGATCCAGTAATTCCGTAGCCGCTGGCAATCCCAAGTGGGCCAGATCCAGCAACAGTTTGCGGGCCAACCTCAGGCCGGTATTAATGTCATAGCTGCCATCCAGATGGGGATCATTGATCAGTCCTTTCCATCCGATCGTGGTGCGCGGTTTCTCAAAGTACACCCGCATGACGATCTCCAGCTGATCCGCCAGCTCGGTACGCAGATGAGACAACTTCTGGCCATATTCGTAGGCCGCATCCACATCATGGATCGAACAGGGCCCGACAATCACCAGCAGACGCGAATCCCGACCTTGCAAGATGTTGCGGATGCGATCGCGGGTTTCCGCCACCAACATGGCGGCTGCTTCCGTAATCGGCAACTCGCTGTGCAACAACGCCGGACTTAGCAGCGGCCGAGTTTCAACAACATGCAGGTCGTAGGTTTTGCGCATGGATTCTGATCACCCTTTCCCAAAGAAACCTATTCTCCCAGACTCACTGGCGCACCGCATAGCTTTTGTCACCAATGCATGGAATTTAGAGCTACTTGTCATCCCATTTGCCACTGAAAAAGCAGTCAGGCCGTCCCTTTGCCATGATCCATCTGCTGACTAGGCCGCCGTGACCCCTCTCACTGTCGTATCCTTACGTCGTATCCTTACAATCTTACCCTGGTTGATTAGGAGCCTTCATCGCCACTGGATCGGGTTCAGTTGATAGTAGCGTCTCAGTAAGTTATACAGGGCGGGGAAGTGGGTCTGCACGGTTTGCGGTTGTTCAAAGAAAGTTTCGGTCACCACAGCAAAAAATTCGGCTGGATTGGTAACCAGAAGTGTGTTGGTCAATCTGCTCCTTCAATCGGGGCGAAGCCCTGACGCTGAACATTTTCCGTCACCACACGCGGCTCCAGGAATTGCAGCAGATAGTCCGGGCCACCAGCCTTGGAACCGACCCCCGACAGCTTAAACCCACCGAAGGGTTGGCGAGCCACGATCGCCCCGGTAATGCCGCGGTTGATATACAAGTTCCCCACCTCAAACTCGGCATAGGCCCGGTCAATATGGGCTGGCGTGCGGGAATAGAGCCCCCCGGTCAGGGCATAGCGGGTGCCGTTGGCAATGGCCAAAGCCTGCTCAAAGGTGGCGGCCCGCAGCACCGCCAAAACTGGCCCGAAGATTTCCTCCTGGGCAATCACGGCATCGGGAGAGACATCGCGGAAAATCACTGGGCCGACAAAGGAGCCGCCCTCCGGAGCAGGCATTTCCAGAGCGACTTCGCATTCCAGGCGGCCTTTTTCGATGTACTCCAGAATGCGATCGCGAGCCGCCGCATCCACTACGGGCCCGACTTTAGTACCGGGCAATTCCGCCGGTCCCACATTCAGCGATCGGGTGGCCTCCACCAGTCGCCGCAGGAAGACCTCGTAAATCGGTTCCAGCACCACCACCCGAGAACAGGCCGAACATTTCTGGCCGCTGTAGCCAAAGGCGGATTGCACCACCCCCTGCACCGCCTGATCCAGATCGGCACTTTCATCCACAATGATGGCGTTCTTGCCGCCCATCTCGGCCACCACTCGCTTCAGGTGACGTTGTCCCGGTTGCAGAATGGCGGCATCGGCCACAATCCGACAACCCACTTCCTGGGAGCCGGTAAAGGTAATCAGATGCACATCCGGGTGTTTGACCATGTGGGCGCCCACGGTCGATCCCTTAGCTGGCACAAACTGGAACACCCCCTTGGGCATCCCGGCTTCCAACAGGATTTCCGCCAGTTTGGCGGCGATCACCGAAGAAACCTCCGCCGGTTTCAGCAGGGTACAGTTACCCGCCACCAAGGAGGCCACCGTCATCCCAGTCGGAATAGCCAGGGGAAAGTTCCAGGGGGAAATCACCAGGGAAACCCCACGGGGCTGATAGTAATAGCGATTGGTCTCGCCTGGATAGTCGTAGGCCACCCCCTGTTCCAGTCGTTCCATCTCATCGGCGTAGTAGCGGCAGAAGTCGATCGCCTCCGAAACTTCCCCATCTCCTTCCCGCACCACCTTGCCCACTTCCAACACCATCCAGGCCACCAGTTCGTGGCGTCGTTCTTCCATCAATTTCGCCGCCCGCCGCAGAATATTGGCCCGTTGCCGCACTGGCGTCCGTTTCCAGGCTGGAAAAGCCGCCTTGGCCGCCGCGATCGCCTGTTCTGCCTGATCCAGGCTAATCAGGCCAATCCGGCCCACCACTTCGCTAGAGTGGGACGGGTTAAGCGAGGTAGCAAAGGTCTCAATTTCCAACGAGGTGCCATCAATGATGGGCCAATAGGTCTGACCCAACTGCTGTCTCACCTGTTGAATCGCCTGCTGAATATGTCGCCGCTGGTTGATCTGGGCATAGTCAGTGTCCGGCACATTGTGGAACTGGAGGGCCGCTGGCGGCGAAACCGCTGGGGCGGCGGTCTGCACCACGGGGGCAGCTAGCAGTTCTTCGATTGGCCGATCTTCCAGATTTTGCCGCAAGAAGGAACTGTTGGCGGTGTTTTCCAGTAAGCGACGGATTAAATAGGACATGCCCGGAATCAGTTCGCCATAGGGACAGTAGACCCTGACCCGATAGCCCTTGTCGGCGATCGCCCGGGCCAGTTTATCGGCCATACCATACAGCACCTGTAACTCGAACCGGCGGCGGGGAATGTTCAGGGCTTCGGCAATGGCAATGGCATGGGCCTGCGATCGCACATTATGACTGCCAATGGCGGCATAGAGGAATTCGTGGTTTTCCAGCAACAGGCGCGTCATGGCCTCGAAGTTGGCATCCGTTTCCGTTTTGTCATTAAACACCGGCTGGGGCCAATCTTTCTGAACCGCTTTGATGGTTTCCTGGTCCCAGTAAGCACCCTTGACTAGGCGCACAGTAACGGGGGTGCCCCGTTGTTTGGCCCAGGCAATCAGCTCGACCAAGTCTTTGCGACTATCCCGCAGATAGGCCTGCAGGGTAATGCCGATGTCGGAGCGGTGGCGAAATTCCTCTTCCAGCAGCAGTTGCTTCAGGATGGTCAGGGTAACTGCCTTGTACTGGTACTGCTCCATGTCGAAATGGACTGCGGCTCCCAAGGTCTGAGCCCGTCGCAACAGGATGCGGATGCGATCGCTCACCTGGGTCTGACTGCCCTGCTCATCCAGGGGATCAAATTGGGAATAGAAGGCGGTCAACTTGACCGACACCTGCACCCGAGGCAGATCTTCCCCCTCGACCCGATCAACCGGCTCTACCGTGGACCAGCGTTGGGCCGCCTGACTCAGTTGATCCATCAACTCCAGGTATCGATCCAGATAGGACTGGGCCTCCACCTCGGTAATCACCGCTTCACCCAGCAAATCGACCGTAAAGCCCATGCGGTCTTTGCGTAGCCGCTCCACGGTCTTAATCACCTGTTGGATGGTATCTCCGGCGATATATTTGTGGGCCAGGGCTTCCACTGCTGTAGCCACTGTGGTGGCGGCAATCTGTCCTGGCATGGAATCGGCACTGGCAAAGTTCAGCAATCCTTTCAGAGCCGCTGGCAGTTCCACCTCAGCCTGGCCTAGATACTCCTGCAAGTGGCGGGCAATTTCCGCTTTACTCTGTAGCGATGGCAGACAGTCGATGAAGCGAAATAACTGCACCCGCAGATTGGGGTTAGCCATAGCCCAACCCAATAGGCGGTCATCCCACCGCATCTGATCCCGCATCTGAGACAGGAAGGAGCGGCTCTCACGGGTGGCCGAAAACAACTGACGGGCGATCGCTTGGGTTTGCTCTTCGTAAGGGGTTACAGCAGGATTAACAACCACGGCGTGGACTCCGGTAAATTCTGGATTAAGTCAAGTTCTGGCATCAGGGTCAATTGCAGGTGAACCAGCAGTCCGAACAATCACAGGCATTGCCCGACCAACAGACGACCTCATCAATTGTACTGAGGTGTCAGCCCCGTTTGGGTCGATGATTCAGCGGAAATGGCGATCGCGCAGCCGGATCGAACCAGCCCCAACCTTTTATGCTGGAAAGAAGGCGACTTTTGCTGGCAAAAGGCTTGGTCGAGCAGACCACACCACCCATCACCCGATTGACGGACAGAAACATGCAACCAATTCAGGTCATTGGCGGCGGACTGGCGGGCACAGAAGCCGCCTGGCAAATTGCCCAGGCAGGGGTGCCGGTCACTTTGTATGAGATGCGGCCCCACCGCCAAAGTCCAGCCCATCACACAGAACATCTGGCCGAACTGGTATGTAGCAATTCCTTTGGGGCCCAGGCCAGCGATCGCGCCTCTGGTCTGCTGCATGCCGAGTTGCGTCGGCTGGGCTCCGTTGTCCTGGCTCAGGCCGATACCCATTCCGTCCCAGCCGGGGGCGCCCTGGCGGTTGACCGAGCCCTCTTTAGTCAGGAATTAACCTCAACGCTGGCCAACCATCCCTTGATTGAGCTGCGCCGATCGGAAATGCGTCACATTCCCAGGGAGGGCATTGTGGTTTTGACCACCGGCCCCTTGACCAGTCCCGACCTGACAGACGACCTGCGGACCTTCACCGGCATGGACTATCTCAGCTTTTTTGATGCCGCCAGTCCCATTGTGGTGGGCGAGTCCATCAATTACGACGTGGCCTTTCTGGCCTCCCGCTACGATCGGGGGGAAGCGGCCTACCTGAATTGCCCCCTGAACCGAGAGCAGTATCTCCACTTCTGGCAGCAACTGTGTCAGGCAGAAGCCGCCGAACTGAAAGACTTTGAACGGGAAACGGCCAAATTTTTTGAAGCCTGTCTGCCAATTGAGGAAATGGCCCGTCGAGGCGAAGACACCATGCGCTATGGGCCCCTGAAGCCAGTGGGGCTGTTTGATCCCCGTCTGGGCGATGGGCGCGATCCGGCCAACAAAGGCAAACGGCCCTATGCGGTGGTGCAACTGCGCCAGGAAGACAAAGCCGGACAATTGTGGAATATGGTAGGCTTTCAAACCAACCTGCGCTGGGGCGAACAGAAGCGGGTCTTTCGGCTGATCCCCGGCCTGGAGCAGGCAGAGTTTGTCCGCATGGGGGTGATGCATCGCAATACATTCATCAATGCCCCAGAATTGCTCCGGCCCACGCTGCAATTCAAGCAGCGGTCTACATTACTGGCTGCGGGTCAACTGGTGGGCACGGAAGGTTACACGGCAGCGGTGGCGGGCGGTTGGCTGGCTGGCACCAATGCAGCTCGATTGGCGCTGGGACACGCTCCCCTGGAGCTGCCCCCTACGACCATGATGGGGGCGCTGTTCGACTTCATCAGTTCCGCCTCGCCCAAGCATTTCCAGCCAATGCCGCCCAACTTTGGCATTCTGCCAGAACTGCCGCAGCGGATTCGTAACAAGCAGGAGCGCTATGGCCAGTACCGCGATCGCGCCCTGGCAGACCTGGAAAGCTGGCTCCGTCAGCACAGTCAGCCGCTGCCCCTGGGGGCCACAGCCTGAGACCGCCCCTCTGGCTTGACTGGCAATCCAGAGGCCATGAAGACCCAGCGGCGATAGCGGTGGGGATTGCGACACCCCCGACTATAGGTGGCTTCCTGCCCGCCGGACGAAGTAAGTTGCACACACCATTGCTGCTGGCTGAAGCGCCAGTGGGCGATCGCGCCTCCCCCCAACAAGCAAACCGTTCCAGCAGCAAGAACCAATAGGGCTGTTTTCAGTCGATTGCGATTCATGCTAACACCCCAACCAATCGTTTGGTCAGCCAAGCGCCCGTATCCCGTTCACTCCTCTCTGCCACAATCAGTCTGAAGCAGGTTATATCCATGCTTGAATGCTTTCCGAGGCATCCACAGGTATCCATTTCAAACCCACTCAAACCAGCACTATAAGTAAAGATGCCACCACCACAAAGTATTCAGGACTACTCCTGCTCGTTCAACACGGGCGCCTCAACCCTGGCGACTGCCATGATTGCAGTGAAGCTATATCAGCCATCCTAACTGGATTACCGGCTTTCATCCAGACACCGGGGAAACCGGGTTTGGAGACAGATGCAAACTACCGCCAACCAGTTCCGAGTGGATCCTTGCCACCCAGGGACTATCCGACCAACATCTCTGTGACAGCCGCTCCCCGCTGGGAAAACCAGGCAGACTGAATCAGGCGACTGACTGCAAATCCCCAAACCTGTGGCAGAGTGAGGGTATTGCCGCATTGATATGCCGCATGGATTCAGTAGCGATCGCGAGGATAGGACATGAGTCGCAAGGGATTTGGCAAACCGAATCGTCCTGCTACAGGTCAGACCGCCAGTTCTGGAAAAGATCTTGGTTTTCCCTGGTATTTTTCCGTCAATGATCAACTGGTTCAGGTAATTGGCACCGACGAGGGTGGCATGACCGTTCTGCTGTTTAATCCCGACACGGGTGAATTTGAGCACAACACAGACTATCTGGCCCACTGCTTTGATCCCGGTCAGGCGGTTCAACGTTTATCAGAGGATGAGTTTCAGCAGCAACTGGCTAAGCTGTTAATCATTTAAGCTGCGCTGGCACAAACGCTGTAAAGATTTAACAGCAAGGGCTTCAGGAAAGCCTATATGCAATTCAGATGCTTGACAGCTTACCCGGCAAGCCAGCAACAGCAACCCATGATCCGTTCATGGCCTGGCATTGGGTCGCTGGGCCGGAGTTGAGGGCGGCCCGCCGGTTCGGCGCTCCAGCGGCGCTAATGCCCCCGCCAATTGACTGGGACTGAGATGCACCCCATGCAATTGGGCCGATCGCAGATCCGCCCCCTGCAGCACTGCCCCCTCCAAGTCGACAAACAGCGCACTCGCCTGACTGAGATCAGCCGCCTCCAGGTTGGCCCCAATCAAGCTGCTGCCGCTGAGATTGGCCTGTCGCAGATTCACCTGTCGCAGATCTGCCGCCGTCAAATTCGCCAGGCTGAGATCCGTTCGTTGCAGGATGGCTCCGGTCAATTCACTGCCACTCAAATCCACCTCAGCCAGGATGGCATCGCTCAAATTCGCCGATCGCAAATTGGCCCGCCGCAAGTTAGCACCACCCAAGCGCAGCCCCTGCAAGTCGCACCCTGGACAGTACCGGGTCATGACCAGCCACACACCCCGCACCTGGGGTTGCTGCCAGAGCATGCCAGCCAGTAGGCCCAGGAGCAAACTGAGCCCCATCCCGATCCCGACCAGTTTCAAGCTGGTCCGCCGCGATCGGGATCTGCGACAACGGCGATCTGCCAATTGACCCTCATCCTCGCAATAATGAAAACAGAATAGCTGGTTGAATCATGGTGTCACGACTCTGCCAACTCTGGAACTGGATTTCCCGACTGGCCCTACTCATCCTCTTCTGCCTAGGCTTCTATTGCTCCAACCCCGCATTGGCAGCAGCGGAGGTGACCGCCGCCCCATCCCCCCAGGAATCCACGGAACAAGTGGCTCCGATCCGACTGGAAGTTGATCCCAGCAACATCTCTTCCGAAAAAGTGAGCCAGTTTGTCCATGCCTGTCTGCAAGTAGTGGCCCTAATTGAACGCCGGGAAGGGGAACTCCAGGGAGCCGAAACCGACTCGGAATCAGTCCGCATTGAGCAGGAAATTGAAGCGGAAGCCCTGAAACTGATCGAAGCGGCTGGGTTGACCCGCCAGGAATATTTACAACTGCTGGGCTTGGCCAACACCGATCCAGAATTTGGCGAACGAATTGCCATCCAGTTACAAGAAGCGGCTGGCTAAACGTAATCCCCGTTCTGGCTTCCCCTATCCGGCTAACTACCCCCCTGTAAAATTACCCGGCATAAATCTCAATGAATGATTAAATAAGGGAAAGCACCAGGGCAGGTAGGCGCATAGCCAGTTTTCCAGTTAAGTCGTCCAACTTGACTAATTGTCATTTTCCAGGCTGGTTAACCGGATTCACCGGCAACGGTGCTGCACCATCAGACGTATCTGATTGATCCACTGCCGCTCATTCCGGTGAATAGGCGCCAAAATTCACTGAGCAGCGGTTTGTCAGGCGATCGCTGGCCGGTTGCCAAATGAAAGTTGAATAAACCTTGAAAATATCTGCCCCCGTTCATTCAATGTCGGGTAAGGTAGGAAGCTAATTTAGTTCTGCATGTCTGCACGTTCACATAATCGGATGAGTAGCGGAATCGTCTCAGTTTCACAATCTGAACTGACGCAACGACGGCGCAAACTGCGTCAACAGCGGCGAGTTCGCACGGTCCAAAATGGGTGGCGCGTATTGGCCGTCTGTGCGCTGGCAGGAGGTTCTGTCTGGCTAGCCACGTTGCCAGATTGGGTGATTCGTCAAGCCGATCAGGTTTCCATTGAAGGCAACCAATTTATCCCAGCTCACATCATTCGGGGGCTCTTGCCAATTCAATATCCCCAATCGATTCTGCGGGTTCAACCCGAACAAATCGCCCGTGAGCTAAAAACCAAGGCTCCCATCTCAGATGTAGTGGTGGGACGCAAGTTATTTCCCCCTGGCCTGATCATTCAGGTGAAGGAGCGCCACCCCGTTGCGATCGCCATCATGACCCCAGCCGTTGGCCAGACACTAGCCCCCCCAACCAACAAGCCAGCTTCACCAGACAAACCACCACAAACCGCTAACGGCCAGGTTGGGTTACTGGACGAGAATGGCATGTGGATCCCACTGGAAAACTACGCCGCCTTACAGCGAACCCTGAAATTGCCGACCCTCAAAGTCATTGGCAACCGTGACCTCTATCAAAGTTACTGGGCTAAGCTATACCAGGCCGTGCGCCGCAGTCCGGTGAAAATCACTGAGATTAATCTGCAGAATCCTGCCAATTTGATTCTGACCACCGAACTGGGGATCATCCACTTTGGCTCCTACAGCCCTCAGTTTCCTTCCCAATTGGCAGCGCTGGATCGAATGCGCACGATTTCAACCCAACTGAGTGCGGATCAAATTGCCTATATTGACCTGAGAAATCCAGCTTCGCCAACGGTTCAATTGAAGTGAAAGGTACACGGAGCAGCAGTCAATCTTGCCTGGAAAATAAACGATAGAAAGATAAATGAGGTCAACATGCAAAACAATTTATAGCGGTTCTCGCTGGCATGAGGTGTATAGCGATGCCTGCAATGCTTTTCCAGTAAGGATTCCGCCATATCTCGTTCAATCAGGAACCGCTATATATAAGAAAGGCTAACTTTTAATCCCTGACATAAGCTGAATCCTTTATCCTGTAGTACATCTATCAGCAATGTTGGTTTTTTAAAGGCCTTACCATATAGTGAATGAGAGTTTTAGCTTAAAAAAGATCTGACACCCGACAATTTTCTAATGACACTTGATAACAACAAGTCGACATCGAACACACCAATGTTCGATAATGATCAAGGGCATACCGATGAAACTTTTCTCCCTCAAGAGCAATTTAACCTGTCGCAGACAATGGACGACTCTAACAACTCTTTTTACAAAAGCTCAGGATTGCATGTCAGTCAGTCTTCGAGGGTGAATGGTATGGCTGGAGAAGACCCAAAGCACGATATTGTTCCCAGTAATGCGGCCCGGATCAAGGTCATTGGTGTCGGTGGGGGTGGCGGTAACGCGGTTAACCGCATGGTTGCCAGCGGCCTGTTAGGGGTTGAGTTTTGGGCCATCAATACCGATGCTCAAGCCTTAGCCCAGTCGGCTGCTCCCAATCGGCTGCAGATCGGCCAAAAGCTAACCCGTGGTTTGGGTGCAGGCGGCAACCCAGCAATCGGGCAAAAGGCCGCGGAAGAATCGCGGGATGACATTGCCGCAGCCCTGGACAATTGTGATCTGGTGTTCATTACGGCAGGTATGGGAGGCGGTAGCGGCACTGGCGCGGCTCCCGTCGTGGCCGAGATTGCCAAAGAAATGGGGGCATTGACGGTTGGCGTTGTCACCCGTCCCTTTACGTTTGAAGGCAGACGGCGCTTGAGTCAGGCTGAAGAGGGAATTGCCGCTCTGCAGGGTCGAGTTGATACCCTGATCATCATCCCCAATGACAAGCTGCTGTCGGTCATTTCTGAACAAACCCCAGTCCAGGAAGCTTTTCGAGTCGCGGACGATGTTCTGCGTCATGGGGTGCAGGGAATTTCTGACATCGTGACCATTCCCGGTCTGGTCAATGTGGACTTTGCCGACGTTCGGGCCGTGATGGCTGACGCTGGTTCGGCTCTGATGGGCATTGGGGTGGGTTCCGGCAAATCTAGGGCCAGGGAAGCGGCGATCGCTTCCATTTCCTCTCCCCTACTGGAATCTTCGATTGATGGCGCCAAGGGAGTTGTGTTCTGTATTTCCGGTGGTTCAGACCTGACGCTGCACGAAGTCAATTCAGCCGCTGAAATTATCTACGAAGTGGTCGATCCCAACGCCAACATCATTTTTGGTGCCGTGATTGATGAGCGGATGCAGGGCGAAATCCGGCTTACGGTGATTGCCACTGGGTTTAGCGGCGATCACCATCCAACCCAGCAACCCCAACAACAGCAGCAGGCGCCTCGCATTCCTAGCATGCGCCGTCCAGCTTCCTCAACAGCAGCACCACCAGCGACCCCCAGTGGCCCACCTCCAACTGAATCTCCTCGGAGTAAGCCGGGTCTAGATATTCCTGAATTTTTGCAAAGACGGCGTCCACCTCGGTAGGCATGGCATACCTGGATTGGCTAAGTGTCTCACTCTGGCTGTAACCCAGTAGAAATTGGGGCTTTAGTCAGTGTGAGGGTTTCGCCAGGTGCAGGCGTCAGCAACGTTGTCGGTAAGCCAGCAGCAGTCAGGCGATCGCGAAATTCGGCCACGCTGCCAACCGACCGAATTAGAGCCGGTAGGATGCCGCTGGTACGAATGTCACCCAGGGTCGTGGGAATCACATGGCGAGGATGGAGGGTTTCCACCAACCGCAATGCTTGATCGGGTCCCATAATCACCTGGCCCAACAGGGGAAAAATCTGACCCACCACGGGAGCCACCACAGCATCCACCGGCCCCAGTTTCTCTGCCAGGTCGCGGTCAGGGGGAGCCAAGTGTGGTTCGTAGTACAGCGTTTCCCCCGTCACGAGATCGCGCAGCCGATAGCCATTTTCCACCTGTCCTGGTTGAATCTCGGCCCCCAAGACAGCTGTAATTTCCAGATCCTCATCCAGAGCAATGGTTTGCCAATGGGACAGCGCCTGCACCTGCTGAAAGCCCAGCTTACGCACCACCCTGGCGGCAGTCGGAGAAGCGACAACCGGAACGCGGCGATCTAGTTTTTCCAGGGTCGCTTTGTGGCAATGGTCATCCACCCCCTGGGACAACAGAATCAAATCCAGGGACGGCAAGGTTTCTGGCGTAAAGGCCAGTGGTGTGTTGTGGTAAGCCGTGAATAACCAGGGAATGCCATAAAAGACCAGCGGATCCACTAGCCAGGGATCTACCAGGATGGTTTTGCGGCCGATTCGGAACAGCCAGCTATTCAGGTCAATCCGCGTCAATTCCATGGCAGTGTGTAACTATTTTTTACAATCCTTTCTCATGATAAATTGATGACTCCGTTTTCCACCACCTCTTGCACCCTATGACCACCATTCCAGTTGCCCTGACCATCGCTGGCTCTGACAGTGGCGGTGGGGCTGGCATTCAAGCAGACCTGCGGACTTTTGCCTTTCACCTGGTGCATGGAACCAGCGCCCTGACCTGCATAACGGCGCAAAACACTCTGGGCGTTACACGGGTCGATGCCCTGCCGCCAGAGGCCGTGGTAGCCCAAATCGAGGCCGTGGTGACTGATATCGGAGTTCAGGCTGCCAAAACCGGCATGTTGCTGAATTCGGAGATCATAGCTACAGTGGCAGACCAGTTGGTCAAGTTGGCCATCCCCAATCTGGTAGTGGATCCGGTAATGGTTTCTCGCACTGGCGCCCAACTGATTGACGACCCTGCGATCGCCACCCTGCGTCACCGTCTCTTACCCTTAGCCACAGTTCTGACTCCCAACCGTTACGAAGCCCAGCTTCTTGCTGAGATGGAAATCCAGACCCTGGCCGATATGCAGCAGGCGGCCCAACGAATTCACCAAACCGGTCCCCAGGTGGTTCTGGTCAAAGGTGGCGGCATGGAAGGCGAACTGAAGGGCGTCGATGTCTGGTTTGATGGCCAGGAACTAGAAATTTTTACCACGGAACAGGTAGACACTATCCACACCCATGGGACGGGCTGTACCCTTTCAGCTGCGATCGCAGCCAATCTGGCTCTGGGCAGAGATCCGCACACCGCCACCCATCTGGCCAAGAGCTACGTAACCAGCGCCCTCAAACAGGCATTACCAATTGGTCAGGGTCAGGGACCGGTGGGCCATTTCTTTCCGCTCCTGGCCCAGCCGTAGACAATCTACAAACAGGCAAACGGATTGCACAATCGGGTCTATTCCTTCCAGGTCGATTCCCAATCAGGACACTGCTCACCCTCCCAGCCATAGGGATGCATGCCGCAAACCAACACATTACCGCCATACATCTGGCCGTGATAGTTGCGACAGCCCACACAAGCTGGGTGGTTATTCAGAATCGGCTCAACCGTGTGCATCACCGGTTGGGACGCATTTTCAACTGCAATTTCAATTCCCAGGTAAGCTTCCAGAATTGAATCAATAAACTCAGAAACTGGCGGATCTAACTCCGAAACCAAAGCGCTTTGTACCTGTTCCGCCACTTCTTCAGTCGCTTCTACCAACGTATCAACCATGTCTGCTACTCCTTTGGCCACATCTGCCAGAAATAGCTCAATATCCGTTGCTGCTGCTTCCAGGGTTTCCATTAAATCCCGTGCCCAATCTTCCATAGCCTTCTGCCACAACCCGCTAGAGAATTTGCAAACATGAACCACTGCCGATCAGGAGCTAAGACAGCAGCGTGAGAGCAACATTGGAACAATCGCCATCCAACTGGATTTTAGAATGAAACCCTAGCCGTAGTCCCAGACAATCCAGGAACAGGTCCCAGTGGTCGTCGGAAGACTATAGCTTGATTCAGCATATCTCAAATCCAGGGGGGGCGCCGATGCTCGTGGCAATGGCCAGCAGCTAGTGTTCTGTCAAACCCTAATTTTAAGGTGAACCCATTGGCTCGTAGTCGGCGCTTTAGCGCTGAAGCGCTGACTACAAACCCTAATTTCTAGAGTTGACGCTGCACTAGATTGCTTCAAGCCAATCAGCACGACCGATGCAAAGCAAAACATCTGCTTGGGACAGGAGTCAGAATCCAGAACTCAGAATCCAGTAACCTTGCCACCGTCTGATTACTGACTCCTGAATTCCTTATATTCCAGTGTGTCCCAGCTTACGTTGATACCCCCAATCAGCGCTTCTCCTGACGCAGGCGTTGCAACTCATCCTGGAGTTCAGTCACTTTGCGGCGCATTTCATCTACAGGAGAAGCACTGGTGGCAGCCGGTTCATCATCATCCAAGATTTCAATGCGGCGCGGCTCAGTCGGTTGAGCCGCGTCAACCGTTTCAGGGCCAGTAGACTGAGCTTTGGCCATCATCTCATCGACAAACCGACGGGCTTCTTCCGTCGTCATCTCCCCCCGTTCCACCATTTCATCTGCCAGCTTCTGCACCTGGGCGCCGAGTTCTCCTACCTTTTCGCCCATCTTTTCACTGGCATAGGAGGCAAGACCAATGCCCAGATAAGCCGCTTTCTGAACCAGATCTCCCAGTCCCATAAAGGTTTTGCTCCGTAAACTCCAATGCTTCCAGCATACGGGCTCTGAACTGGAACGACCACCGTTCTCTCGGTGAGAAAACCGTACCAGTGCGGCAGTCCTGACAGAGATATTCCTGGCAGCCAACAAAAAGACCCGGATTCCACGCCTATCACAAGCATCCCGTATTGCTGCTACCTTCCGGTCCTGACAAGGTTTGGGCGTTGTAATCGCATGGGTCCGAGTCGCTTACCAGCATAGCATCATTTAGGGTCGGTCTGCGGTTGGTGGTCCGGCTTACTCCACCACAATCTTCCACTCATAGAGCTGGTAGGTCACACAACCGTGGCGAACCAGCGGATCTTGCTCCACGATGGCTCTAGCCTCTGCCATCGAATCGGCCTGAAACAAGAGCATGCCACCGCCATAGCAACCCCAGTAACCGGTTTTCGCTTGATGACCTTTGCGGATCAAATCCCTGACAAATTCTTTGTGGGCCGACACGTATTGATCAAATGTGGCTTTATCAACGATTCCCGCCTCAATTTTGACAAACCACGGCATGGCAAGCGCGTCCTTTCGCAACAAACGGAGCACAGGTTAGAATATTCCCTCAATTCTGAACCGACCGGCAGTTCCTACCCCCACAAACCCGGAGTTCCAGTCTGGATGAGTGAGGCGATTCAGAGTGGAATGCCATTATTTTGCCAGGTTACCGGCGATCGCCCCATATCAGAACAAACGTATTAACAAATGAATGGGACTAATGTATTATGGCTTTTAGACCTCTTGGGGCGTCCACACTAGTGGCACAGGCTGATACGGCCAATCAAGAGGCAGGAGCCAAACCAGGAGGTTATTTCCCTTGCCGCTGGGTCATCTTCTTGTGCGGTCCCCTCTCTCTGGTTGTGTCTCAACCCTATGTGGGTAGCCCCCTTTCCTTTCTAACTGACTATGGTTTCAGGCAAGCCGCTCGGTTCTGTGGTTCAGGGGTCCCTCAGTCAGGGACTGGAAGTTCGCCTGCATCCTGAGGTTTCGGTGGAAGAGATGCGGGTGGGCAAGTTTCTGGTGGTTCAGGGGCGGCGATCGCGCTTTTTCTGCATGTTGACCGACGTCACTCTGGGCACTGCCAATCCCCGTATCCTGGCCAATCCGCCCGATCCGGCCAATACCTTTTTGCAGGAAGTACTGGCCGGCAGCGGCACCTATGGCACCGTCAGTCTGACGCCCATGTTGATGTTGATGCAAGGGGATAGGGAAGACCAGCCGGTTCCACCACTTTCAACTGGAGAGAGCAACCGCAAAACCGGCCGACGCTCCCGTGGCGGTCTGAGTGCTGAAACGGCAACGCAACCGGAATCTACGGCCCAGTTGGCTTCCTACCAGGCCCAGACTAGCGCCAACATCGAACTGTTGCCGGTGAAAACTATTCCCAGCCACTTTAGTCAGGTCTATGACGCCAGCGAATGGGACTTTCGGGCGGTGTTTGGCTGGGAAGACGACCCCCACCGCCGCAACTTTGCGATCGGTCAGCCGATGGATATGGATGTGCCCATCTGTCTGGACCTGGATCGGTTTGTGGAGCGGAGTAATGGAGTCTTTGGCAAATCTGGCACCGGCAAATCATTTTTGACTCGCCTGCTGCTGTCGGGCATTATCCGCAAACAGGCCGCCGTCAACCTGATCTTTGACATGCACTCGGAGTATGGTTGGGAAGCCGCCCGCGAAGGCAAGCAGTTCAGCACCGTCAAAGGCTTACGGCAACTGTTTCCCGGTCAGGTGCAGATCTACACTCTGGATCCAGAGTCCACCAAACGACGCGGCGTGCGGGATGCCCAGGAACTCTACATCAGCTTTGATCAGATTGAAGTGGAAGACTTGATGCTGGTGCGAGGAGAGCTGAACCTGTCAGAGGCCAGCCTGGAAAATGCCATCATTCTGCGTAATGAGTTTGGCAAGTCCTGGATCACCCGCTTGCTGGCCATGAGTAATGGGGAAATTCAGGAGTTCTGCGAAACCAAGATGGGCAGCAAATCCTCCATTATGGCGTTGCAGCGCAAACTGACCCGACTGGAGGGCTTAAAGTACATCCGACAGGCATGCCCCCACAACTATGTGGGTCAGGTGCTGGATTGCCTGGAAGCTGGGAAGCATGTGGTGGTTGAGTTTGGTTCCCAGGCCAACCTATTATCCTACATGCTGGCTACCAATATCATTGCCCGCCGCATCCATCAGGCCTATGTACTGAAAGCAGAAAAGTTTCTCCAGACCAAAAATGTCGGCGATCGCCCACGACAGTTGGTGATCACCATCGAAGAAGCCCATCGGTTTTTAGATCCATCCACCGTCGGCCAAACCATTTTTGGCACCATCGCCCGCGAAATGCGCAAGTATTTTGTGACGCTATTGGTGGTGGATCAACGACCATCGGGCATCGACAACGAGGTGATGTCTCAAATTGGCACCCGAATTACTGCTCTGCTGAATGACGAAAAAGATATTGAAGCCATCTTCACTGGGGTTTCGGGCGCCCAAAGTTTGCGATCGGTGCTGGCCAAACTGGATTCCAAACAACAAGCCCTGCTGTTGGGGCATGCGGTGCCCATGCCGGTTGTGGTGCGGACCCGCGCCTATGACGAGCAGTTCTATGCCGAAGTGGGAGAACCGGCCTGGGAAGAGTTACCTGACACCGTGGTGTTTAAGGCGGCGGAGGCAGCCAAGGCGGACTTGGGGTTTTGACACCATCGATCAACAGCTTTGACATAACGACGTCATACGAATCTTTTATCCTCTATTAAGTCTTTGTTTTGCTGCCTGACCTCAACTGTTAGAACGAATTGCTTGAGTGATTCCACCCTGTTGATTCACCCGTTCCTGTTCCCGCCAACCCTGTTCAGTTATCCCCCAGAAACTGCCATGAAAAGTACGGTTATCCCCCTGCTGGAAGGCTATCTTAATCACTTAAAACCATTCACTATAGTCTCAGTAGGGTTGTTCTTAGGGATAGCTCACCAGCCAATCAGCCAGCCCTCGGCAGAATACATTACAGTAGGTCACCCGAATCGTCCACCAGGGTCACCCGATCGGAGGAAACCAAGCTCAGCCTTTCCCGTCTATAATTATTGTACCCAAGAAGACAAACTCATAATGATTTCGAGTTAAACCTCCATCCGCCTCCCCGTTGATGTGTTCTTGCGTGTTTCGTTGTTTCATTGCTCTGCATGAGGAGCTTTCCAGTATTTCTTAATCCCACCTGATAACGCTGTCATACCTGATCCTGCACCCGGATCTCTGGATCAGCCCCTCCCGTTTCTCCAGTCCTGTCCAGCGATTGGGGTCGATCTTGCTTCCTGATCTGTACCCTATTCTGTTTTCTGTCTTACGGAGACTATTCTCATATCATGACCACTGCCACCCCTAAAACCAAAGCTGCAAAACCCGCATACACGGCAGATATGGTCCGGACGTATCTGCACGAAATTGGTCGCGTGCCAATGTTGACCCATGAACAAGAGATTGTTTATGGCAAGCAGGTGCAGCAGATGATGGCGATCCAAGAGAAGAAGGAGGCTCTGACCAAAAAGCTGAAGCATGAGCCATCAGACGCTGAGTTGGCAGAATATTCCCAAGTCACTGAAGCCGAACTGAAAGCAATTCTGCATCGAGGTCATCGGGCCAAACAGAAGATGATTGAAGCCAATCTGCGGCTGGTTGTCTCGATTGCCAAAAAGTATCAGAAGCGGAACCTGGAGTTCCTGGATCTAATTCAAGAAGGCACGATGGGTCTGGAACGGGGCGTCGAGAAATTTGACCCGACGCGTGGGTACAAATTCTCGACCTACGCCTACTGGTGGATCCGGCAGGCCATTACTCGGGCGATCGCCCAGCAGGCCCGCACCATTCGGCTACCCATCCACATCACGGAAAAGCTGAACAAGATCAAGAAGATGCAGCGGGAACTGGCCCAGAAGCTAGGGCGCAGTGCCACAGCGGCTGAAATTGCCGAGGCGCTGGAACTGGAACCGGCCCAAATCCGGGAGTTTATGACCCTGGCTCGGCAGCCGGTTTCCCTGGATTTGCGGGTTGGTGACAACCAGGACACCGAGTTGCAGGAGTTGCTGGAAGATGACGGCCCCTCACCGGAGAACTTCGCGGCTCAAGAGTTCCTGCGCCATGACCTGGAAACGCTGATGGCCGACCTTACCCCGCAACAACGGGAAGTGCTCTCCCTCCGTTTTGGCCTGGAGGATGGCCATGAGTTATCTCTGGCGAAAGTCGGAGAGCGCATGAACATCAGCCGGGAACGGGTGCGTCAGTTGGAACGGCAGGCCCTGGATCACTTGCGCCGTCGCAAAGGACGGGTGCGGGAGTACCTGGCTAGCTAGTAGGCCAGCTCATTACCTAAACATGCGGCGCAGCAATGATTTGTAGCTGCTCGGTTAACCAAGCAGTTTGCCTCGCGCCAGGGGGAAGCGATCGCTTCCCCTTTTTTTGCCGCCGCTCTACCCAGCCACCGAATCATTGAAGCGGAACGCCGGTAGCGTAAAATTGACTTCCATGCCGCCTATGTGAACCCCATCCCTATGCTTTGCGACTATCTGGTCCAAATTCTGACGGCCCGTGTCTACGATGTCGCGCAGGAAACGCCTCTGGAAGTAGCGTCCAACCTCTCCAGCCGACTCAAAAATCAACTGCTGCTGAAGCGAGAGGATATGCAGTCGGTCTTTTCCTTCAAGCTGCGGGGGGCTTACAACAAAATGGCCCAGTTGCCACCGGACTTGCTGGCCCAGGGGGTAATCGCCGCGTCGGCTGGCAACCATGCTCAGGGTGTGGCGCTGGGAGCGGCCCGGTTGGGCACACGGGCCATCATTGTCATGCCGGTCACCACACCCCAGGTCAAGGTGGATGCGGTCAAGGCTCGGGGTGGGCAAGTGGTGCTGCACGGAGATACCTACGATGATGCCTATGCCTATGCCCGTCAGCTAGAGGCCGAAAAAGGCATGACGTTCATCCATCCCTTTGATGATCCGGATGTGATTGCTGGTCAGGGCACCATTGGCATGGAAATTTTACGCCAGTATCAAAAACCAATCCATGCCATTTTTGTGGCGATCGGAGGCGGTGGGCTGATTTCAGGGATTGCCGCCTACGTCAAACGGTTGCGGCCGGAAATCAAGATCATCGGCGTGGAGCCGGTGGATGCAGACGCCATGCACCAGTCACTGAAAGCGGGAGAACGGGTACGGTTGTCCCAGGTGGGTCTGTTTGCGGATGGGGTGGCGGTACGCCAAGTGGGTGAGGAAACCTTCCGGTTGTGCCAGCAGTATGTGGATGAGGTCATGCTGGTGGATACGGATGACACCTGTGCCGCCATCAAAGATGTGTTTGAGGACACCCGCTCCATTCTGGAACCGGCTGGAGCACTGGCGATCGCAGCGGCCAAAGCTTACGTAGAACGGGAACAGATTACCGGCCAAACCCTGGTGGCAGTAGCCTGTGGCGCTAATATGAACTTCGATCGCCTGCGCTTTGTGGCGGAGCGGGCCGAGTTTGGAGAACGGCGGGAAGCCATCTTTGCCGTCACCATCCCAGAGGAACGGGGCAGTCTGCGGCGGTTCTGCGAATGCATCGGCAAACGCAACCTGACTGAATTCAACTACCGCATTGCTGATAATGCAGAAGCCCATATTTTTGTCGGTGTCCAGATCGAAAACCGGGCCGATGCAGCCAAGATGGCCGCAACTTTTGAGGACTGTGGGTTTAGAACCCTGGATTTAACTGATGATGAACTGACCAAGTTGCACCTGCGCCACATGGTGGGCGGCCATTCCCCCCTGGCCAACAATGAATTGCTCTATCGCTTTGAGTTTCCCGAACGGCCCGGCGCCCTGATGAAATTTGTCAGCTCCATGAGCCCAGATTGGAACATCAGCCTGTTCCACTATCGCAATAATGGCGCTGACTACGGGCGGATTGTCGTGGGGATGCAGGTGCCTCCCCATGAGATGGAAGACTGGCAGGCTTTTCTGGATGGCCTGGGTTACCGTTACTGGGATGAAAGCCAGAATCCGGCCTATCATCTGTTTTTAGGCTAGGATGCAAATGACCCTCGCCAGCGAGGAGCAAGGATCAGCGATTCAGTCATCTGCAACCACTGGGTATCACCGATGAAAGCCTTGATCAATCTGTTGTTATCACTGATTCTGGCGGCCTGGATTGGGGCGATCGCGATTCTGTCGGTGCAGAATTTTACCCCCGTATCCCTGAAATTTCTGGCCTTCCAGTCCTTTGAAATTCCGGTTGGCCTGGTTTTAGCTTTCAGCGTCGGCCTGGGACTGATGGGAACTGCCATTGTTCAACCCCTCCTGCGCTCCGGTGGCTTAGGGAATGACGAAGAGTAGGAGGCACAGACAGGCTGTCAGCAAACTCAGAGGCAACCAGCCAGGCTGTCATGCTAGTAGCAACAGCAGGATTAGCTCCAGTTACTCCCAACAGCCGGTATCCGCTGG
>CAZBTL010000034.1:0-23107 GCA_964494755.1 uncultured bacterium | reverse complement strand
CAACTCATTTCACTTCTGGTCGCTTTTCTCTGTTTCCAATGCTTCCGGTGAAGCGGGTTTGCTGCCAGTGTTACGGACCTTGATTAGCTTGCCAAGCAAGTCAAACCAGAAAGGAGCGCCCATGGAGATTGCCAGGCCGGTGAGGAGCCAACCCAGCAAGATGCGTCCAGCAGATAGGGGATTTTGCAGACTAACGTCCAGGACTCGTTGCAGGTTGAATTCTGTCTTGAGGGCCTGACATTTTTGTTCGAACTCGGTCTTGGCTTGGCTGGTGGTCGGACACTGAAACTGCTGGCCGATGTGAGTCGCATTCCAACCAACCGGCACAGACAATTCCTTTAACGCATCGTCAGCATTGTCTCGTAACTGTTCTAATTGGGCGGTGGTAAGGCCCTGCTGACTGCTGGATTCTGGAACCAACCGTTTTGCCTGTTCTGTTACCAGATTGCGCAAATTTTCGTCACTGGTCAGGCGATCGACGATATAGAAGGAGTCGGCGTTGGTGAAGGTGGCTAGCAGCAGACCCAGGGCGATCGCGACTCCCTTGGCGTTGCGCCGGTAAACCCCCGAAGCCCGAGACATTGAGCGATCGAACCAGACAGCAATTTCATTCCGAAACTGATTTAACTCATCACCCGTTTCCTGCGCCCGGACACTGGCTCGGCGGGCTAGACTGGATAAACTCTCCCGTAGCGGTTGGGGTAAGTGACGAATTCCATCATAGATCTGGTAAATCTTGCCTTCTTCCGGAGTTAGCTGACCAGATTGGATGAGTTGCTCCAGGGCATCATTGGTCCAGGTCTGACGTTGGGAAAGGGGCACTTGATCCAGCTTGACTGGCGGTGTTAACTCTCGATTGTAGGCGGCCAATTTTGCCTGAATAATGGCATCAACCTTGGTTGCAATATCTAGACGGCTGGCGTAGGCTTGCTTCAACTCTTGAAAGACATCGCTACTGTCATCCGCCAGTTGGGAAATTTCGTAGATATTGGGGCGTAATTTGCCCGCTACCAGTGCTCGTTCATTGCCTTCACCAAACAAACTGCGGTGTTCTGCCTTCAGGCGATTGACAAAGCCAGGATCCTTATCCTGCTCGGAAGCATGAATAAATTCCTGGAAGGCTTCAGACATGCGGGCAACCGCCGTCACTAGGGCTGCCTGACGCAGACCAAAATCCTCTAACGCATCATGAAATTCATACACCAGGGTTTGAAACGCTGGATCCTCGTTCAGATTGTACAGCTCATACTGCTGGGCAATTTGCCGGATGCGGCCTGGATTCTCATCGGGCGACAATGCATTGGCTGCGGGAATGATGATGCTACCGGCAGGAAGGTCAATATTTTCGCTGCCTTGCTGGACTGAATAAGGGCCGATAATGCGTTGGGCAAACTTTTTCAGCCGAAATTCTGTTAATTTGCCCGACAACGCAGGTAGACCCAGGCTGTCTACAAGAGAGGTGGCAAATGTCTCTGGCGCAATGTAGGACGGTCCGGTTGCTTGATTAGTGCCAAAGGCTCCTTTGCGGTTCCAGGCAAACAAGCGTGTTAAATTCCGCATACTGCCAGCGATCCACCCCTTAGCGTCCTGGTTCATGTTGCGCATCAGGGTATTGTCGTAGAGGCGGGTTACCAGATGTCGAACACTTTCCTCTTCGGGGGCGCCAGAGCCACCGGATAACAGGGTCTCAATTGCTTCCTTCAAATGTTTGGCCCGCCATTGCAGCAGGGTCGCTAGCAATTCCTGGACTTCAGACGCTAGCAGACTGAGAATCAGGTAGATGAACAGCAACCCGATCGCCACATTGAGGATAAACGGCAAATTCATTGGAATAGAGCCCCCGATTCAGTCTCGCGTGCTCAATTCTAGTGAATGCCAGCAGGGGAGGCTGGCATTGTTACAGTTTTGTCATGACAGTCTCTAGGGCATCCAGATCGGAATCAGACCATGTTCGGGCAGATAACTGCGATAGCGTCCCCCATCGGACAGAACCAGAATCATCTGCAAGGAACAATCGGGCTCAATTTGTAAATCATCCCAGGGAACTGCCACCTCCAGGCAGGTTTTCAGGCCGACTTGGGCCCGACTGGCGCGGGAATGCCAGCGGAAATGTTCTGCCGCTTCTTGAAACCAGATGGTTTCGGTCAGGAGGTTAATTCCCAGGTGATGATGATACAGATAGTTCAGGGGGGCTTCGTCCGGCACATGGACCAGCGGGATGGGACTGTTGTGCATGGTGCGGTAAGGGTAGAACCAGAATAGATTCACCTCTGGCGGGCAATCTACCCCAGCTTTTTTCCCTGCTTGCAAGTCCAACCGCAGGTAAAAATTCAGGTGATCCACGCCATACCAGAGTCGCTGGAGCACACTGGCCTGATGCATGGTGCCACGGGCGCCACCAATCTCAATTCGTCCGGCTTTATCCCAATCCTGTTCATCACCATAGCCATCAATGTAGGGATGGATAAAGCCTTCGGGGGCATGGTCGCCTCGGGCTGCGTGCACCTCCACCGGTCGCTGGACTGATGCGGGTACTGGTTCGTTCAGAGCCTGATAAATTGCGGTCAAGTGCTCTCTGAATAACTGGTCGAACATGGCATCCTGATTGGAGGAATGGCCTTCGCCAAACCACCAAAACCAGTCGGATCCTTCAGCGGCATAAAGGGCTTCCCAGGCTTCTGGGTTTCTCTCGGGGGTTGCTTCTGGGTGCTTGGCCAAGGTTTGTCGGGCTTCGTAGAGTAAGTCCCAGGCTCGATTTTTGGCCGGGTCGCCAATCCAGGTGGTGAAACTGCCATCAACCCAGGAACCACTGTGCAACTTGTCGGTGGGAATGGTTTCAGTTGGCGGAAATTGGTCCAGAAATTCCGAAACAGTAACCAGCTTGATGTCAGCATGGTCGCTCAAGAGCTGGTAAAGGTCTTCCAGGAAGGGTTTGCCATCCTGGGGATAAAATTCCCAGCAGTTTTCTCCGTCCAGGGCAATCGTCACCAACCAGGGCTGTTGTAAGGATGGGCCTGCCTCTTCAATATCTGGTCTTTCTGTCTGGCGGGCTTTCAAGGTACGGGCGATCGCTTCCAGGTGGCCGACCAGATCGGTAGCGGCCTTTTTCGGTTCCATCGACCCGTAGGTAAAGCCAATCAGATCAGACAAGCGGTGATCTCGAAACACGATCGCCAAATCGCCATACTCTGTCTGTAAGCGATAGGGCCGATACAGCAGTTCTGGCTCTTCCACATTGCCAGTAGCATCCCGGTGGAAAAAGTGCTGCAGGGTCCAACCCAAAATCGCCTCATCCGAAATGAGCCAATGAAATCCCTGTTTGGCCACATAGGGGAGAATGGCGGGACTAACGGATTGCTCAGACGGCCATAAGCCACGGGGAGTGCGGCCAAAGTGGTTAAAGTAAAGCTCCCAGGCTTTGCCCAGATGGCGGGGAATGTCCTCCGGCCACTGGAACCGCTGCTCTGGCAAGATCATTTCTGGCACCGCCACCCGACCCGCATGGGTGTCTGCCAGTAAGGGCAGGATGGGATGGGTGTAGGGGGTGGTAGTGACCTCTAACTGACCGGCATCTTGCATTTGCCGATGTTGAGGAATAATGCGGCTGAGAATTTCTCTCTGCTTAGCGTAAATTTGTTGGCGATCGCCCAGAGTGAACCCCTTACCCTGCTTCAGCCAGCGGTTGATCTGGGGATCATCCCAGAACAGGGGATCAATCCAGGCGAGGTTATGCCAGGCCAGCAGATCGGCATACTCCTGTAGACCCCAATTTTCCAGACACCAGCGTTGCCCTTTTTCCTGCTGTTGATGATAAAGCTCGGCATAACGAGGATGGGGATCAACCAGTGTGCGATGATTGCCATCGAAGAAATGCTCGATAATAAATCGCTTTTGTTCCTCGTCCAAACTGTCCTCTGGTGTCAGGGCTAGCTCCAGATAGGGATCAACTGCTTGCCCAGAAACATAGTCCTCAATCTGCAGGATCAGCGAAGGAACCAGATTGACTGTTTGATGCAGTTTAGGATAGCGGGACAGCAGCAAGACCAGATCCAGGTAATCCTTGGTGCCGTGTAACCGAACCCAGGGCAAGCGATATTGCACCTTAGAGGACTCGGCCGCAGCAACCCGACTCCGATACAACGGCTGGTGTTGGTGCCAGACAAAAGCAACATAAAGGGGATGGGGCATAACGCTCAGTTGTGAGGGATGAGTGATGAGCTATAAGTCAATTCAAAACTCAAAACCCATCACCCACAACTTTTCTACAGAACTTGTTCAACTTCTGCGATTTCTGGAATGAATTCCCGCAGGCGTCGCTCAATCCCCATCCGCAAGGTCATGGTGGAACTGGGGCAAGAACCGCAAGCTCCCTGCAGCCGCAACTTAACAATGGGACCGTCAATTTCAACCAACTCTACGTTGCCGCCGTCTGCCATCAGATAGGGGCGCATTTCATCCAGGACGGTTTCAACGTTTTCAGGGGTTAATGTGAGGGTTTCAGACATGGTTCACCTCTGGCATTTGAAGTCACTACATGGTTCTTTCTGATCCTAGCGGGTCTGGTTCTAGGTTTTCAGTCCAGGGCATTGAGTTTTGACCAGTGAACTGGCATGAATCCCCTATGCCTGGACGGGACAATTCCAGAACCACCCATTGGTTGCAGACAAAAAATGGGCTAGAAAATCGGCTCGGTTGGTCCTTGAGTTTTCTAGCCGTGTCAGCAGGTTGTGAATAGGGCCGCAAGGGTTGATTACTAATTACACGGCCACTGGTTCCAGTAATTTGACGTTGGCAAAGGCTAATTCTGTGGTCTGGGATTGTCCATCTTTTTCGGACTGGATGACCCGGCTGGTCAGGACATAATACCGACCGACGGGTTGATAGTTATCTTCAAACCGGCTGGCTCCCGTTTGAGTTCCGGTTTTGGCATCGTGATACACCGAGTCGTAACGGTGAGACAGATAGCCTTCTGGCGTTTGATGGGTGCTATAGGTGTTGATTGTGACAACCACATCGCGGATATGACGATGAACCAGGCACACTTCTCGATCGCGAATCTTGTAGCGATCGCCCATGGCCTTGCCACTCACCAAAATCTCAACGGCGCCGGTTTCATCCGTTTCTCCCAGAGTAAAGACATTACTGCCATGCACCTCTTCAAACGGCTTCCGAATCCGGTGGATCGCAATTTCCCACAGTTGACCTTTGATCTCTTCTTTAACGCTCTCATCTGAGATGTTCAGAATCTCATAGCTGAGATCAGGGTTGATCCGGGCCTTGGCTGTGTAAACCTGGTTATCTTTCTTCAGGGTGATATCAGCGGTATAACCGGGAAACTGGGAATCCCAGGTATAGCGGTTTTCGTAGGCGGCTCGAAACAGATCACGAGCTGACGTTTGCTCTGTCATGCAGTGCTCCTTGTCATGTCCTTTTCTAGTTTAGGCTGAATGATTGGGAGTTGAAGGCGAACCCTGCTCCAGGCTACAACGGAGACAGCAACTATTGAATTGCGTAATGGACACGGACAGCATCAAACTGGATCAATTTCTCAAATTACAGGGGATTGTGCAGACAGGCGGACAAGCCAAGTTGTTGATCCAGGCTGGTGAAGTCAAGGTCAACGGCAGGGTGGAGACCCGTCGGGGGCGCAAACTAGTCATGGGCGATCGCGTCGTTACCCTGGGGCAAACCTTGCAAGTTCATTTGCCGCAAGAGAGTCCATAGTCAAGCAATTTTTACAGTTCCAGCCATCAGCCGTCCGCTGACGGTCCCTATGGGGGATGATGCGTTGAGCCGCCTGACTTTCATTGTGGAACAGTGTCCACTGCGCAACCTTCGATGAAATCGATGATTGGGTGCAGAAACCCAGGCTTGGTCACAATCAGGATAGTGGAGTTGGGTTCCAGGACTGTATTGCCGTTGGGAATCAGCAGGTCCATGTGAGGGTGCGGTTGGTATCCAATAATCAGGGAGCCAGTTGGGAAGCGGGGATCCTGGGCAATTTCCGCCACACTGCGACCCACCACATTGCAGGTGGGAGGAATGGCTAACTTGAGCACTTCGATCTGGTCTTGCTCAAAGTGCATCATGGATTCTACCTGGGGATACTCAATGGCATTGGCCATGGTTGAAACGGCCAGATCAATGGCATTAATGATATGGGTGGCTCCGGCAATGCGATAGGGTTCGGCAAAGTCCCGATGACGCATCCGCACCAGAATATGGGAAATGCCATAATGGCGGGCCAGGGTAACGATCGCCAGGTTCAAAGCGTCATCCTTCAATACGGCGGCCACCGCATCCGCTTTCCGAATGCCAGCGTCAAGCAGGACATCCGTTTTGACGGCACTGCCTTCAAAGGCCATCACGCCTAGTTGTTCACGGGCATAGCGGCAGGCGACTGGGTCGATGTCCACCACGGCTACCGTGTGCCCCAGGCCCACGAGTCGCTGGGCTAATCCCAGTCCCACCAAGCCAGCCCCAGCAATCAGCACGTACATGCAACCATGTTCCCTGGAATCCCCTGTATCTCTCAGCTTAGCAGGGAAGAGCCTGATCGGACGGTTTACGGCTGGTACCGAATTGTCCAGAGTTGGCCTCCAGTGTATTTTGGAAAAAGGACATCATGTGGGCAATTTTCTATGCAACGGCTCCTCCATCTAAGCGATCGCTGGCAAGTTCGACTGCGGCAGTGGGTTCTGGCGGCAGTCATGGTTTTGGTTTCGAGTCTACTGCTGGCAGCCCCGGTGGGGGCAACCGGCGTCTACGAGATTCCCCTGCCAACTGCTGACAGTTGGGTGATGGACCGGGCAGAGGTTTTAAGTTTGTCGAGTGAAGGCAAAATTAGTGCTGCTCTGGAGAAATTGGCTGAGCAGACTGGTTATGAAGTGCGGATGGTGACGATTCACCGCTTGGACTATGACGAGACAGCCCAGAGCTTTGCGGACAAGTTGTTTGAGAAATGGTTCCCCACGGAGGCGGAACAGGCCAAACAGGTTGTCATTGTGCTAGATAACGTCACCGACAATATTGGCATTCACACCGGTAGCCAGGTGAAAGACCTGTTGACTGACGAGATCGCCCAAAGCGTGACCCAGGAAACGATGACCATTCCGCTCAATCAGGGCAATAAATATAACCAGGCCTTTATAGATGCCAGCGATCGCCTGTCAGCCGTTCTTTCTGGCCAACCAGACCCTGGCCCTCCCCAGGTGAATGACACGACTCAGGTGGGACGCACCTTCGCCACTGCAGAGGAAACCCAGTCCAGTAATGCCACCTTCTGGGTCATTACGATCTTGATCATTGCCACCGTGGTTCCAATGGCGACCTATTATTACTACCAATTCATGCAATCGAGGTAGGTGTTCTGGCAGGCGAAAGTTTCCAGGACAAGCCTGGCGGTTCCATTGAAAAATAAATGCAGTGGGTCAATCCAAGCCCGGTGGCTGAGGCTCTTTGCAACGTTGATGGACTTCCCGAATCCGGTCAAACAGCCAGGGGGCAATCTGCCGATAGTGGGGAATACGGGCCAGTGGACTGAGCAGGGCGGCAGCGGCAATGTCGGCCACACTCAACTGGTTACCCACCAGATAGGGATGTTCTTTCCAGCGATCGCCCAGAACTGCCAGGGCTAAATTCAATCGCTGCTCCGCCAGGGCAACCGTAGCCGGATTAATGTTGTACTGCCGACGGACGGTTTGAATCACCAACTGGCTAAACAACGAGGGATCCAGATGTTTGCCTGCCCCAGCCCGAAACTGGTAGTAAACAAACCGGGTAGCAGTGCCGATGCTTTCATCCAGCCAGTCTTCTAGCAGCCAGGCTTCTTGCTGAAGCACCGGATCCGCTAAAAAGAGGGCCGGTTGGGGCTGGAAGGATTCCAGGAACTTCAGGATTTGGGTCGAGTCTGCGATCGCCGCTGGGGTGTCTTCTATCTCTGGCAAGAGGACGGGCAGGGTAGTTAGGCCGGTCAACGATTTGAGTCGCAGGGCATGCAAACCAGGAGTTAAATTTTCGACGGTGTAAGGAACCTGCTTAAATCCCAGGGCCAGCCGGGCTTTGCGGCAATAGTGGGAGGTGCTGAACTGGAGCAATTTCATGCGAGCGGATTACTTGGAAGGCGAAGGACTGGGACTGGGACTGGCCGGGGATTCGATCGGTGGGTTGGCGGCTGGAGCACAGGCTGTTGTTACGATTCCTACACCCATGATCAGCAGTATCCAGGGCAGCAATTTAGGCATCAGTTGGCACTCCTTCCAGCAGAACCGTCAACCATTTCTGCCCTATTGTATCCAGCTTCAGGAACCCATTTCGCAGCTTTGGGAAGACTGTCTTGACTTTTTGTGTAAACGCCGGTTGATGGGGGTTTACACTCTGAAAACAAATTTTAAGACTCATTAAACTTGCTCCTCGATCCGTTCGTTGCGCTTCTATCGAGTGAACCCTTCTTCACAGAGCCAGCATTTGCCCGAATTCTCCCTCTGGTTCCGGCAACTCGTATGCAGCATTTTTCCCCGCAACTTTTTCCAGCCATCTGGAGTGACTGGCAACAATGTTTTTTGTACCGTCGGCCAAGTCGTCCCGGTCAGACTCCTGCCCAACTTGGACTGATTGCTGACCGGATTCGCAACTCTCTGGAACTAAAAGTTGTTCTGCAAACCGCAGTGAACGAGACTGCAGCTTTGCTGAAACTGGATAGCTGTTTATTTTTCTGGTGCTTCCCGGACACTCAACGGGTGCGGATAGTCAGCCAGAGTGTTCATACAACAGAGGTTGAGATGATGACCTCGCTGGATACCAGCTTTGGCTATTATCCGCTGGAGCGGTTCGGGCCTGTTGCCCAACGGCTCTGTCAGGGGGAGCCGGTCATCCAATCTGGCCAGGAACAGCGCCAATTTTTCTGGGAGCAGATCGTAACTGCGTTAGTGTCGCCTATAGAGGATGAAGGGATCGACCTGTCCGGTTCCGTCTTGGGAGCAACCGCCTATCTATTGATTCCAGTTAAACTTCCCAGAGGAGAACTGGCCTATATTGCCTGTTTAGCCAAACGGCCACGAACCTGGTCAAAAGTGGATGTGGAAACAGTTCAGGCGATCGCCCAGCAGCTTGAAATTGCCATCCGACAAGCTCAGCTTTACGAAGAAACACAGAAGCAGGCTCGGCGGGAAAGACTGGTGAACCAAATTACCGCCCAAACTCGCCAAAGCTTTGATTTGCCGACTATCTTGCAAGGGGCTATCTCCCAATTGTTGGAAATTCTTCAGGTTGATCGCTGTTTAGTGCATCTGGTTGAAAAGGTTGATGCGCTGGGGATGGATCAGCAGCCACTAGATGTGGTTGAAACGACCGATCCTGGCAGGCACCGGGCCAAGCATTTATATGAAGTGTGTCGTCCGCCATTCCCACCAACTATTCAGGATTTTGATGTGGATGGTCCGATTACCCGTTGGGTGATCCAACACCGGAGTCCAGTGGTGATCAGTGACGTAACCCAAGACGATCGCATTGGTCCCAATAACCCGGAATATCAGCAAGCCCAAATTCGTTCCTCCCTTGTGGTGCCGGTGAGAACGCAGGATGGCCTCTACGCCATTCTTTATCTCAACCAATGCGCTTACATCCGTTACTGGTCGCGCCATGACCAGAAACTTGCTCGAGCGGTGGCCGATCAACTAGCCATTTCCATTCAGCAAGCCTATCTCTATGCTCAGACGCGCCAGCAAGCGGCTGAAAGCAAAGCTCAAGCAGAACAACTGGCGGCTACTTTGAATGAATTGCGGCGCACTCAAGCCCAACTCATCCACAGTGAGAAGATGTCCAGTTTGGGCCGAATTGTGGCGGGAGTGGCTCACGAAATTAACAATCCTGTTAACTTTATCTATGGCAATCTGCCGTATGTGGAGACCTATTTGCGAGAACTGAGTCAGGTTTTGCACCTGTATCAGGAGCGTTGTCCCCAACCGGATCAGGAACTGCAGGCTGTTTTGCAACAAATGGATCTGGAGTTTGTGCTGGCGGATGTGCCGCGTATTTTAAATTCAATGCGCTCCGGAGCCGATCGGATTAGACAAATTATCCTGTCGTTGAAAAATTTTGTCCGTTTGGATGAGGATGGGTTCAAACAGGTGGATTTGCATGAAGGGCTGGAAAGTACTCTGGCCGTTTTACAGGGTTATTGTCCTAAAGAGATTCAGATTGTCCGGCAATATGGTGACTTGCCATTGGTAGAGTGTGAACCGGGCCATCTGAACCAGGTTTTGATGAACGTGCTGATGAATGCGGTTGATGCCTTAAAGGCTGTAGATCGGACGCCACGGACAATTACCATTCAAACCAGGTTCCTCCCGTCCGAGGGAGCTTCTAAACCCATGGTCCAGATTGCGATCGCCGACAATGGTCCGGGAATTCCGCTGGAAATTCAGTCCCACATTTTCGATCCCTTCTTCACCACCAAAGCAGTGGGTCAGGGCACGGGCTTGGGATTGAGTGTTAGCTACCAGACCATTGTCAATCAGCACCGGGGTAGCCTGAGTGTCCAATCAGAACCGGGCAACGGCGCCACCTTTATCATTGATTTACCAGTGCGTCAGAGGGACATGCAATCTGCCAACCTTCAGGAGTGGAGTCAGCTTGCAAGATCTACCGAGTCCCTAGTTGACCCCGCCTGCCAGCCGTCAGGAGTGGAGGCGGACTGAGTCGCCGACTTGTAGATTCCCCCCCGATGAGTGGATGGACAATCGGGTATTCACTGCCAGGCGGTAAAAATGGTTGAAGTGGACCTGAACGACTGAGGAGGGTAAGGTTTCTTGGCGGCGGCGGCTAAAGATGCGCTGAAAGTTGTCATAGGCTTCACCAGTTTGCGGATCCCGAACTGGCACAATGCAGCGTTGGCAGGGATTAATTCCCAACAGTTGCACGTCGCCGACTTGAAATTGCTGCGGCTGGTTAGGTTCACCAAATAGGTGATCTTCCCAAAATGCCTGTTCACCGGCAATTTCCAGGTTGGTGCGAAACCGGCGCCGAACTTGCTCCAGAGTCAGGCCGGGGAACCAGGATGCAACTGTTTTCAGGGTTTCGAGGCTGATGATGGTTGGACCGGGTGAGGTGGTGTCATCGGGAAAGCCCACGTCCGAGTTGCGGATTAGGCGTACATTCTGAGCAAAGTAATCACTGAGCCAGCTTTCCAGAGCGGCGCGATCGCCCTCTAGATGAAACGTCGCTGCGGCCTCACTGTCCTGCTGGCTGAGAGAGACCGTTTCCGCTGCCAGGTCAAAGTGCGATCGCAGACCATGTACCCTGGGATTGTGTTTGCCGTTGATATAGTGACCATTCTGGTCAACCATGGCATATTCCCGATCGCCTTTCAATGCGCCGCTTGGCAGCACCGTTGCCTGGGAAACCGATATCCCATCCAGGGATTTGATTGGATAGATAAAAATCTGTTCTAAGGTGGGCAAGGGGGTTCCTCCTTCAGGCGGTTCGACGAATTTCAAACCCTTCCAAGCCCTGTGGTTCCTCGTATTCCACCTTGACCTGGGTCACTTTGGCAGCGGGCGGTCCCTCCCGACACCACTGGATCATCGATTCGACCTGGGCGCGATCGCCTTCAAAGACTGCCTCCACCTGCCCATCTTGCCGATTGCGCACCCAGCCCGTCACGCCAGACACAAAAGCCACATCCTGGGTGGCATAGCGAAAGCCTACTCCCTGCACTCGTCCAGCAATAAAAAGATGTGCCCGTACCCGATGCATGGTTCTTGATTCAATAAACTGTCCAACCCATCCAACTCACCTTAGTCTAGTAGTCCGTCAGGATAGATGTGAGGGATAGCTCAAATCTACAAAAACCATTTTTAGGGTGTTTTGAGGAGGCTTTGCCCTTCAAAACAGTCTTGACAGACCACGATCCGATCCATTTAAACTGCTTTGCCTTGGTCCGACAATTTGTACCCATAAGAAGCGTGCCTGGAAATTGACAGTGGCAGTAGAGCCAGATTATTGGTTTAGCCTGCTAGAACAGGTCAAGACAGATCTTGGGTTCGACCTCAAACCGGTATACCATAAAGAGCCAATGCCCATAGGGAAAAAGTACCCTGGCAAGACTCTTTGTTGGCGAGGCTGGTGGCGGATGACGAAACTCAAGGTCGGACTGTTGTTTGGGGGCTGTTCGGGAGAACATGAGGTATCGATTAACTCGGCGCGGGCGATCGCTCGGGCATTGGCGACCGAAGCCAACTTGGACAAATATATTGTCATCCCGATTTACATTCAGAAGGATGGGTACTGGCGGGATGAGCAGGTCTCCCAACAGGTGCTGGAGGCGGGGCAGCCGCTGCCAGTCGCTGCTCCTGCTGCAGAGATGACGTCCCTGTCTCGCTGGCAGTTTCCAGCGATCGCCAATGACATTGATCTCTGGTTTCCGATTCTCCACGGTCCCAATGGCGAAGATGGCACAGTGCAAGGATTGCTGCAACTGATGCAGGTTCCCTTTGTTGGATCGGGGGTGTTGGGTTCCGCTGTGGGCATGGACAAAATCGCTATGAAAACCGCCTTTGCCCAGGCTGGCTTGCCCCAGGTGCAGTACATGGCGGTGAGCCGCAGCCAGATCTGGTCTAATCCCTGCGTCTATCCCAAATTATGTGACCAGATTGAAGCCAGTCTAGGTTATCCCAGTTTTGTCAAACCCGCCAACTTGGGTTCTTCAGTGGGCATCGCCAAGGTCAGAAATCGGGCCCAGTTGGAAGCAGCCCTGGACAGTGCGGCCAGTTACGATCGCCGCCTGATTGTGGAGGCGGGCGTGGTGGCTCGTGAGGTGGAATGTGCGGTCTTGGGCAATGACCATCCCAAAGCCTCCGTGGTGGGTGAAATTACCTACCAGAGTGACTTCTACGACTATGAGACGAAGTACACCGACGGTCAGGCGGATCTGATCATTCCAGCGGCATTGCCGGATGCGGTCAGCCAGCAAATTCAGGCAATGGCCGTGCAGGCATTTTTAGCCGTGGATGCCGCCGGTCTGGCGCGGGTGGATTTCTTTTATGTGGAGTCTACGGGTGAAGTGCTGATCAACGAGATCAACACCCTGCCCGGTTTTACCCAGTTCAGCATGTACCCCCAATTGTGGGCGGCTAGTGGGGTGAGTTTTGCCGATCTGGTGGACTACCTGATTCAATTGGCGCTGGAGCGTACGGCCCAGACCAAGGCTGTGTAGTCCTTGTTGCCGGTTGGTGGGCTGGATGTCCAGCCCGGGTTCTTGCCTCGCCTACAGGTTGGGGCTGGTGCTCGGGACTCAGCCGATAAGTTTTGGGGTGGTTTGCGGCATACTCAGGGTGTTCTCCTGTCAGGACAACCAGCGATGAACCACTTTGGCCCTGCCTCTGGGATGAAAGCCAGCGATATCCGAGCGCCGCAGCCTGCCAGCCTGCATCGCCATTTAATGGGGTGGCGGGGAAAGCGGGCCTTGACCCTGTGGCTGTGTGATTTGACGGCTCTGGCGATCGCGGGTCGGGTGGCAGCCCACTTCAACCAGTTTTATTCGCCACTGCCGCCCCCCTTGATTTTGGGAACTTGGTTGGGCTTACCGGGCATCTACTGGATTTTGATGGCGGTCATTTGGTTACTGTTCTTGCGCAGTGGCCTATACACCTCCGACCACGAATGGAAAAATTATGCCCGCTCTGGCAAGCTGGTCAGTCTGGCCTATCTGGGAGCCTTGATTTTGGGTTATTTTTATGACCCCAAGTTGGCGCCGCCGCGATCGCTGGTGATGACCGCCTGGTTTGGCAGTGTGGCTTTGGTGATTGGCTTTCGATTAGTGATCAGTCTGGTGTTGCAACGATTGGAACAGGCCCAGACTCGGGTGTTTTTGATTGCCCCAGCCGAACGGCTACCAGTGCTGGAATATAACTTACAGCGGCGATCTCGCTATCAGATTGTGGGAGCGACCCCGACCGCAGACCGGATTGGTGCAACCGATGTTGATGCCATCCTGGCATCCGGCGCCCAGGAAGTTCTGGCGGAAAGCTTACCCCCCACTGAGTTGGCCTCTGACCTGTACTGGCAGTTGCGTCGGGCTGGCATTACCCTGCGCCTGATTCCTTCCAGCCTGGAAATGCTGCATCGGCGAGGCACACCGGAAGTGGTGGCGGGAATTCCCACCTTGCGGGTCGAGGCACCCTTGCTGGGTGGATGGGACTACTGGCTGAAGCGGGCCATTGATGTGCTCGGCGCCCTAGTCGGATTAATTAGCCTGGCGCCGCTGTTTGTGCTGATTGCGATCGCCATCCGACTGTCGTCGCCGGGACCGATTTTCTATTGTCAAGAACGGGCCGGTCTGCACGGAAACGTCTTCCAAATGTGGAAATTTCGCACCATGATTCCCCAGGCAGAGGCGATGCAGGCCACCCTGGAAAGCCAGAATGAATCCGCGGATGGTGTGTTGTTCAAGATTGCAGCCGATCCCCGAATCACGCCCATTGGTCGGTGGCTGCGCCGCACCAGCCTGGATGAACTGCCCCAACTGATCAATGTACTGATGGGACAGATGAGTTTAGTCGGTCCCCGGCCCCTGCCCCTGCGAGATGTGGCCCGGTTTGACCCCTGGCACCATACCCGTCATCAGGTGTTGCCCGGCATTACGGGACTCTGGCAAATTTCCGGGCGATCGCACCTTTCTGCGTTTCATGATGCGGCCCGTCTCGACCTCTACTACATCGACAACTGGTCCCTCAACCTGGATCTGGAAATTTTGTTGGAGACCTGCAAAATTGTGTTGTTGGGTAAGGGTGCTTACTAACCAGCTCACAGGTCATTTTCGCTGCAGTCAAGCAGAATGGCAGAAGCAAGAGAGGGCTGTGGTATGGATCTACAATCCCTGACGAAAGCGGATGTGCGGGAACTGGCTGACAGCACCAAGATTTTTTATCGGGGGGAAGATTACTATGAGTCGGGCATGATTCAGTCGCGATCGCTACCACCGCTATCCCGCCCTTCGAGATGAGTTTGCTCGCCTCTACCCCTACCAGCCTACAACTCGCTGGAATTCAGCTTGATAGACAGCCAGAGTTTTCTCGTCGCTGCAAATAAACTGCACCGTGCCAATTACCGTATGGCTCATCAGGAATTGCCCGATCGTTTCAAAGGCAATCCGAGCGGCCCGCTTGACTGGAAAACCAGCGGCGCCCGTTCCCAAAGCTGGAAAGGCCGTTGAAAAGATGCCCTGTCTGGCGGCCAGTTGCAGGCAACTCTCATAGCATTTGGCAAGCAAGCTTTCCTCTCCCTGCTGACCGCCCTGCCAGGTGGGGCACACGGTATGAATCACCCACTGGGCTGGCAACTGAAAACCCGGCGTCAGTTTGGCTTCGCCCACTGCGCAGCCCTGCAACTGACGGCAGGCCTCCAGTAATTCGGGGCCAGCAGCCCGATGAATGGCCGCGGCAAGGGTTCCGTGGTTGGACAATTGGCGATCGCTGGAATTGACAATCGCATCCGTATCGACCTGGGTTATATCCCCTAAAATCGGGCCGCGATCGAAGGCATAGAACAGGCTGGTATGACCACTACTGCGTCGGCTGCTGCGGGCATAGGATTGGGAGGACGCCTTCTTGCGATAGCTGGCCAACTTACGCGCTTTCAGATCCAGATCCAGATCTTCCAGGGCTGCTGCTTCTGGCGCAGACATGGGCAGATTAAAAGCCAGCATCTGATCTTTGGTTTGCTGTAACACCTGACTGGCAGCGGCAAAGTCTCCCCGATCGACTAACCGCACCGCCTCTTTTTTCGCCTGGGCTGCCATCATCAACGCCACTTGCTGCTGCACCTCCTGATTCAGCGGCAATGCTTCCAGTTGAGTGTGCGTCACCCCTGGTAAGTGCAACGAAGCCCAGAGTTCCTGACTTTGTTGTTCGGTGTCAGTCCAACGGAGATGAAAGCCACATAACTCTGTTGGCTGTTGCAGGGCGGGCACTTGCAACCGAACAACCACATCAATCGGACTGCCATACACCAGGTTGGGCAACTGAAACTGGCCCTGTGCATCAACCTGCAGGTCGTTCAGCACCTTTGCCACTACTCCGTTGACCTTCGGTTCAATGGCCAGGGTGACACTGCTCCCTAGCGTGGCGGCCAGTCCTTTCAGTTCCTGTTCGAAGATGCCTGGCAGTTGTTCTGCCGAGGCTACGTAATAATAATTGCCGTCCCCGCTGCGGGCCATGGCTTCCAGCAGGTCTTCGTTGTAGTCGTCGCCCAGCCCCAGGGTGGAGGTACTGACGCCCCGTTTTGCCAGACCATTCACATCCGTGGCGATCACATCCGGATTGGTTTCGCCCTGATTGGCCAACCCATCTGACAGCAGAATCACCCGGTTCAGATCAGCGGTAAGAGACTGGCTGACCTGAATGCCCCCCTGGACCCAACCCGTATGCAGGGCTGTGCAACCACCTGGCTGTACTTGTTTTACCAACCGGATAAAACTGGCTTTGTTATTGGCTGGGGTATTGGGAATCAGGGTTTGCACCTGGTCATCAAAAATGGTGACACTGAGGCGATCGCTGGGTAGCAATTGCTCAATGGCATAGCACACGGCCTGAATGGCATAGTCAATTTTGCGGTGAGCCGCCATCGAACCGGAGCGATCGATGACAAAACCCAGGTTTAGGGTTGGTCGGGGTTTGACTGTTACGGGCAAAGCAGGTGGGGTGATCCGCACCACCAGATCCAGGGTGGTTGGCTGGTCAGCAGAAACAGCCGTCCGCAGTGGAATCAGTTCGATTGTAGGTAAAGTCATGGTCTGGAAGACCTCCGCTTGGAAGAGGTAATGGAGTTCAGCAGTTGCAAGATGTGTTGCAGCAGGGTTTGCTGCTCCTGGGACGTGCTCGGTGGCACAAAGTCACTCCGGACATGGAGTTCCAATCCCGGCAAAATTTCTAGCCGGGTCCACTGAGTTTGAGTTGATGCCGTTGGAGTTGGAGTTTGAGATGAGGTCGGTGGAGCTGGTGATGCAGCCCGCTGTAGGGGCGTAGGGGCAGCCGCCGGTTGTCGGTGTTGAATCTGTTGCAGAAATGCCAATGCCGGATTTGCCGGAGCAACGGTCAATTGCACTCCGCCCTGTAGTAATGCCTCCAGGTCAGAATTAGGTTTGGAACGGGCCAGAGTATTGATGGCGCTGGCGCCGTAGCCTTCTGCCAGCAGCCGCCGCACTAATAACACTTGCAGCAAATGACGGTAGGTGTAGCGGGCTTCCCGCCCTTCTTTGAGCGGTTCATCCAGCATCCCCTGACCCGTGTAATGGCGCACCAGACGAGGTGTTACCTCTTCCCGCACCCGAGTGTGGGCCTTTTCTTCCGGTAAAAATTGGGGCAGTAGCTGATTCGCGACCTGCACCAATTCTTCCAGCGACCAATTCGGTTCAGCCTGGGCGAATTGCTGCAATGTTTCCATGGGTTTATGATAATGCTGACAATTTAGATTGTCAATATCAACCTGAATTGTCATTTTTGTTTGTCAGCTTGAGTCAGGAAAATCTGTCGTGTCCGGCAATGGTCGCTGCGGCGGCTGTTTGTTGGGCTGCAGCTCTGATTTTGCCGTCCAGCACTGTCGGTGAATCTGACAGGCTTGGCTGAATAGGTTTAGCGGCTGAAGTCGATTCAGGACTGCCTAAAACTTGATGCGTACACGGGTTGGCAGGTCATTGCGACTGATGGTGAATACGGCCTGATCGGGATGTTGGGTCAGGAACAGTTGCAGATCCCGAAATTGCCTCAGGGGATTGCCATCCACAGCCAGCAGGCGATCGCCCGGTTTCAGTCCTGCGATCGCGGCGGGCGACCCCGTCTGGACCTGTTGCACCATCAGGTTGCGGATATCCAACAGGATGCCCAGTTTGCTGCTGGCGCTGGCTGCGGGAGTGGAGCTGCGCAGGGTGGGGGTGCGGGGAGCAATGGGTATTCTGGATGATGGTCGAGTGGTGGTGTCTGGTGGGGGCACCACAATGGTGATGGGCGTCGGGCTGGGGCGGGTCTGCCTGGCAATCTGGCTGGGTGGTGCTGGTTGGGTGGCGTTGCCTAGGGTTGGGACGGCGATGGCAATTGGGACTGGATGGCTACTGGTTCGACTAACAGTCTGGCCGGTTGGTGCTTGTGCGATCGCAGTGGGCAGTCGGCCAGGACGGTACTGTTCAATAAAATGACGGGCGACCCGGGCTGTTGTTGCATAGCTGATGCCAGTGTTAACTCCCTGCACAGTCTCCAAAACGGCTTTGTTGACGCCGATCATTTCTCCCCTTGCATTCAAAAGAGGACCGCCGGAGTTACCGGGTTCCAGACGGACGCGGGACTGCAAATCCCCATTGGGTTGAATTTGGCCCAGGGTTCCGGTTGTCATCACGCCTGGTCGGCCATAGGGACTGCCGATCGCATAGACCGGCTCCCCTGGCTGCAGACTGTTGCTGTTGGCCAACTGAATCGTGGGCAGGCGATCGCTGGTCTTGAGTTGGATAATTGCCAGGTCGTTGCGGTGATCGATGCCAATCACCCGACCGGCGTAGCGCTTACCGTTGGCCAGCTTGACTTCTACCGATCCGGTTGGCGTTCCGCGAACCACATGGTTGTTGGTAATCACCAGACCATCGGCGGTAACGATGCTGCCGGACCCAATTTCCGTACCTGCATAAACCGTCACAACGGCTGGATTGGCGATGTCATAGACACTGGTGGACCGGGTTTGCTGAACCGGACGGGAGCCAATCACCACCTGGGCCTGCCCCGCTGGCATGGGGGCCAGATCAACCACAAACAAGGAGCCGAGCAGCAACAGGAAATACTTGAGTTTCATGGTAGGAATGCACAACCCTGTGAAAGACTTACTCTTCTTTTTCACCGGGGTATTCCAGCCATCCGTATGGTTTGCCAATTTTCCCCCAACGGGTGAGGGCCTCGACGGCAGGGGCTATGCAGGTACCGCTCTCTGCCTTGCAGCGAAGGATGCGATCGGGTAGGCCGTCAGGATAGACTTGAGGCATCGCTCAACGTTGCAGACACCAGTTTCTCAGGGTTTTGAGGAGGCTTTGCGGCCAAAACAGGCTTGACAGACCACTAAACCTACAGGCGTTGCCAGGTGAGTTCTGCTGTGGGCAGTTGATGCCAACGCAACAGATGGGCCGGTTGACCCAGCAGATGTTCTGGCAGCCCAATGGCCCGGCGGGGGGCAACCGTGGCCAGGGAAATGGCAGTTGCCGCATTACAGATACCCCATCGCACCAGATTTTGTACTCCCACTAGGAGCGGCAGGGTGGTGCCCGCTAGGGTGCCGCAGGGCAGGCGGGCAGTCCCCTGCTGGACTTCAATCTGGCGGGCATCCCAAGGGTACACGCCATCCGGCAGTCCCAGGGGAGAGAGGGCGTCACTGACCAGAAAAAGTCCCCGTTCTCCTCGACCGGCCCGTAACAGCAGTTCCACCATGATAGGGGCAATGTGTTGGCCATCGGCAATCAGGCCACAGTACACCCCGTCAGTGGTCAGGGCTGCTCCCAGCAGTCCCGGTTCCCGATGGTGCAGTCCTGGCATGGCGTTGAAGGCATGGGTGACCATGGAAGCCCCCTGCTGAAAAGCTTGTTGGGCCTGGGCTGCGGTGGCCAGGGAATGTCCCAAACTGACGGTGATGCCCAGCGATCGCAGGGCTGGAATTACCTCACCTGTGTCATCCAGTTCCGGGGCTAGGGTAATCACCTTGACCACCGGGGCAAATTTCCCCAACACCTGTTGCACATTCTCCAGGGTCAACGGCAGGAGAAATTCTGCTGGGTGAGCCCCCCGTTTCTCCCGATTCAGGAACGGTCCTTCCAGATGTACCCCCAGGACTTGCGCCTGACCGGCAGTGCCGCTGGGAGGCTGCTGGGCCATAAAGGCGGCGATGGTGGCCAGAGATCGTTGAATGTTCTCCACCGATGTGGTGACAATGGTGGGCAGGAAGCCATCCACCCCCTGCTGCCAGAGGAACTGACAGATGGCAACCAGTTGGTCAGTGTCCTGCAGCGACAGGTCGGGGAAGGCCAGCCCCAATGCCCCATTGATTTGCAGATCCACCCCGCCCAGGGAGAGCCAATCCCCTGCCAAATCCTGGGAAACGTGATCAGGAGCGATCGTAGCGGTGTTGTCCATGGGGATAATTTGGGCAATGACTCCCCTGTCTATCACCACCCGCTGCAAGCCTCGGTAACCCGGAATGCGGGCATTCAGAATTGCCGTCCGCCCCATTGGCCTCGTTGCATTCCCGTTCACGATTACGCTACCCTACCTGTTGCACGATTAACTGGGGAAGATCCCCCTAACCATTGCAATGGTAGTGGGTAGATCGGTCAAGGGGTAAATTCAAGGCCGCGGTCAAGGCAAGAATAAAGACGATGCTGCCAACACGGAAAATAGCCCTGTTTTTTCCTCCCCTGGCCCACGTTAATCCCTGTTCTCCCCTTACTTCCAAATCCCCTCCTCCCCCGATTCCCATGACTCAACCTCTAGTCGGCATTATTATGGGCAGCGATTCCGATTTGCCCACAATGAAAGAGGCGATCGCCGTTTGCGAGGAATTTGGCGTTGCCTGCGAAGTGGCGATCGTTTCAGCCCACCGCACCCCAGAACGCATGGTTGACTATGCCAAACAGGCTCACCAGCGGGGTCTGAAAGTCATCATTGCCGGAGCCGGAGGTGCTGCCCACCTGCCTGGCATGGTGGCCGCTTTGACGCCGTTGCCGGTGGTTGGCGTTCCTGTGGCCAGCCGTCACCTACAGGGGGTGGACTCCCTCTATTCCATTGTCCAGATGCCAGCCGGAATTCCGGTCGCCACGGTGGCGATCGGCAATGCTCGCAATGCCGGTCTGCTAGCAGTTCAGATTTTGGCAACCGCAGATGCCAGCTTGCTGGACAAGGTGCAGCACTATCGGCACGGCTTGAACCAGATGGTGCTGGAGAAACAGGCTAGGCTAGAACAAATTGGTTATCGTCAGTATCTGGAATCTCCTCCTGTCTGATCAAACGAGCCAATGCAATGAGACGATTTTTATAAGCAGAACATACTCTAGGAGAACCTCCATGGCGCAAGTTACCGGGCAACCTACCACTGACCTGGATATTCCCGGTCTGGACACCGAGCTTTCCAATCAAAGCCCGCAAAAGATTCTGGAGCGTGCGTTGAGTTTGTTTGACAACATTGCGATTTCCTTCAGCGGGGCCGAAGATGTGGTCCTGATTGATATGGCTCACCGGATTCGGCCAGATATTCAGGTCTTCAGTTTGGATACGGGACGGCTGCATCCGGAGACCTATCAGTTTATTGACCGGGTTCGGAAGCACTACGGCATCTCAATTGATGTTATGTATCCGGATGCGGCCCAGGTAGAAGCGCTGGTGCGAGAAAAAGGGCTGTTTAGCTTCTACGAAGATGGCCATAAGGAATGCTGCGATATCCGCAAGGTGGCTCCCCTGCGTCGCAAACTGGCGACTCTGGATGCCTGGGTTACCGGCCAGCGCAAGGACCAGAATCCCTCAACTCGGGCATCTGTGCCGGTGGTGCAGGTGGATTCAGCCTTTTCCAGCGGCGATCGCTCCCTGATCAAGTTCAACCCGCTGGCCAACTGGTCATCAATGGATGTCTGGATGTATATCCGTTCCTACGAAGTGCCTTACAATCCCCTGCATGAACGGGGATTTGTCAGTATTGGTTGCGAACCCTGCACCCGGCCGGTGTTGCCCAATCAGCATGAGCGAGAAGGTCGCTGGTGGTGGGAAGATGCGGGCAAGAAGGAATGCGGCCTGCACCTGATTAATCAACCGCAAGGGTGAACAGTCAGTTCAGGGCTTGGCAAACAAGCAAGTCCCGTTGTCATTCCCTCTTAGTCGGAAATCCATCGCTGACTGGTTACGTTGATCAGTCTCTAATGTCAATGTGGATTTCTAACCTGAGCAAGAAGGCGGGGATGTCAATCCGCCAGAATGGGGATTCACCCCCGCTCCTCCGAAAAGATTAGCGGGTCAGAGGTCGAAGATAGGGCGTTGCTGAATAGCGGTATGATTTTCCGAAATTCATTCCTCAACTCAGCAACGCTAGAAATCAGACAGACAGATGACTGGATTGCCAATCCTGCCTCTATAAAAGCGCCTGAATGTCCTTTTCCAGGTCTTCCGGTTTGGTCATAGAGGGATAGCGCTTCACCACTTTGCCGGTGCGATCGACCAGAAACTTGGTGAAGTTCCATTTGATCGCTTCCGTTCCCAAAATGCCTGGTGCGGCTTTAGTCAGATATTGGTAGAGGGGATGGGCATTGCTGCCATTCACTTCGATTTTTTGAAACAGGGGAAAGGAAACCCCAAAGCGAGTCTGGCAAAAGGATTGGATCTCTGCATCACTGCCAGGTTCCTGTTGGCCAAACTGGTTGCAGGGAAAGCCCAGCACTACCAATCCCTGGCTGGCATATTTGTCATACAGGGCCTGTAACCCCTGGTACTGCGGCGTAAAGCCACACTGACTGGCGGTGTTGACAATCAGCAGCACCTTATCCTTGTATGTGCTCAGGGAAATCGGTTGACCTTCCAGGCTAGTGGCCGAGAAATCATAGATCGATTGGGACGTTTGTGCGGTCATAGCCGGTACTGTGATTATGAATGAACTGACATCCTAACTACCCGATTGTACTATTACCAGCGATTGCCCTGGATCTCAGCCAGCCAGCCAGGCATGAGGTTCACTCAGATCTTGCACCATTCTCAATAAGACATATGTCCAGCGTATGTAGGATGGGCAAAGCTGGCGTGCCCATCAGAACCAGACTAAAGATGGGCACGGGCGTGGCCCTTTGCCCATCAGAACCAGATACTAAAAGTGCGGGCTAATAGCGGCAAGTTCACTGAACTGGAAGGGCCCAATTTGTGGGTTGTCAGTCCGTTTAAACGGACTGGCTGCTGCTAGAGGGCATTTCTTGATTGTCCTCAGTCCCTGAGTGTTCTGTCAAACCCTAATTTTAAGGTGAACCCATTGGCTCGTAGTCGGCGCTTTAGCGCTGAGGCGCTGACTACAAACCCTAATTTCTAGAGTTGACGCTGCACTAGCCTGGTTGTAA
>CAZBTL010000033.1:11305-23321 GCA_964494755.1 uncultured bacterium | reverse complement strand
CAGGGCGGGGCAAGGATATCGTCAGAAATGCTGGAAATACGTCTTCTTGAGAATGGTGCAAGATCTGAGTTAATCGGCGGTCATAGCGATCGCCTCACATTCCCTGGAAGCCAATGCCAGCTTCAATTTCCTGCTCTGCTTGAATCGTGCCAACCTTGGGCATGACTGGTTTTGAGGAGCGTTGGGACTGAATACCAATTTGCCCCAGGCCAATTCCCAGCAGAATCAGGCTGCCCCCAATCAGTTGGGCCCTGGTTGGGGTTTCCCCCAGAATTAAGTAGGCTGCCAATAGGCCAGCGATCGGAGTAAATGAGCCAATAACTGCCGCCGTAGAAACGCTGGAGGCTCTGGTGCCAATAATCCAGAAAGACTGACCTAAGACCACGATAATGACACCGTAAACCAACATCCATTGCCACAGGAACGGTGAAAAGGCGTCCATAAAATGATCAGAACCATAGAGGACTAGGGCAATGACAAAAAAGATAAGGGTTCCCAGTGCGGTTCGGGTCACAGTGTAGATGCCCAGGGGAACCTTGGACAACTGTTGTTTGCCCATGATGGCGGCAATGGCCAGGGCGATCGCACCTGCCGCTGCCAGTAATTCGCCACTCCCTACACCAAACCCACCCATGGGGCTCATGTTGGATGGCAGTAGGATAGTTAGAGCTACACCGACAAAGGCTGCAATTGCACCCATCACTTCCCAACGGTTGACCGGCTCCCTGAGAAGCCAGATGGATAAGGCCAGGGTCAGAGGAGGTTCTAACCGCCCAACTAAAATCACATTGTTCACCCTGGTCAGGGCCAAAGCTTGAAAAATCAGGCTGGGAGCAAGTGCCCCAGCTAGAAGTGCAACTATGATGAGACTGAACCACTCTCGCTGGGATATTTTCCTTAAGGTTGAACGATTCCACCGTTGCCAGTGGAGGAGGCTCAAAACCATGAGCGCACAAAGGTTGCCAACAAACAAAACATTGCACAGGGAAATCGGATTCCGACCGTCCACAAAATTTTGTGCCCCCAGCATGGTCAGTTTCCGCGTGACCGAACTGGATGCACCAAAGATCAGGATGGCAATCCAGAGGTGAATTTGTCCTCGAACGCGGTGATTCAAAGACCGTGGGTATCTAAGTCTGGATACAATTCTGGTTGGCATTATTTGAGATTTCATCGATGGAGTGCTTTTTCCATCAGAAGGATTTGCTAATGGTTTGAGTCAGACCCAATTGCTATGAGAATTGCAGTAAACTTGATTTAGCTGAGAGTAATTTTAAGAAAACCTGAAAGGACGCTAAGAGGTAAGTTGGCGAATGAATGGGTAAAATATTAGGCAGTTTGATTTCTCAGCAAAAACTAATCTTTTGGTTAGGGTTGAATCACTCTTTTGTTGCTATTTTTGTTTAATCTAGATCCTAGATCATCCAAATAAGATTTCTTGTGGCTAATCAGTGTTGACAGATACAGCCCCAGTTTGTCCCCACTAACAGCCCCATACAATATAACAATCCTAAATGACTTGTGAACGACTGGATGGTGAAAGGGCTTTGTAAGAAGGATTTCCTGCAGAAACCTTTCACCATCCTGCTCGGATCGCTATAGTTGCTTGGTGAATATTTCATTAGGCTAAGGCCTTGCGCCTGATGCAACCTGTTATTCCAGCCAGCAGTTAGGTGGTCAAACTTTTTAGGACGATTGTAGGTTCAGGATCTTGTGGGTAATTGTTTGATCGATAGACCTTGGAATCGGCTGGAGTTAAGTCATAACCGGGAATCACTGTTCAATGCAACTGATGCGTCAATTCTGGCGGTCTATCGACCCAATTTGGAGAAGGCAACTTGATCCATCCTCTCTACAGTTTCGCCTGACCGTCGAAGTAGCAGTTTTGTTTACAGTGGGTTTGGGCGGCGTTGCAGCTTGGACAAGCTGGAAAATGCAGCAAGTGCTGATTGCCACCCACACCCAGAATATTGATTACATTGCCACTCGGTTTCCCCGTGATGTCGAGCTTTACAGTGAAATGCTGCCGATCGCAACCGGCTTACAACGAACCATCAATAATGTGGCTGTACCTGGCTTAATGATTTGGGTCAAGGGAACCAATGGTCAACTGCTGGCACAGTCAGCCAGTTTGAATATGTCGGCCAGTCTGAGAGCTGAGCTGATGTCTTTAGCCGAGATGCCTCGGACGCCGCAGGTTTATCCGATTCATGGCCGGTATGTGGTGCTGTGTGAAAGCCTGGTCATGGTCGAAGGGAAACACCTGGGCAGGGTTTATTTGGCCCAAGATGTAACGGAGGATCAGCGGCAGTTCATCAATGCCATTAACAGTTTGATTGGAATTTGTCTACTAGCGATCGCAGCCATGCTGATTCTGATTTTTCTGCGGATTCGGCGATCGCTGCAACCGTTGCAGGATATGAACCAGATGGCTGGCGCTATTTCTGCCGAAGATTTAAATAAGGCCAGGTTACAACTGCGTCATGCCCCCAGTGAGGTCAAGGAATTAGCCCAAACCTTTAACCTGATGTTGTCTCGGTTGTCGGATGCCTGGGAGCAACAGCGGCAGTTTGTCAGCAATGTCTCCCACGAGTTACGCACGCCTCTAACCGTTGTGCTGGGCTATTTACAAAGCCTACTGCGCCGCAGCACGAACCTGAGTGATTACCAGCAAGAGGCGTTGGCAACCGCCATTTCAGAAACGGAACTGACGGTGCGCCTGCTGCAGGATTTACTCGACCTGGCACGGGCCGATAGTGGATACATGCCGTTTCATCTGGAATCGATTGTGCTCAATGATCTGCTGGCTGAAGTCGCGGGCATGACGGAAAAGTTTAGTCATCGGTTGATTCAGGTGCAGGCGACAGAGGAAATTGCCGCGATCGTCGATCGGGATCGTCTGAAGCAGGTTCTCATTAATCTGATCGTGAATGCGGTGAAATATTCGGAGCCTGATCAGTCGGTCGAATTAGTCCTGGAACAGGTTGATCACCAGGCCCTCATCCAGGTCAGAGATCGGGGGGTTGGTATTCCCCTCCAGGACCAGGGGCGTATTTTTGAACGCTTCTATCGGGTGGATGAAGCTCGAGCCCGGTCAACAGGAGGGCATGGGTTAGGCTTGGCGATCGTGAAAACCCTGGTGGAAGGGATGGGCGGCAGTATTACCGTGCGATCGACCTTGGGAGAGGGAAGCATATTTGAGATCACGTTGCCAACCCAATTGCCAGAATAGTTGCTTTATCGGTTCTGAATCGAGGACGGACTGCGATCGCAACCTGAGAAACGGCTGAGTTGCAGATGAAAGGCGTCTCAGGTTGAACTTAAGTAAACCTCTGCCCAGTCTTCAGAAACGGTTCAGGCTTGACCGAGATGCTTTACTCAGTGAACCGATTGGGTTCACCTGAAATTGTGTCATTTTTCAACATTGAGTCAGGAGTAACCCATGAAATTAGCGTCTTTGCTGACTGGTATGGCAATGGTGAGTCTGGTTACGGTTGGAGACGCCTCCCTCAAGGTGCTCCAACCTACCCTGGTTGGAGCTGCTACCGCTGCTGAAGCCAAACAGTCTGGACCAACTGTGCAAGAGAAAATTGCCCTGATTACTAAGAGCAAAGGTCAGATTGGCAGTGGTGATCAATTGCGTCGCTTCTTCTATGGAGACTTGGAACCGATTGGTATTCAGCCAGGCGGGGCGGGGATGGTGGTTAACCTTTACAACAAAGCCAACAACGTCACTTTTTCCTACTGTTCCACCTATGATGTCGTCGTCGCTGTAAAAGCTGGCAAAGTAACCACCTTTGCAGCCAATGAGGTGAAGTAAAAGGCACATCGAAATTCAAGGTGGTGCTGAATAGCAATATGAATTGGAACGCAGTTTCAATTCATATAACTTCTGATTCATACCCGGAATCAGCAACGCCAAATTCAAAGTTGGACGCCAGAGATGAGACTTCAAGGGAATGCTCCTATTTCTTATCTCTGGCTTTTTGTAATTGGTATTTTGGTTATCTCAGATCTTGCACCATTCTCAAGAAGACGCATTTCCAGCATTTCTGACGATAGGCTTGCCCCGCCCTGAACTAAAAGTTTGGGCTAATAGAGGCAAGTCCACTGAAGTAGACTGGAAAACCCAAGTTGTGGATCGTCAGTCCGTTTAAACGGACTTAGTTCTGTTAGCCCGCAATTCATTGCAGGGCGGGTTGTTGCGAGCGGTGCAAGATCTCAATTATGCTATAGCGAGCCGACCAGGATTGTGAAAGGTTTCCGCAGGCAATCCTTCTCACAAAGCCCTCTCACCCTTCAGTCGTTCACAAGTCATTTAGGATTGCTATAGTGCCATCTGTGGTTCCACGAACCTGGAAAATCCCGGCATGTTATTGCTCCCTCAAGGCATAGCCAACACCCCGCACGGTTTGAATCAAGCGGGATTCGCCTTTCTCTTCCAGCTTTAACCGCAAGTAGCGAACGTAGACTTCAATGATATTGGAATCACCCATGAAGTCATATCCCCAAACGTTTTCCAGGATCTGATCTCTGGTGAAGACCTGACGGGGATGGGTGAGTAGATATTCTAATAAATCAAATTCTTTGGCCGTTAACTCGATCGCCCGCTGGCCGCGAAACACTTCACGGGTTCGACGGTTCAAACTTAAATCCTCGAACTGCAAGATATCCTCGTTCGGTTCCTGGGTGCGGCGCAGGTGGGCTCGAATTCTGGCCAGCAGTTCTTCAATGCTGAAGGGTTTGACCACATAGTCATCCGCTCCGGCATCCAGGCCCGTGACGCGATCGCCCACCTCATCCCGAGCTGTCAGCAAAATAACCGGAATTTTACTGCCGGTTGCCCGGAGGCGACGACACAGTTCCACTCCCGTTAACCCTGGCAGCATCCAATCCAAAATTGCTAAATCCGGTTCAGACTCTCGAGCCAGACTGAGCCCTGACATGCCATCATGGGCCACACTAACCCGATAGCCTTCACTGCCCAGTTCCAGTTCGACGAACCGAGCCAATTTAATTTCGTCTTCCACCAGGAGAATGTGAGGTGTCATCGGTTGACTCCTGAGGTGAGCAGGGTAACATCTTCTACTGTAGTCAACATAGGCTGGGAAAATGAGTTTTTCCTGAGTTGGGCGCTAGCGTTTCATGAGACCAGCCCGCGCGGTCTAAGTCAGGACAACGGATCGGTCAGCCTGCTCGTCCCTGGGATTGGCTGATCGGTTGACTAATTCGGGGCTCTTGTGCTGGGCGTCATATTCGGCAAATTGCTGGATCAGTTTCGCCACCAATCCTGTCCAGCCGGTTTGATGGCTGGCGCCAATCCCAGCACCATTATCGCCGTGGAAATATTCATAGAACAGAAGCAAATTCCGCCAGTCCGGATCGGTCTGAAACTTCTCCGTTGCGCCATAGACTGGCCGTTGCCCGGTGGGAGTTGGCAGAAAAATGCTGACCAGTCGCTGCGACAGTTCCGCCGCCACTTCCCAGAGGGTTCGCATCTGTCCTGAGCCGGTGGGGCACTCCACTTTGAACTCATCACCCAGGTAGTAATGGAACTTTTGCAACGCTTCGATCAACAGAAAATTCACCGGCATCCAGACCGGCCCACGCCAGTTGGAATTGCCACCGAACAGGCCGCTGCTGGATTCAGCCGGTTCGTAATCGACGCGAAATTCGCTGCCATTGGCATAGAACTGATAGGGATGCTCCGCATGGTAGCGAGAAACGGCGCGAATGCCATAGGGACTGAGAAACTCGGACTGATTCAGCATTTTTTCCAGAATGCGTCTGAGTTTATCCCGCGAGACGATCGCCAGTAGGCGGCGGGCTCCCATCCCTGGGGTCACCATACAGGCTACGTTCTGGCGCAAATCGGGCCGGTTTTGGATAAACCACTCCAGTCGTTTTTTGAAGTTGGGCAACTGGTTCAGGGTTTCCGGCTCCAAGGTTTCAACCGCAAACAGGGGAATCAGGCCCACCATCGATCGCACTTTGAGTTCAATTTGGCGATCGTCGGGCAAATGCAGGACGTCGTAATAAAAGCCATCCGCTTCGTTCCACAGGGAAGCTTCCCTGTCACCAATGTGGTTCATGGCATTGGCAATGTAGAGGTAATGTTCAAAAAACTTGGTGGCAATGTCTTCGTAAACCGGGTTGGTCTTGGCCAGTTCCAGGGCGATCGCCAGTAGGTTGAGGCAATACATGCCCATCCAACTGGTGCCATCGGATTGGTCAATATGTCCACCCGTTGGCAGCGCCGCACTGCGATCGAACACACCAATGTTATCCAGGCCCAGGAAGCCCCCCTGAAATACGTTGTTGCCTTCCACATCCTTGCGGTTGACCCACCAGGTAAAGTTGAGCATCAGTTTTTGGAACACCCGCTCCAGGAACTGCCGGTCGGCCTTGCCGTGCATCTTCTGTTCAATCTTATAGACCCGCCAGGTGGCCCAGGCATGCACCGGCGGATTGACATCGCCAAAGGCCCATTCGTAGGCGGGAAGCTGTCCATTGGGGTGCATGTACCATTCCCGCGTCAAGACGTCCAACTGATATTTGGCAAAGTCGGGATCAATCAGGGCCAAGGGAACGCAGTGGAAGGCCAGATCCCAGGCGGCAAACCAGGGATATTCCCACTTATCGGGCATGGAGAGAATGTCATCAGTGTAGAGATGAAACCACTCATGGTTGCGACTACGTTTTCGTTCCGGCGATGGCGGTGTTGTTTCATCCCCTTTAAGCCAGTCTTCCACAATGTAATGGTAGTACTGCTTGCTCCACAGCAGACCAGCAAATGCCTGACGCTGAACCATTTGGCGATCGCCATCCAGGGGGAAGGGGGTGATCTGGTGATAAAAGTCGTCAGCTTCCTGTTGGCGGGTTTGCAGGATGCGATCAAAGTCAGCCCCAAAGAGGAGTTGGGGCAGGTCTGGGGAAAAATTTTGGGACTGACCGAATGCACTGCCATCGGTGAAGGCTTGATCACCGAAGCGGATTCGAATGGTTTGGCTTTCTCCCGCCCCCATCGTCAAGACGTAATGAATGGCCGCTTTGGTGCCTACCTGATCTGGATTGACTGCCGCTTTGTGGCCCAGAACCACGTAGTCGTTAATCCCGTCCTTGACATAGGCGGAGGGATTGGCCGTACCAAAAATCCGCTGGTGATTGGTTTCATTTTCGGTAAACAGCAGGGGCGTAGGGCTGCTGCTGCCTTCTGCTTGACCATACAGCCAGCGCTTGCCCAGGTCAGGATGAACCGCTTCAATAACATTCATTCCCGCTGCTGGCCTGGCCTGCAATACGGGCTTTTTAGTATCGCCATTCCAGCTCCAGGTATTGCGAAACCAGAGGGTGGGCAACACATGCAGCGTTTGGGTTTCCGGGCCCCGGTTGACCACGGTAATTTGAATCAACATCTCTTCGGCGGATTGTTTGGCATACTCGACCCAGACATCGAAGTAACGGTTTTGCTCAAAAATCCCGGTGTCCAGTAATTCAAATTCCGGCTCTCGTCGGTTGCGACGGCGATTTTCTTCCACCAGTTGGGCATAGGGAAAGGCCTGCTGAGGATATTTATACAGGGCTTTCATGTAGGCATGGGTGGGAGTGTTGTCCAGGTAAAAGTAGTATTCTTTGACGTCTTCCCCGTGGTTTCCCTCACGCCCTGTAAGGCCAAAGAGTCGTTCCTTCAGGATGGGATCGGCACCGTTCCAGAGGGCGATCGCAAAACAGAGTCGCTGGTGGTTGTCGGAAATCCCTAGCAAGCCATCTTCGCCCCAGCGATAGGCCCGCGATCGCGCCTGATCGTGGCTGAAGTAATCCCAGGCTTGACCATCGGGACTGTAATCTTCTCGTACAGTGCCCCACTGGCGATCGCTCAAATAGGGCCCCCACCGGCGCCAGTGGACCTGGTGAGTCAGAGCTTCTTGCAATCGCTTGGATTCTGCCGTGAGGGTAGCCATAGTTGAAATTACTCCGTTGTAGAGAATCTCGAGTGGTGAGTTTACCGCTATCTGGAGTATCCACCTGAAAGCCAATCAGTGGTTGAAGACTAGATGAGAAGTTGCTGAGGGGATAGCTCCCAGGTTAATTCGTCAGCGAGGGCTGACCCAGGGGAGTATACTTTTTTCATCACTATTCAGGTCCAGACACATCCAGCCAGAAAGATGAGAGGATAGCGGTGACAGAGATTGCCAAACGTCCACAGCAACGGGCCCTGGAGGTACTATCTGGCCTGAGTTATCGGACGGGGGAACTCAAGCCTTATCTCCAGGAAATTGCAATGGGGGTGAGTGAACTCACAGGGGTGGACTGGTCGGTCGTTACCTTTTGCAAGGGGAATGCTGAACGGATTCTGGCCAGTTCCATCGATCTGGGCGATGCCGCCGATCAGGTTTATTCCCTTCACGGCAGCCTGACCGGAACCGTGGTGAAAACAGGCAACTGTTTGGTCGTTGAGGATGCAACCGTCTGTCGAGATTATGGCGAAGCACCAGAGGGCTATCAAGCCTATTTGGGCGTTCCCCTGCGCACCCCTGAAGGAAACGTGATTGGCACTATTTGTTCGTTTAACCATTCCCCCCGTCACTTTCAGGAGGAAGAAGTGCGGCTGGTGCAGATTTTTGCTGACCGGGCCGCCACTGCCATCGACAATTACGATCTATATCAATTGCAGCAACGTGTGAATCAGCAGTTGCAGCAGATGAATCAGCAACTGCAAGCCGAAATTCAGGAACGGCAAGAGGTCGAACGGGCATTGAGGGAGAGTGAGTCCCGCTTCCGAGCCCTGGTGGAACAATCGGTTGATGCCATCTTTGTGCTCGAACCTTCGGGCCAGTTTCTCGATGCCAATCCGCGCGCGTTGGAAAACCTGGGCTACAGCCATGAGGAATTATTGACGCTAGCGGCGCCGGATGTGCAAAAACAACTACCTGACGGTGGGTTTGCGGCTGCCTGGGAACGAATGGCTGCTGGAGAGATTGTGATCGTGGATGGCATTCACCAACGCAAGGATGGCTCCACTTTTCCGGTCGAGGTGCGCAGTGGGGCGGTGGAATGGGGGGGACGGCAAGTGGTGCTGGCGATCGCCCGAGATGTGACGGAACGCAAACAGGCAGAAGAAGCCCTCCGTCAGAGTGAGGAAAAATTCCGGCAATTGGCGGAAAACATGCACCAGGTGGTCTGGATGTATTCCCAGGAGGGTCAGCCCCTCTACCTCAGTCCAGCGTTTGAGGGTGTTTGGGGACAATCCTGTGAAGTCTGGTACAACAATCCAGCCGTTTGGTGGCAAGCCATTCATCCAGATGATCAGACACGGGTGCGGACGGCGTTCTATCAGGATCAGGAAGGCAATTTTGAAGAGGAATATCGGGTTATACGGCCCGATGGGTCAGTTCGGATTATTCGCGATCAGGCCTTTCCAATTCGGGATGCAACTGGAGCCATTTATCGCATAGCCGGAATTGCTGAAGACATTACGGAACGGAAGCAGGCTGAACAGGAGCGATTAAAGGCGATCGCTGCCCTGGCGGAAGTGGGGGAATTAGCAGCCATGATCGTGCATGAACTGCGGAACCCATTGACCACCGTGCTGATGGGCCTGAATGCTATCCGACGCATGGATCTGCCTGCATCCATTCAGGAACGCCTAAACCTATCGCTGGAGGAAGCGGAACGGATTCGCAATCTGCTCAAGGAAATCTTGCTGTATGCCAAACCCCAGGCTCTGCAAACATCGGAATTAGAGCTGAATGCCTGGATGGCTGAAATGTTGGAAGCCATCCGCACCATGCCGTCGGCCTTGAGTCGTCGTGTCGAGTTTATTCCGGCCAGCCAATCGGTCACTGTGTTGGGAGATCGGGACAAGCTGAAGCAGGTGTTTATTAATTTGATCGACAATGCCTGTGAAGCGATCGCAGAAGGTGAGACTGTTACCTGGCAGATTCATCCAGATTTCCAACTGCATCAGGTTACTATTCGGGTGCAGAATGGCGGCCCTCCAATTCCGCCAGACATCCTGCCCAAACTTACCCGACCCTTTTACACCACAAAGACAACTGGAACAGGACTAGGATTAGCGATTGTAAAACGCATTGTGGATGCCCACGGTGGTGAACTAACTATCACATCCACCGCCGCAGAGGGCACCACCGTCAGCATCAAATTAGCCATCGCTCCAACCAATCCAGACCCATCACAGCCGGTGTAAGGTTCCAGCGCCATCTCCCCATCCTCCCTATTCCCTAGCACGATCGCAACCGGGTCAATAGCAGCACCACTTCATCCACCGCACTTCGCATTGTATTGGCTGAGGCGTTGCCGTCATTGACCAGAATGCTGAACACCAGAGGGGGATAGTTGGGTGGGGTGAGATAGCCTGAAAGGGCAACTACGCCAGAAATCGTGCCAGTTTTGGCCGATAACCGGCCTTGGGCTGGGGTGTTGCGAAAGCGATTTTTTAGGGTGCCGTTAACTCCGGCAACTGGCAATGAGTTCCGAAAAATAGTAGCATCGCTGCCCATGCCCATGGCCTGTAAAGTTTGCACCAGTGCTTCCGCCGTTGCCCGGTTGCGATCGGCTAGGCCGGAGCCGTCCACCATGGCATACTGATTGGGGTTGACGCCCAGTGGTGTGAGGACGGTCTTTATTGCCGTGATGCCACTGGTGGTTGCATCCAGGGCCGTCGGGGTTTGCAGCCTGCCCAGCAACTTCAGCAGAGACTCGGCATAGATATTATTACTTTCCCGGTTGGTCTCCACCAGTAATTCAGATAGGGGCGGAGACTGGACGACAGCCAACTCCACTTCCCCCGCCGGAGCTGGGGTTTGCCTGACCAGGGTGGACTGTTGGACGGCAATGCCGCTATTGGCCAGGACAGTGCGGAACCGTTGCACCAGATAGTTGCCAGGGTTGGGGATCGAGGCCGACACGGGTTCCGATTCGGAACCGGCCCGGAGTTGTCCGCTAATTCGGACGACCCATTGCTGGGAGTCCCGAATAGCATCAATAAATTCTGATTCCCTGGCGGAAACGGTGACCGATTGGTTGTTGATCCGCCAGGTTTGGGCATCCAAAGGGTCATCCCACTGAACCCGTAGCGGCTGCCCGACCCGCTGGGGAAATAGAGTCAGCATGATGGCGTTTTGGTTCAGCATCAGGCTGTTAACCGGAGCACCATAGCCAGCCAGGGTATCCTCGGCATCCCAGTTGGGGTTGATGACCGGACCGCGAAAGAAGGTGTCATCCCCAATCAGTTGGGCCACCTGGTGTACCTGCTTCTGTTTCAGTTGGTCTGCCAGCAGGGTGAGTTGGCGAGTGGTCAGGCTGGGGTCTCCCTGGCCAATAATTCTCAACGTAGCCAGGTTGGCAGCCTGGGTGTTGCCATATACCGCCGTGCGAAATCGATAATTGGCTCCCAGTTGTTTCAGGGCGGCAGCGGTGGTGAACAGTTTGTTGTTGGAAGCGGGAATCAGCAGGGTCGTGGGATTGCGGGCAAACAGGGTGGTGCGGTTGGCAGGGGCGGCTGCTTGGGTTTGGATCGCCACGCCCCAGCGCGATCGCCTAAACGCAGGACGGTTGATCACCTGGGCGATCGCGGGCCCCAACTGAGCCGGACAAAGGGGTGCCTGAGTCTGGGCCAGGGCTGAGCCCGGTTCAAGTAGGATGATGCCGCTGAGCAAAGAGCCGATTCTTACTGGTAACCAATGCTTCACAACAGTCTTCTCCCCTGCAACGGTAGACCACTCTTGATAATGCCATACCCTTTGACTGACCTATCCACCGGGAGTTCCCAGATCGGTCGATGGGGATGGGTGTGGTCGCGCCACAGGGTCGTTCCTTAGTGACAGCCGATAATTGGCGGGTTTGTGAATAATCCAGGTTTATCGGTCAGAATTTAAAGAGTTGGTTGTGCTTCCTGATCCGATCGCGGGTCATCTTTTGTTGGTGCATGGTCATGTTGGTGGATGGTTATGTTAGTGGATGGTTATGTTGGTGGATGGTTATGTTGGTGGATGGT
>CAZBTL010000033.1:0-11205 GCA_964494755.1 uncultured bacterium | reverse complement strand
GGATGGTTATGTTAGTGGATGGTTATGTTGGTGGATGGTTATGTTGGTGGATGGTCAGTTGGACCCTGAGGCTACAGGTAGGTGTTAGTTCGGTACCGGGATTGTTAACATCAACTATTGCGACGACTATTGCCATATCACGACCAAACTGGGATGCAGTTTCTTTCGATTGGCTTCAGGACTCTGGCAGGGATGGGTGCGATCGCCGCGATCGCCTACCTGGCTATTTGCGGCTTTTTGCTGATGGCCCAGAACCGGCTGATGTTTTTCCCTTCGTCAACCATTGAAACTACACCAGAACAATTGGGCCTGCCCCACCAGGATGTCTGGATTCCAGTCCAGGTAGGGAACAAAGTTGAACGGATGCATGCCTGGTGGATTCCCGCCAGGGGAACCGAACGGGGAGTGGTGCTATACCTACATGGCAACGGGGTCAACGTTGGGGCAAATGTGGGCCAGGCGGAACGGTTTCATCGCTTGGGCTTTTCTGTGCTGTTGATTGACTATCGGGGGTATGGCCTCAGTCAGGGCGGCTTTCCGACGGAAACCAGTCTCTATCAGGATGCGGCGGCGGCCTGGACCTATCTGACCCAGACCCGGCAAATCCAGCCGGCCCAGATCTGGTTATACGGCCATTCTCTGGGAGGGGCGATCGCCATTGAACTGGCCACCCACCACCCCGACGCGGCGGGCTTGATTGTGCAGGGATCCTTCACCCGCATGCGGGCCATGGTGGATCACGTCGGTCAGTTCTGGCTATTTCCGATTGACCTAATTCTGCAGCATCGATTTGAATCGATTGGCAAGGTGCGATCGCTGCGTCTGCCCGTGTTATACGTCCATGGCACGGCGGACAGCGTAGTTCCCTCCCAAATGAGCCGGGAACTGTTCCATGCCAGTTCCCAACCCAAGCAGCTTTATCTGGTGGAGGGGGCCGATCACCATGACGTGGGTGAGGTGGGGGGCGTCGCCTACCTGCGGACATTGGATCAGTTTATGAGCCAGTTTGGCAGTCAAGCCACGGTCAAACAATCGCCACCAACTGAATCTCAAAGGTGAGATCTTCACCAGCTAAGGGGTGATTGGCATCCAGGGTCACACTGGCATCGGACACATCGGTTACAATCACTGGGATGATCTGGCCAGACTCGTGCTGCAGTTGAAGTTGCTGACCAATTTGGGGCTCCATTTCGGCTGGCATCTGATTGCGCTCAACCATCACAACCATTTCTTCCTGATAGGGCCCATAGGCCTGCTCTGTGGGAATGACCTCTGTTTTCTGGTCTCCTGGAACCATACCCACTACGGCCTTCTCAAAGCCTGGAATAATCGACCCTGATCCAATGGTGAACTCCAACGGTTCGCCCTGGATAGACGAGTCAAAAACGGTTCCATCATCTAATTTGCCTGTGTAGTGCACCTTGACTGTGTCACCGAATTTGGCCTGTGTCATGAACATTTCTCCAAAACTGTTCGTCTCTGAACGACTCCTGCACTGTTAATCGATCAGATGGCAACTATCAATGTCTAGCTGCTGATCAACCAAGGGAGCACATCACATCTTGTTCAGTATGGTGCGCCTGCCCGGAAAACCGAAACTTCCTTAAGCTTGTTTTCCGAATCTCTCTGCAGGTCACATATCCTGAAGAAGTGTAAGGTTTCTTTGCTAAAACAGGCTGTGCAACGATTTAGAGCTGGGCGTTTTGGAGTTGGGCCTTTTGAAGTTGGGCGTTTTGAAGTTGGGCGTTTTGGAGTTGGGCGTTACATGCCATCGGATTGGGATGCAGATGTAATTGTGATTGGCAGTGGCATCGGGGGGCTGGTGGCTGGCGCTCTGTTGGCTCGCTATGGTCGGCGGGTGGTTGTCTGCGAAAGCCATTCTATTGCGGGCGGGGCGGCCCACGGATTTTCTCGCCAGGGTTTCCACTTTGATACGGGGCCTTCCTTTTTCTGCGGCCTCAGCGATCGCTACGGCCTTAATCCCTTACGACAGGTTCTGGATATCCTGGAGGAATCCGTGCCAGCCATTGCCTACGATCCGTTGGGCCACTATCACCTGCCTGAGGCAACCCTGCCCATTTACGGTGACCGGCAGTGCTATCGGGCCGAAATTGCCCGGATCACGCCGCAAGGGGCAGTTGAATTTGCGCGCTTAGAAAAGCGATTGCTGGCGCTTTACCAGGCTTTGCGGCGGATTCCAGTGCCAGCTTTGCGGGCCGATTGGCAGTTGCTGCCGTTGCTGTTGCAGCGGTATGGAACGGCCCTCCTGCAACTGCTGCCCCACCTGCGGGCGATCCAAGGATCGGTGGCGGATCTGATGGCGGATGTGGCGGATCCCTTTGTCCGTCGGTTGGTGGATCTGGAGTGTTTTTTGTTATCCGGCTTGAAAGCGGCAGGCACGGTTGCGCCAGAAATGGCCTTTATGCTGGGGGAACGCTCCTACTCGGTGATTGACTATCCTTTGGGAGGCAGTCCGGCGATCGCCCAGGCCCTGGTCAGAGGGCTGCAAAAGTGGGGCGGTCAGATCCACCTGGGCAAGCACATTGAGCAAATTTGGCTGGATGGGGGCCAGGTGCGGGGCGTGTATCTGCGGGGTGGGGGCCAATTGACAGCACCTGTGGTGATTTCCAATGCCACCCTCTGGGACACCTATGGCAAATTGCTCAAGCCCCAGGACTTGCCCTCTAGTTACCGGCAACGGGCAATGGCCACTCCGGCGATCGATAGTTTTATGCATCTCCACCTGGGGATTCGGGCCGATGGACTGGAGGGATTAACCGGCCACCATGTGGTGCTGCATGACGGTCAGGTGGATCTGACTGCTCCCGGTAACACCTGTATGATCTCCATTCCCTCGGTTTGGGATGCCAGTCTGGCCCCAACTGGTCACCATGTCATCCATGCCTATACCCTGGAGCCTGCGGCTGGCTGGCGGCGGGATGCGGATTATCCGCTGCGTAAACAGGAGCGGGCCCAACCCCTGTTCCGGGCTCTGGAGCGCATCATTCCTGACCTGCGACAACGCATCGTGCTGCAACAAATTGGCACGCCCCTGACCCATGCCCATTACCTGCGCCGCCATCAGGGAACCTATGGTCCAGCGATCGCCGCCAGGCAAGGGATGTTTCCGGGCCCGCACACACCGATTCGGGGCCTCTATCGGGTGGGAGACAGCACCTTACCGGGAATTGGCGTTCCAGCAGTAGCCGCCTCCGGCATCCTGTGCGCCAATACCCTGGTGCCGCCGCATCAAATGGCGCTGTGGTTGGATCAGTTAGCGGCTAGCCAATCGTGATGAGGCTGCACCGATTGGCTGTCCGGCTAACAATGTAAGGCGGAACATTTTCTGAACTAGTGTTCTGTCAAACCCTAATTTTAAGGTGAACCCATTGGCTCGTAGTCGGCGCTTTAGCGCTGAAGCGCTGACTACAAACCCTAATTTCTAGAGTTGACGCTGCACTAGGACCTTATGGCATCAATTCCCTGGCTACAAGACTTTCGGGGTGAACTGGCGGCTCTCGCAGCGGCCTTTATCTGGGCGATCGCCTCGGTGGTTTACACCGGAGTCGGGCGACAGATTGCCCCAGTGATGTTGAATTTGGTCAAAGGTCTGGTGGCGATCGCCTTGATGCTGCTGACCCTGCTGCTGACCGGCAACCTGATGCCCGCCATTGGGGTTTATCCAGTGGGGTTGCTGGCCCTCAGCGGCGCGATCGGTATCGGATTGGGCGACACGGTCTACTTCAAAGCCCTGAATACACTGGGCCCCCGCCGTACCCTGGTGCTGGAGTCCCTGGCTCCGCCCCTGGCAGCCATCCTGGCCGGGGTCTGGTTGCAGGAGCAATTGACGCCGGGCGCCTGGCTGGGCATTCTGTTGACCGTTGCCGGAGTCACCTGGGTGGTGGCGGAACGGGCCCCCGAGTCGCCCCATCCTTACCCACAGGTCATGCGAGGCTTAATGTATGGCCTGCTGGCGGCTCTAGCCCAGGCGAGTGGAGCCGTCCTGTCCAGGGCGGCGCTGGCTGGAACTACCATTGATCCGCTGTGGAGCAGCCTGATCCGTCTAGTAGCTGGCTGTCTGGTCCTGTTGATTTGGGTCGCCATGCGGAGCCAGTCCTGGCGACAACTGCAACGGTTGGCCGATCGCCGACTACTCATGACCGTCGCCGGAACCGCCTTCGCCAGCACCTATCTGGCTATCTGGTTGCAACAGACCTCGCTAAAATATGCACCGGCGGGTATTGCCCAATCCCTGAGTGCAACCAGTCCGCTGTTTGTGATTCCCATTGCGGCTGCCATGGGAGACAAAATCAGTCTGCGATCGATTCTGGGGGTTTGCGTTGCCCTGATTGGAGTCTGGTTACTCTTCACTCGGTCTTGAATAGGCCGTTGCAAAGGCGCTTTTGGGAGGGGCTATGGAAACGTAGCTGGGTGAATCGGCGGCGGCTGACAGCTCACTCACTCCCAATCTGAACCATTCAGGCTACTTCGAAGACTTCACGCCGACCGCTGCCCCGGTAAGCTAGCAGATCGGGGTTCTGAACGGCCTGTTGCAGGGTTGTAGATGGACGGGCGACCTGATCTGCAGCAACATTGACCTGATTGATCGTGGCACTGGTGAAGACTAGCAATGAGACGGCGCCAGCCAGGAGGGGAGTAAGTGTAGACCACATAGCCATCAATATTCCTATCAAGGTGTCTATACCCAGATACAGGAATTCACAGGATGGATCAGGAAAAAAATCAAAGATTAAGTTTCTTCTTTAAAGAACGGCATATTTTCTGTGTTTCTCTCAAAAGTTTGGTTTCGACTGAGTGGTCGTTGCTCTGGTTTGAAAAAATTGACGGTTTGACTTTTTCAGATCTTTACAAGGATCTTTTTCGATGCTGGACAATGCTGTAAAGTGGCTGTAAATACGGGGTCTTACCCCCTAAGGGCTGGGCTTCCCGGTTGATTGAAGGAGCAAAATTATCTGCGGTTGAAACAGTAATTCTGTTCTATTTAACAGCAAAATCTTGAGTAAAAATAATGTGACTGTCTATCATCTGAATGGTGGATTGGAGGGATAAAAATCAGGTTTTATTTTCTACAAACTGGGTTTGGTTGCCCTATTGAAATTGGTTCTCAGTCTGCACTATTGACAGCGTTTGCTAGGCTGTCGGTTTTCCCTAAAACACTACTGATAAATCGATCGCGGGCAGGGATGGTGATCGCAATCCTACGGGATCTGGCTGCAACTGCAGTTGCAATCTGACTCCGTGGTTGGCTGGGTTCAAGTCGCTGAGTGAGCCAGTCTGCACGGCCAGGGACTCTAGTGGGAAGGACGCCTAGCTGATCTGGCGGCGGAACTGATGGATGCTGACGGTCATCAAGGCCAGGGCGATCGCCCCCAGGGCTAGGGCATGGGGCCAAAGTACACCCAGACCCACGCCTTTGAGCAGAATGCCCCGCACGATGGCAATGTAGTGGCGCAGCGGATTGGCCAACGAAAGGATCTGGAAAAAGACCGGCATGGTCTCAATTGGAGCAATGGCGCCGGAGGTTTGCACCAGCGGCAGGTTGATGAAAAAGGCGGTCAGGACCACCTGTTGTTGCGATCGGGAGATGGTGGCCAGCATGATGCCAATGCCAATGCCGACAAAGACATAGAGACCTGACAAGGCTATAAACAGCAGAAAATTACCTCGAAACGGCAGACCAAACACCAGCCGCCCCAGGGTCAGAGCCAATAACACATCCCCCATCAGCAGGACAAACAGGGGCACAATCTTGGCCAGCAGAATTTCCCAGGCGGCAGCCGGGGTCATCAGCAACTGTTCCAGGGTGCCGGTATCCTTCTCACGCACCACGGTGACCGCTGAAACCAGGGTGCCAATAATGGTCAGGACCAGGCCCATCACACCGGGCACGAAGAACCAGCTACTGGTCAGACCGGGATTGTAGAGGAAAACCACCTGGGCCGTGACCGGCGGCGGCACGACTGGGGCGGATAAGCGCCGACCGTATTGCCGCACCATTTGCGACAGATAGCCACTGGCGATCCCGGCGGTGTTGGCATCGACGCCATCAATCAGGAACTGGATTTCAGCCGTTTTGCCGCTAGCCAGTTGTTGGCGGAAGTCCGGTGGAATGATCAACCCCGCTGTCAGATGTCCCTCTTTTACCTGCGTGGCCAGATCGGTTTCACTGCTGGGATAGTCCGCCACCTCAAAAATTCGATTTTCGGTCAGGGCAGACACCAGTTCCCGACTGGCGGGCACGTTGGCGTAATCCACCACGCCCAGTTTGAGGTGGTGCACCTCCGGATTGAGGGCAAAGCCGTACAGCAACAATTGCACCGTGGGCGGGATGGTGAGTAAAACCAGGAGTTGTTTACTGCGGAGAATCTGGTTCAGTTCTTTGCGGATCAAGGCCCATAGGCGGCTGTCCAGAAACGGGTTGAGCCAGCTAAGCAGGCGTTTCAGGGGGTGGTTCCAGGTCATCGCAGCCTATTTCCCTTTGCTGGCATCGTTAATTAACAAGGGCAACAGCGCACTGCTGCTAATTACAACCGTATCCATCCAATTGAGGGGGGCTATGTGGAGCAATTGTCGCAGACCGGGAACGATCGCTGACAGCAGTTGCAGCCCAATCGAGGCCGACAGGGCGATCGCCAGATAGCGGTTGGGCGGTAGCGGTTGGGGGCTAAATAGACAGCGGGTTCTGGATCGACAACTGATGGCATGGAGCAATTGGGCCAGGGTCAGGCTCATGAAACCAATGGTGCTGGCCTGGGGGCCGATGCCGTAATTGCCGATGGCGTAGCCGTAAGCGGCCAGGGCACTGAGGGAGAGAACCACGGCTTCCAGGGCAATGCGCTGCAGGTCGGCTGGGGGAACAATCGGTTCGCTGGGGCTGCGGGGTGGCCGATGCAGCACATCCGCTTCCGGCGGTTCCAGGGCCAGGGCCAAGCCCGGAAAGATATCGGTGACCAGATTGAGCCAGAGCAGTTGCAAGGCGTTCAGCGGTTGGCCCAGGCCCAGACTGATAGCGGCCAGCATGACCAGAATTTCGCTCAGGTTGGTGGCCAGGAGAAAATGCACCGATTTCTGGATGTTGCTGTAAATGGTGCGGCCCTGACTGAGGGCGATCGCCAGTGTCTCCAAATTGTCCTCCTCCAGCACCACATCCGCCACTTCCCGCGCCACATCGGTGCCGCTATGCCCCATGGCGATTCCCACGTCGGCCGCTTTCAGGGCCGGTGCATCATTCACCCCATCGCCGGTCATGGCTACCACCTTCCCGGCCCGCTGCAACGCCTGCACCACCTGTAACTTATTGGCGGGACTGATGCGAGAAAACACCTGCACCCGATCGCAAAGGGCGCTGACCTGTTCCGGTTCCAGGCTAGTCAGATCGGTCGAATCCAGAATTTGCAGGTCTGACCCGGCCCCCAGATTCAGTGCTTGGCCGATGGCGTAGGCAGTGGGGCGCTGATCACCGGTAATCATAATGGTGGCAATTCCAGCCTGATGGAACAGCTCGATCACCTCCTTTACCCCTTTGCGCAGGGGATCCGCCAGTCCCACCAGGCCCAGCCAGACCAGATGATCCCGATTTTCTGTGGTTGCATCGGTGGTGTGCCCGTAGGCCACGCCAAGTACCCGCAAGCCGTTGCTGGCCATGCGATCGTTGTCGGCGGCGATCGCATGCCGTTTGTTGGGAGTCAGGGGCGTTACCCGTTCCGCTTCCAGATACCAGGAGCACAGGGCCAGCACCTCAGTGGGATTGCCCTTGACCGCCAGGAAGGATTTGTCCTGCCCCTGTCGGTGCCGGGTCAACATGAAGTTTTGGGCCTCGGAACGGTGTTGCACCTGCTCTAGGGGAAAGGTTTGTCGCAGCAGGGGAATATCCAGCCCTGCGGCGATCGCCAGTTGCAGCAGAGCATTTTCAGTGGAGGAACCCATCAGGACGGGTTCGGACTGCCAGTCATCAACCAGGCTTTCATTGCAGAGGGCCACCACTTGCAACAGTCTGTACCAGGCGTCGCTGGCAGTGGGCTGCAGCACCGTTTCGCCGTCCAGCAATCGACCCTCCTGCACCCGCAGACGACGATCATCGATTTGCAATTCCGCCACCGCCATCTGATTGGTGGTCAGGGTGCCAGTTTTGTCAAGACAGAGGGCCTGCACCGAACCCAGGGTTTCCACCGCATCCAACTGCCGGATCAGCACCTTGTGCTGGCGCATGGCCCGAATGCCTAAAGCCAGAGTGGTGGTGGCCACTGCTGGCAACCCTTCCGGCACCGCTGCCACCGCCAGGGCCACCGAGGTTTTTAGCATCTCCGTCAACCCGTAGCCCCGCACCAGGCCGATCGCAAACACCACCGCGCAGACCAGACTGGAAAGCAGCACCAACTGACTGCCAGCCTGATCCAGTTGCCGTTGCATGGGCGTTTCAGGCGTCGCCGCCTGTCCCACCAGGGTTTGGATGGTGCCCAGTTCAGTCAGGCGACTGGTCGCCACCACCACCGCCAGTCCCTGGCCGCCTGTGACCAGGGTGCCGGCATAAACCATATTGCTGCGATCGCCGAGGGGCAACTGCGGATCGATGAGGGTCGCCACGGTTTTCGTAACCGGCAAACTTTCCCCCGTCAGGGCGGACTCATCCACACTCAAATGTCTGGCTTCAATTACCCTGGCATCTGCCGCCACATCGGTTCCTGGCCGCAACACCAGCAGGTCGCCGGGAACTACCTCCTGGACGTTGATCTGGCGCAGGCTGCCGTTCCGCATCACCCAGACAAGGGGACTGGCCAGTTGTTTGAGGGACTGAATGATCCGATCCGATTGGGTTTCAGTGGTGAAGCCGATCGCCGCATTGATCAACACCACAGCCATAATCACCAGGGCATCGGCCTGACCGCTGGTGAGGACGGAAACTCCAGCGGCAACGCTCAGCAGCGCCACCGGTACGGAGGTAAACTGGGCCAGAAAAATGGCCAAGCGAGAACGGGAAACCGCTTCCGGCTGCACATTGGCACCGTATTTCTGCAGGTTGAGCTGAGCCGACTGGTCGGACAGACCAGTTTTCGCCGAGGTCTCAAATTGCGCCAGGATCGTCCCAACATCCTGGACATGCCAGGGAATCGGGATGGGTGGGTTGGCTGGGTCTGACATGGGTGAAGTCACTGCCCCAATTGCTCGTGCCTCATAGTGCCTCAATGGTGACACGTTTCCAACCAGTCCGGGAGCCGTTGGGGATAGTGAGAGACAGCGACAGATCCTTTTTTCCAGATGCCAGCATTGGCGCAGCATGACAGATGCGACCTTTGCTTTCGTTATCCACACCATGGAGTCCGCAGCAACCGACGTTTCGGTAGTTGCTGTTCCCGTTAAGACGGTGGTTGCCCGTCAGCAAAATGTTGCATCATCCCGAACTTTAGCGGGAACCGTTGAGCCGGCCGAAAGTGTCACCCTGACCAGTCGGGTGATGGGGCATATCCATGAATTGCGGGTTGATGAAGGCGATCTCGTCACAGCCGGAGCGGTGCGGTTTCGCCCTATTTTGCTCACCAGTGTTACCACCATGCTGGGCACCCTTTCCATTCTCAACGATCCGGTCTGGTCCGGGCTAGCCTGGTCTTTGTTGGGTGGCATGCTCACCTCTTCGGCCCTGGCCCGATTTGTCATTCCACTGATGTACTACGGCCATCGATCTCAACACCAATCAGCGCAGGATTCTGCGCAAGCAACTGCTTTCCCCCAGGAAGCCTTAACCAGCTAAGGGTAGTCCAACTCATAAAACATCCCATGGGTGCCCTCACCCTAAATCCCTCTCCCAGAGCGGGAGAGGGACTTTGAGATGGTCCGGCTCCCCTTCTCCCAAAATGGGAGAAGGGGATGGGGGATGAGGGCTAGAGTTGCTGACCGATGGATAATTATTTTCATGGACTACTCTAAGGCGAATTTACAGCATTTTTCACAGTGATATAGCAGATTGCAGACGTACAAGAGCATTGAAACCCATGTTCTGACCGGGTTTCAGCATCCTTCCTGTATCTCATAATGATGAGAACCGTTATAAGCCAGAGGAATTAGAATCATGAATGGGCGGCTACAGTCCTGCTGCGAATACCTGCTCCGCGGTCAGACTCAACTCTGGAAAGGTGGCGGACACAATGCGATCGCCGCCTCGGAACTGCTGCACCTGATACTCCCCATCAACTAATTGATACACCGAAAAGGTGGGCTGCTTAGGAGTGCCGATGTACCGTCTGCCGCCCAGTCCCAGATAATCGACAATCCAATATTCTGGAATTTGCAAGGCCTCGTAATCAATAAACTTGTGGCCATAGTCATCCCGCCAATTTCCACTCACCACCTCAATGACCAGCCGCACCGATTCACCTCTAGTGATGGTGGATCGTTTTTTCCAGAGGGGCTCCTCCTGCAGCGCTAACTGATCCAGGACAATCAGGTCAGGGTTGTAGCCCGACTGATCGGTCTCGAGTGGTTTGACGATCGCCTGGCGAGGAATGATGTAGGGCAATTGCAACCGCTTGATTTCTAAGAACAATTCACCTGCGAGAAACCCACCTACCTGCTCATGCGTCCCAGTCGGTTGCATTTCAATGACGACCCCATTCCACAATTCATAGCGACCATAGCCATCCGGATACCAGTCCAGAAATTCCTCTAAGGTCATCTGTTGGGGAACTGCTTGAACCACGGTTCTGACGCTCCCATCGCTGCATTATTTTCAAGTGTAGTCTAGCGATGTAGGGGCGATCGAGCACAGGTGGAACCATTTAGGTGAGGAATGGCAAGTTTGTAGTGGCTAATTTTTGCCCTTTAACTCTACCGACAGGAGGGTGCGCCCTGCCACTGGTTAGAAGAGGCGAATTCCCCGTGCCAGCATTGCCGCCAATAGAGGAATGAGGGCCAATCCGGTCAACTCTCCCTTAATCAACCAAGAGAGTCGCTGCATCTGCGGGGGTTGCAGGGTGGGAGGTTTGCCATCCTGCAACCCTTTAACCCAGGAGACAAAGGAAAAAGTAGGGTAAAGGGACAGCACGCTCACCAGGATGAAGATGCCAACCTTGGTATAGAACACCGGACTACTGAGGTAGTAATCGGTTCCTTTGCCAAAGTAGATAACCCTTAGAATCCCGGTAATCAGAACGAGGGTAGCGGATAGACCATAAATGGCATCCGCCACTAGTA
>CAZBTL010000032.1:0-23451 GCA_964494755.1 uncultured bacterium | reverse complement strand
CCCCTAAAAAACGATCTCATTGCAATAGCTGGCGATCGCCTCAGATTCTATGGGAGGTATTGAGTCTCCATCTCATAGTTATACGGGCCGGCAAAAAGCGTCGCTGGGGTGAGGGCCATGCCGGGAACGATCGCCGACTGGATCGGTTCACTCCCAGCAAAAATCTGGTTTTCATACAGCCCATTCACCCACTGGCACACCGTCACCTGTTGCATTTCTGGATCAACAATCCAATATTCCGCGATGCCTCGGGCGGCATATTCGGTGTATTTGTAGCGATAATCGCGGTCGCGGTTTGTTTTACCAGGACTGACAATTTCAATCACCAGCGCCGGGGGCGGCATATCACGGGTGATCGTGGCGCGGGAGGCACCGGCTAATGCCGCCTTTGATGCTTCGGTATGAACCAATAAATCAGGAATGCGGCAGGTTGCTTGTCGTCCTGCAACCTCAATTTCAGTTCCCCAAGCGAGAAGAGCAACCGGGAGGTGCTTAGCCAGCTCAAACAGCAGCATTCTGGCGATATCATTGTTCTGATCCGATTCGGGTGGCATTTCGACTAGCTCCCCATCTACCAGTTCATACCGGGTGTCGGTGCCATCGTCATAAGCGAGATACTCCTCAAAGGTTAGCAATTTAGTGTTGGGTGAAGTGGCTTGGCTCATGGGTGCGATCGCCCGGAAATCGTGAGTGATACAACCATTTTAATTTAACGAGTTCTCCATCTTTTTAGAGATTATCCAATCAGGATTCGCTTGACTTGTAGCAGCCATCTAGCTTGAGATACCCAACCGTCCTGCAACACAGCGAAGAAGACTGTGGGGCCGCCTGTCTGGCCACCGTGGCCAAATACTATGGCCAAACCTTTGCTCTCAGCCGCACCCGTGAAGCCGTCGGTACTGGCTCGCGGGGCACGACGCTATTGGGGCGGCGGCGGGCAGAGGCGCTGGGGTTCACGAAGAGCGCTTCTATGCCCAACCGGGCAACAAGTTAGAAGGCTTTGGCCACTTCCTGAAACGGACCTGGCCCTACCGCTGGATTTTGCTGGAAGCCACCGCCATCAATATCGCCATTGGGCTGCTGGCGTTGGCCATGACGGTGATGATGCAACTGCTCACCGATGATGTGCTGGTGCGGGGGGATGTGCAGTTGTTGACCACAGTGGCGATCGCGGTAATAGCCATGAACCTGTTCCGCAGTGCGATCGCCTTTGTCCAATCGATTCTGATCGGCCAATTTGGCGAACGGCTACAACTGGGGCTGATTTTGGACTACGGCTACAAGCTACTGCGCCTGCCCATGGCCTACTTTGACGCCCACCGCAGCCAGGCGATCGGGGAACAGTTCCCGGCTCTCACGCGGGCGGGGGCATCGGCGCAGGCCGAAGTGCGGTTGCACCAGCGCAACTATCAAGAAAAACAGGTCTCCACTGTTTCCGAAGTGCAGGAGGCAGAGGCCGCCGTCAATCTGGCCCGAGAAGAACTGGCCCGCTATCAGGAGCTTCCCGGCACGGGGGCCATCCCTCAACTCCAGGTGAAAGAGAAAGAAGCGGCTCTGGTTAATGACCTCAAGGCGCGATGGCGGTTCGGGACGCGATCGGGATAACACACTCAGCTTCTGAGCCAGGTCGCGATCGCCCTGATACAATCGGGCCATGTACGACAATGTGTGCAAATTTCTGGTCGAGCACTACAGCCAAGACTTTGCTCAATGGCTCCTGGGAGAAGCGATCGGTCTGACCCAACTCAGTTCCTCCGAGTTGTTAGTGGAACCCATTCGGGCCGATGCCCTCATTTTGCTGGCGGCAGAGCAACGGGTGTTGCATCTGGAATTTCAAACCCGTCCCGATCCGACGATTCCCTTTCGGCTGGCCGATTATCGCCTGCGGGTGTATCGTCGCTATCCCCAGAAAACCATGCAGCAGGTAGTAATCTATCTCAAGCCCACCGACTCCGAATTGGTTCGCCAAACCGTGTTTGAAATCTCCGGTCTGCGCCATCAGTTTAATGTGATTCGCCTCTGGGAAGTGCCCACTGCTGACCTGTTGCCCTTTCCTGGCCTGTGGCCGTTGGCAGTCTTAAGTCGGGCCAAAAATCAAATCCAGACATTGCAACAGGTGGCTCAGCGCCTTGAGGCATTACCCGCCAACGCTGAAAGGAGTAATATGACCGCCGCCACCGCCTTGTTGGCTGGGTTAGTATTAGACAAAGCGGTGATTCGCCAGATCTTGCGGGAGGAGATTGTGAAAGATTCCGTCATCTATCAAGACATCCTGGAACAAGGGCTGCAACAAGGACTGCAACAAGGACTGCAACAAGGACTGCAACAAGGACTGCAACAAGGACTGCAAGGCGGAGAAGCAACCCTGGTGATCCGTCTGTTGAAGCGTCGATTTGGACTTTTGGATCAGGCAAGCGAGTCCCAAATTCGATCGCTCTCGATTGACCAGCTTGAAGCCCTCGGCGAAGCCTTATTGGATTTCACCCAGCCGGAAGAATTAATTACCTGGCTAGAACGCAACGCCTAACCAATCACTTTTTGGTGAGATCGCTTTTTCAATCGTGGAGGGGCGATTCTGGTTTGCAGAAGTGATGGGAGTGGGGTAGCAGGGGCGATCGCGCTTTTTTCTGGCAGAGGCGATCGCCAACTCTGACTCCTGGCCAGGGATTTCTGGCTGCCTTGCTGTTGTTTGCTGCTCCAGGGTTCATTCGTTTCGCGCTTTTCCGTCAATCAACTGGAGCACTAACTCAGCAGCTTATCTGAAAAGATGGGCGTTGCTGAAAAGAGGGATGAATTGAACCGAAGTCTTAGGCATCCAGCATTCTTTTCATCCCTGGAATCAGCAATGCCGAAAAGATGCTGTTGAGAGTCGCGATCAAATATGGCAAAGACAGCGATGAATATGTGATGGCTGGGGGTTTCCGTCGCCCGTATCGTCGTCGATCAGCACCAGAGATTCCGGTTGTTTCCGCCCTTGTCGATTGATGAATCAACCAGTCATGACTGAAGGTTAATTAACCTTCTTCCCAACCTGTGGAAGAGGGTTGGGTCATTTTGGCTGGTGAGTAGCAGGGGCAAAATTACAAAACTGTTTTTGATCGTCTTGCACGGTTGCATGGGTTTGGAAGTAATCTTTGACCCAATTGCAGCCTGCTTCCAGCAGTTTACGGTTATCCAAAACGATCGCTAAATCCCACAGCAGTGTGGTGTGATCGTTGCTGGTGGTAATCAGGGTTTTTCCATCAGGACTAAAGGCAACCTGTTGCACACTGTCCGTATGACCGTTGAGAGTGGTGAGCAGCCTCGCAGCCCCACGATCGCCCTTGGAGGATAGTTGCCACAGGATCACCTGGCGATCGCTGGAGGCAGTTGCGAGCAGTTGGCCGTCCGGGCTGAACGCGACATCTAAAACCCCGGAGTGGTGCCCCGTTAAGGTCGTTAACAAAGTGCCGTCACGGCGCCAGAGCTTGACTGTGCGATCGTTTGAGCCTGAGGCGATCGTCTGTCCATCCGGGCTGAAGCGAACACTGAGAACGGCGGCTGTATGACTCTTCAACCGGCTCAAAAATTGTCCATCTCGCCGCCAGAGTGTAACGGTATTGTGGTCAAGACAGCCAATTGCCATGATGGCTCCATCCGGGCTGAAGTCAAAACTGAAATTGATATTGCAAGTCTGAATCGTTTTAAGCAGGGTGCCGTTGAGATCCCACACTTTGGCCGTGCCATCCCAACTCACGCTAGTCAGGCTCTTGCCATCCGGGCTGAATGCGACGGCATCGACTCGATCTGTATGTCCACTGAGCGTTTTCAGGAGTCTTCCATGCCTGTCCCATAATTTCACGGTCTTGTCTCGACTGGCGGAAGCCAGCATTTTGCCATTCGGACTGAAGGCTAACCCTTTGACCTCAGCCCTATGGGATCTGATGTGATGCAACAAGGTTCCCTGGGAGTTCCAGAGATGAATTGCGCCATCCTGGTTACCGGTTGCCAGCGATTGACCATCGGGGGAGATCGCTAAACCGACTGTGCCTGCGGTCTGGCGTAAGGTCTTCAAGAAAGGCATTCCTGCCGGTCGCCACAGTCTCACGGTGTTATCGACACTGGCGGATGCTAGGACTTCACCATCTGGACTGAATGCCACCCCTCTGACTTCGCCATGGTGAGCCGCCAATGTCGTCAGCAGTGAACCATTCCGTCGCCACAGTTTAACCGTGCCGTCCAGACTCGCAGATGCCAGGGTCTGGCCATCAGGGCTGAAGACAACATCGAAACAATAATCGGTGTGTCCCCTCAAAATCGACACCAACTTGCCATCCGGCTGCCAAAGTTCCAGGTTCCCATCGTCTTTCGCAATCGCAAGCAACTGACCATCGGGACTAAAGACCAGCCGCTGAATGGCTGTTTTCTCCTGAGTTGGAAAGGCGCTCAGCAAGGCGCCATCTAACCGTCGCAATTTCACCACGCCATCATTGCCTCCAGATGCTAGCGTTTGTCCATTGGGACTAAACGCAACACCGGACATGGCAACTTTTTCGGTAAAGGTTTTGAACAACGCGCCATCCCTGCCCCAAAGGTTGATTTTGCCATCCAACCCAGCCGAAGCGATGTGTTGACCATCTGGACTAAACCGGACTTGCCAGACTCCCCAGCTATGACCTTTGAGGGTGCGCACCAGGGTGCCATACGGTTGCCAAAGTTTGATCGTGCCATCAGCGCTGGAGGATGCCATCAGCGAACCGTCTGGGCTAAAAGCGAGACTCCAAATGCGATCGCGATGCCCCGTCAGGGAGCGTAATAATTGACCATTGCGTTGCCAAAGTTTGACGACGCCATCTAAGCCGCCTGTGGCAATGCGTTGACCATCAGGACTGAAGACAACCGTATGCACGCCTCGACTAAAACCACCCAAACGGTTGGCTTCGATTGCGCCAAAAACAGATTGTTTCAGGGTTTGATCGATCTGGCTTTGCAGGTCAATGTCTACTTCTCCTAACTTTTGTTGCAAGGCTTGAGCTTGCAGGGCATCTAGTAGCGCATCTAAACGTCGATCTGAGGCAAATAGGGCATTGGAGGAAGATAGTCTGGCACGTAGTTCGTTAATCCTGGCTGCATGCTCACTGTTGCGGGCCTGACGAAATTGGTAGAACGTTGCAATTGCCAGAGCAGCTACCGTCACGAGTGCCAAACTAAAGACACCGAGTAATAGTCGTTGAGCTTTGACCGTTTTCTCAACTGCTTTGAGGCGCTCGTGTTCCAGTTGGTGTTGAATTTTGCGATGATTGACATCTTCGCTTGCCGCTAAAAATTGATAATCAAGGGTACTCAGGCTTTTCCCCTGAGACCAGAGCAGTGCATCTTGTAATTGCTGACCGCTCAATAACTGAGAATCATCTTGCTTGTGCGCCGCCACCCAAGCTTCTAAAGCAACGCCATAGGGACGCAAATGGGTCAACTGCTGATTGACCCATGCCAGATGGAAAACCTGTTGATAAAGGAGATTTTTGATTGCCAGGTGATTTCCCTGCCACACCACCAATCCAGACAATAGGAGATCGATGTGCTCCCGACTATCATCCAAGGGTACTAAGTCTCCCTGCAACAGGTGTTGATAAATCTCTAGCAATCGTCCTAGCCGATTTTGGTTCCAGAACAGGCGATCGCGAATGGTGCGCAAATGTATGGGTTCATCCTGGGCTTCCCAGTTTTCCAGCACATGAGTTTTCACCAACTCATCGACCCAGTAGGGTTCCATGCCAGGTGGAATTTGAAGAAAGCCTGCACCAGTCTGTTCAATGACCTGAATCACCAGTTGGCACAATTTCTGAGTTAAAAAGGGCTGCCCTTGTGTCCAGTTCAGAATGGCTTGTAGGATGGCTAGTGGATTTTCCACAACGGGTTCAAGTCCGACGGTGAGAGGTGTTACCTCCTCAGGGGTGAATCCATTGAGTTGAATCGCACGACCGATGTTAAAGGGGGTGCGTTGTTTATCGGCAATTAAATCAGAGGGCGTGGTGACGCCAAATAGTGCAAAGTTTAGGCGCTGATATCGCGTATCATGCGATCGCTGATTATAACACGACCGCATCCAAGCGAAGAAGTCATCAACCGAAAACTCCAGACTAAGTAAACTATCAACTTCGTCAATAAAAATATAAATGGGACTGGTGGGAAACTGGACAAATAGGATCTCTTCTAAAAAAACAGTCAGGCATTGAATAAGCGGTAGATCAGCATGGTTATTTAACCATTCTCGGTAATCTATTTTGCCCAGAAGTTGCAAACTTTGTAATAGGCTGACCAGGATACTGCGATACCACTGCTCGGGGGTCAGGCGATCGCTTCCCAGGCGGGTTATATCCAGATAAGCACACTGTGCTCCCGCTTGTTGAAGTTGTTGTTTGACGCGCACCAGCAAGGATGATTTACCCATCTGGCGGGCATTAAACACATAGCAGAATTCGCCTGCCTGAAGTGCGTTATGGAGGTCGTGGTCAGCCTGCCGCACCACATAGTTCGATGCATCTGCCTGTAAACAACCACCGACTTTATAGCGAAACGAATTCATCGTCATAGTTAGTGAAACATGCGGTAAAAACAGATTAGCGGTTAAACAAATAGTTACGAAACGCTGCTCGATAGAGTTCACAACTGAGTCGCCAGCCACCCTGAGCCGACTGAATCAGGCCAATGCCTTCCAGTTTGTAGGCAAGTAGCGGATCAAGGGTGATGGCACCGTCTCCCTTTGTCAATAACTCTAGCTGTTCCAGCCATTGTGGATGGGCATTCACCTGGGCAAACAGGTGTTGCAATTGGTTACGGTAGATCCCCTCCAGGGTGTAAGCCGCTTGCAAAAGCGCCTCCAATGACATCCCCTGGTGCAAATGATAAAGGGCAAGACTGACAAGCGCAGGATTTCCACCAATTAAACCGAGCAGGCGATCGCAATCGTCCTCACTCCAGGAAACAGACCATAGATCTGCCAACTGTTGCACCTGTTCACGATTCAATTCTGGCAGGGACAGGGGTAGCCCAATATTAAAGGGAGACTGATTAATATCAAGGGGTAAATAGGCATCTGTAGAATAGGCAACAATCAGTCGCAGTTGTTGCCAGACGTCGTTATGCTGGGCCTCTTCATGCCACGATCGCAAGAGGGGAAACAGACTCTTTGCCGTATTGGGATATTCAAAAATCTGTTCGACTTTGTTGAGTACGAACACCAGAGGCTGACGCAGTTGTAGCAAGATGCCCTCTTGCAGATACAGAGTGGTGCTGAGTTTACTTCCCAGTAAGTCATCCCAATAGTGCTCCAGGTTCAAGTCCAGCTCTAACTTACGCGCTAACACGGTGCACATCCAGCGCAAAAATGATCGGGAGTCTGCCAATGTTTCAGGATCTGACTGCTGCAGGTCGATCCCAGCGGTGGCGTATCCCAGTTGTTGCGCACGATGCAACAGCCGCAGGATGAAAGAGGTTTTACCAAACCCACTGGGGGCTTTGATGCGAATCACACAGCCCGGTTGCAAAATTTCCTGCAAGGCGAGATCGTCTACCTGCGGGCGGCTAATGTATCGAGTTGAATCCACAGCAACGGGGCCGCTGGGATAAGAAATGGGTGGGGGTGTTAGTATTTCTCCAGCTTGAGACCCCAGCAAGCTGGGTTCAGTGTCGTCCATGACTGGTTGCAGATCACTATCCAGCAAATCAAGCTTAAATGCGTTAAATAACAAGGCTAGCGTGCGGCGATCGCACCCTGATTTTGCCGACCACAGGCGGCTCAAGGTGCTAGCAGAAATACCCGTCCGGCGACTGAGTTCTTCTGCTGTAAATCGTTTGCCGGCATTTTCTGCCGCTTCAGTAGCATGGATAGCGCGGTTCAATCGCCGCCATCCACTGGCGCTGAGAGCAATCCCGCGTTTGCGTTTGACATTTGGTTTGGGGCTAGAGTTCATGGCCACAATCAAGCGGCATTAATGATGGATAGACAAGAGGGCAGAGGCAAAACCCAGGCATTGGCGAGGATTTTCCCGGATACCAACTAGCATGGCATAACCGGCAAACAGCCAGTCAGTCAAGCTTCAGAAACTTAACTGAGTTAAGTGACTGTTATGCTGACTCCACTCCTGGAAACACGGGTGACTGTCGCCAGTGATCGGATCAATTGAGCCCTGCTTTAAATTCAAGATTTTCTTTAGAACTGTTTAAGTGGCTTATTTGGCGTAGAGCCGCTGCTTATTTGTAGAGCAATTCACTTTAAGTGCGTTAAACAACAAGCTGACGGTGTCATTCATCGGTGATAATCTGCTCTTCCTTGATTTAAGGCACTTTAGTGCTTAAGATTCAGGCATTGCCAGATTCATGCCGGTTCATAATTTAGATTATGATACCCATTAATTCACTGAGGAAGTCCTGCTTGCCCTGTCTGGGTTGATAAACCATCTCCGTATCGATATCGATATCTTTTCTGTCTGACTTTTCTGGTTGTTGGTGCCCTAGTGATGTTCGATATGGTCAAAGCCGCAATAGGGAATTAAGTGCACTTCATTGAGTCATCTGAACTATTAAGAGGGGTGCAAAATAGTATGAGTGATTTGAGTCAGCAAAGATTGAAGCTATTGTCAATCGGGGCGGCGGCGATCGCAGCAGGAATTCCAGGGAGGGCGATCGCGGCTGAGTTTACCCATCAAGAGGTTGAGCAAGCCCAATTTATTGCCATTGCCTCTCCCTATGGCGACAAGGCGCACCAACTGCTGATTGTGGAACAAATACCGGGCAAGCGGCAGTGCTGGAAAGAAACTGGGGAGACCCTGATCACGGTTGATCCCCTGCTGGTGCAGTTCGATTTCAAAGGCCATTGCAAACGCTATACCGATGCCAATGGCTACTCGGTGCGAGTCGGTGGTCAGGATTTAGATCTGGTGGAACACCTGACCATTAAGCGCCGGGACGGCGAGTTATGGTTAGAAGCCGATCCGGTGGTGGGCCAGAAAGGAACACCCATCATTATTGGCAGAACCAATGGCGACACGGATGGCTTTGCCAAAATTGTGCTGAATCCGGGTTGGCGATTTGCCCGTCGAACCTATAAGGGCAAACCGGTTGGACATGTCTATCTGGTGCATGATGCCTCTCTGGAGCAATTGGCGGGTACTCAACCACCAGCAACGGGTCAGACGCCTGCCCTGGCTGCACCGGATACGCCGCCGACGGCTGTTCCGATGAGCGCACCGCCGACCGCTGCCCCCCTGAATGTCAAACCCGTCAGTGCTCCGGCCCCTGCAGCGCCGTCATCCCCTGGTGTTGTCGTCCCAACCGTTCCAGCCTCCAGTCCAGCACCGGCTGGAACCCAGTAGTGTCCTGTTGTGAGGAGTTCTGATGATGTTTAAGCCTGCTATTTTTACAAGTGTTCTTTGGTCTCTTTTGTGTTCTAGTGCCTTCTGGGAGTCATCTCCTGCTTTTGCCCAGACACCTTCCCCTGCGCCCTTCAGCGAAGTCAGTCGTCCCAGTGAATCTCCCTATGATACTTACATGAGATTGGGGTTTGCCGCTATCGATCGCAAGGATTATGATGGGGCAGCAAATTATTTTCGCAATGCGTTATTTTATGTGCCGGAAGATCGGGAAGCCACGATTGCCTATTGGAATGCCCGCAAAGCTTTACATAATGCCACTCAGCCTAAAGATAGAACCCCTATAGAAACCGCCTACGATCGCTATATGAGAATCGGGTACGCTGAAACCCGTCAGCGCGATTATCAATCGGCTTTAGTTAACTTTGAACGGGCGTTGAAGGAGCGTCCCAATGACTATTGGGCCAGTCAAGCGATTCGTAACGTTGCTTCCTATATTGCCGCCCAAAAAGGACAGCCGTTGTCTTCTGTTGACATGGTGGCAATGAATGTGTCTGATAGCCATTATGTGGGAGAGTCAGCCTACGATCGCTATATGCGCTTAGGATATGCTGCCGCCAAGGAAAAGAACTATGCGATTGCGGCTGATTATTTCCTCAGTGCCATCTATGAACGTCCTGAGGATCGACTGGCGACGATCGCATTTTGGAATATGAAGCACAATCTGAATCAACAAAAAGGGAGTCGTCCTTCTCCCTCTGCCGTGGAATCGTATAGCCATTACATGCGTTTGGGCTACGATGCCACTCAAAGACACCACTTCCAAGAGGCGTCAACCTACTTTCAAGCTGCTTTGCGGGCAAAACCGGGAGATGAGTATGCAACCCAAGCGATGCGCAATGTCCAGACCTATATTCGACAGGGTGGCGTGAATTAAACCCCGAGGAGTGAGCGCATGAGATCCCAGCCGATATTCCGTCACCTGTTGAGCAGGGTGACTCCGGTTGTTTTAGTGACTGGTGGTTTTGCTGTGGCAATTGCCGATTCGACCCAGGCGACTCCCATTCAGGTCGCCCAGGCCAGTTTAAGCGGCCAGTGTCGCCGGATTAATACGGACTATGTTGGCGTGTTTAAACAGCCCGCCAGCACCACTGGCACTCGCGTCAGTGTATTGAGAACAGGGACAGTAGTACGTCTGGCCGATGGCGGCAATGGCCAGGGCTGGATCAAGATTGACGCCCCCACGGAGGGTTACCTGGAAGCTCGCTACCTGGCAATGGCACCCTGCCCGACCAACCTGAGCCAGCAACCGACCCAGCTTCCTTCAGCCCTGGCCGCTGGCTCCGAGACCGGGGTTTGCCGTCGGGTGAAACAGCCCAGTGAAGGCTTGGTGATTCGCAGTCAACCCAGCAGTGCATCCGCTGCCGTGGGCGGAGTGGCCCAGAATGCCACCGTTAACCTGAGCAGCAGCCCTGCCACCAGTCAGCGGGATGGAGCCGGTCGGGTCTGGGTCCAGATTGTAGCGCCTAATGCCGGTTGGGTCTCCAACGGCTTCCCCGACCAACCCAGCAATCTGGTCTATTGCTCCGACACACCGCCAGCAGCCGAGCAGCCGCCGACCCCAGTTGGCAGCCTGTGCCGTCGGGTGATCAGTCCGCCGGAAGGGTTGCTGATTCGGAATAACTTTTCCGCTGCTGCTCCGGTGGTGGGTGGTGTGGGCCTGGGTCAGCAGGTCACGGTCACCACGCCCCTGCGATCGGCTAAAGATCCGACGGGGCGCTATTGGGTGCAGATTTCGGCACCGGCTGCCGGTTGGATTTCCAACGGCTATCCCGGCAGTAGCCATCTGGGGATGTGTCCGTAAGCAAGGAGGGGGTTCGCCAGTCGGAGTCTGGTGCCATTGAGACCAAAGGCCAATGTACGCCGGTTCATTTCAGTGGTAAGTTGTTGTTGCGATTGGAGACTGGCAGTGGGGATGGGCTCAAACATACCCACCTCCCGCAGCCGCTAGTCAATCAAGTGTCGTTTATTTAACCACAGGATGTGGAGAGGAGTCATGATGAATTTGCGATCGCAAAAATTAGAAAAGGGCCATTCGACCACTGTCCGCTCACTAACAGCTCAGGTCACGGCCGCTGCCCTGCTGCTAGCTCAGGGCTTGTTGCTGGCGCCCACCGCCTCGGCGGAAACCGTTGCCCGAGCGCAGGGACGTTGCAAGCTAACGTCCGGCACTTATCAGGTGTTTGATGGTCACTGCACCGTCAAACAAAAACAGTTGGGATCTACCATGGCCTTTGTGGTGGAGTTAGACAACGGCAGTACCTATCGCTTCTCGGGACCGAGCAAGACGGCCCTGCAGATAGAAACCCACGGTGGGATTTATAACGCCCAGTTTACCGAAAATCCCGATAAGGGAGTGTTTGTCTGGCAGGAAGACGGAGAACGGAACCGGTTGTCGGTCAAGCTAGACACCCAGCACAATACCAATGTGTCTCATGATGATACCCAACCGACAGCCGCAGGGACCTCTGTAGGTGCGGCAGTGGGGGCCTTGATCGGTGCATTGCTGACCGGCGGGCAGACCGCTTCCACTGCGCCTATCGCCCCTGCCAGGCAAACCAACATTGCCCTGGTCGGTAGTCCCGTGCCGGACTTAAGCGATCTGGTGGGTGCCAGAGCTGGACAGGCGGAAAACACAGTCAGACAACGGGGTTATCAGTTTGTCCGGGCTGGTGGTGCTGACTCTGGGAGCAGAGTTTTTAGCTTCTGGCGGCAACCCCAGAGTGGTCTTTGTATCGCGATTATCACCAAAGATGGTCGTTACGACAGGATCGTCTACGCCAACGTGACGAACCAAGCCACCTGTCAGTAACAAGCGACTTTGTTGCTGCAGGTTTTCTTTGCAATATTTCGCACCCCATCGATTAAATCCATGATGAAACTTTCCAACTCTCTCTTTGCTGCAGTGTTAACGATCGCCTCAATGGGCTTTGCGGTGGCTGCCAAGGCCGATACGGTTCAAGCTCGCTGTGATGTGTTTCCCAAGGGGTCTGACAAGGCGACCTCCTCTGGTCCCTGTACCTTTTCCCAACGGCAGGGTGTCGTGGGCATCCAACTGCAAAATGGCAAGCGCTATGACCTGGTGCCGGTAGGAAATCAACCCGGTAATTACCGAGATCAAAATGGGCGGGCTGCCTACCGTCAGGCTGGCCTGGGTGACACAGGCCAGATTTACCGGCTTGCCACTGAGTCCATCTTTGTCTACTGGAATACGGGTTCCTCTAGCCCATCTTCGGGGAGCAGCAGTTCTACCGGCTCATCGGTGGCAGCCCGTGGGGTTTCTACCCTGACAGCGAGTGATCCCAACGCTCGTATTAATGTGCGATCGCAGCCCACAATCAACTCCAGTTCACCCCATTACGGATTGCCCGGCGACAAGGTGACTGTGATCCGCTGTGTGCAGGATCAAGACACCGCTGGCAGTGACCTCAACTGGTGCAATATCAAGTTTGTGACCTCCGGAGCCACGGGGTGGGTTCGCAGCGATTTCATTGTCTTTTCCGATGGTGGGGAATAACTCATTGCCAAACCTGGTTGGCTCATCCATGCATTTCCATCCTGTTTTTATTTGATACGTAGTAACCCGTAAGGAGTAACCGACTGTTATGAATCGTCAACCCCAAACCACATGGCGAACCACCGGCCTTTCCATCGGCATGGCTGGCATCCTCCCCCTAGCTGGGGCTGGGGCTGTTGTACCCGTCAATGCCCAAACCAGTGACCTCAGTGCCAGACTTGTTGCCCAGTCCCCAAATCCCGTCACTTACATGACGCCGAAGAATGCCAATGAGATTACGGTTCAAATCAAGGAGGGGGAATTTTTCTATCGGGGGATCCTGCGGAGAACCTCTGGCAATATGTTTATCAGTGAGGATAGTCAGGTGCGTGTGATTTACGACAAGGGCAAAAGCCACGTTGTCGTGATTAACAAGAAAACTGGTACGGAATATTACAACTACATCTTTTCCACTGTGAACGAAGGAAATCTGTAACCTGATCTAAGAAAGGAGCCAGGAGCCGGAAGCCAGAAATCGAGGTAGTTTCCCTTGAGCTAAATCTCAGGTCTAACTCCTGTGATATTTTTGGGCAAAGGTATATTTGTTTTGTCTCGATTTCAATGACTTGAACTGATGCCATTTAGTTTACAGGTCATTGATCATGTAATTGCGAAACACTAATCATGAGGTCAGCTAATGTGAACATGCGGAAATTTTTGATTGCACCTGTGCTATTACTGGGTCTGTCCATCGTTGCTTGCAGCAACACGGCGGAAACCATTCAAAAAGAAGGTGGTGAAGCGATTCAGCAAACTGGTGATGCTATGAAGCAAACCGGTGAAGCGGTGAAGCAGGATATCCAGAAGGATACGGAAAAGGTCAACGAAGCAACCGGTGCGGCGGTGGATGCCACCAAGCAAAAAACAGCTGAAGTTGGCGAAGGCGCGAAGAAAGCAGTGGATGCTACAGGTGAGGCAATCAAACAAACCGGCGCTGCGGTCCAGGAAGGAACCGGAAAAGCAGTTCAGAAAACTGGCGAAGCCATCCAGCAAACGGGTGAAGGCATGAAGCAATCGGGTCAGGAAATGCAGAAAGAGGCTGAAACCAAGAAGCCATAGCGCCTTATCCCTGGTGCGATCGTCCCTGGTTTTGACTGGGGACGATCCCAGAAATATTGCTGGTGGCAGGAACGTTCTTCCTTCTTTAACCCAAATGCAGCAGCCTTTACGCCAGTGACTGCCTGTCCATAGGATGAGCAGTGCGATTGGTTGAATCGGCTCTCGTTGTCTAGTTACACTGACTTACCTGAACAGGAGAATTGAAATATGAGTACGGAAGACAAGATCAAAGCCGCTGCTAAAGATGCGGAAGGCAAACTGGAAGCAGCGGCCGGTGAATTAACCGGTGACGAGAAAATGAAACTGGAGGGAAAAGCCAAGCAAGTGCAGGCCAGTGCCATGAATGTGGCGGCAGACCTGAAAGACAAAGCCCAAAATCTGGCAGAGGGGCTGAAGGATGCTGTTGGGGATGCGATTGACAGCGTTAAGGAAAAACTGGATTAACGGGAACTGCCAGCATGTTGACCCTGATGCCGGGAGCTTTTTTGCTGACTTCGCAGTTGAGAGCTGATGCCTGCCGATCCGCTGTTTCAATGAACCCGGTGGATTCGTTGTTCACGGTTTATGAGGCAGGAACAGCGATCGTCCTGCGGGCTGGATGCTATGAGCACCTGCCTGTGCGTGTGATCTGCATCTGTCAATCCTACAAAGTTGCTCAACGCTTGGCCCAACTTGCCGCCAAGATGAATGGTTTATCCATTGTTGACTACGTTGCCCGCAGCAACATGCAACGGCAGCGTTGAGAGGATGTCTTAAAAGTCTTGATTCTGCTGGATGGAGTGAGGCAAGCCCTGACCAAATTGGTTCGATCTGTGAAATAAAAACTGGCCTAATTTAAGGAGATTCGTTTCATGGTGAATATCATTGCCTGGATTATTCTGGGCTTCGTTGCTGGGGCGATCGCCAAGGCCGTCCTTCCCGGTCGGCAAGGCGGCGGCATTTTTGCCACAACCCTGCTGGGCATTGTCGGCGCCTTTGTCGGTGGCACCCTGCTGCACTTTATTCAAACTGGCAATTTTGCCATTGCTGGGGCGACCCTGAATATTCCGGGGATTATAGTGGCGGTTCTGGGTGCGATCCTGTTTATTTTCATTTGGGGTTTAATTACCCGGGCAGATTGAGTTAATTTCTGTTTGGTTGGTTGATTGTCTTTACGTTGACTTTAAGGAGCAATTGCGATGGGTTTTCTCGGTAAGTTATTCGGCAAACATGAAGAGGAAAAGGCAGCGGCTGCTCCTCAGGTTTCGGTGCAAGCAGCAGCAGCAGAAAAGTCGATTCCGCCGGAAAAGGTCGGTCTGGACGGCAACTTTGATGAAAGCGGCCTGGCCAAGCGGGTGGCGAAAGCCCTGGATGATGCCAACATTTCTGATCACGTGGGTCTGTGGGTAGCCCAGACTGGCAGTGTGGTGGTGTTGAAGTACAACCCAGACGCGGAAGGGGTGTTGGAGCAAGCCAAGCAGGTGGCTCGCGGGGTGGAAGGAGCAACCGACGTGCAAGCCGCTCCCAATAGCTAAGGGTTTCTCAGGGATAACTTGTGTAGGATGGGCAAAGCTTGCATGCCCATCAAAACCAGACTAACGATGGGCACGGGCGTGGCCCTTTGCCCATCCTACCCGGTTACTTGCAGGTGAAACACGATGTTCGGCAATCTCTCTTTCATGCGTGGGTTCTCCCTGGCCTTGGTGTTGGCTGGCTGTACCCAGGCAACTCCATCCGTAACCAGTCCCCCTCCGCCAGCGACTCAAACCGTATCGGCAACGCCATCGACGGCTGAGTTAAAACCCGCCTTGCAGCAGGCGATCGCCAGTTACATGAAGCAACAAGGCGCTCCCCCAGAAGCCAGCGATCGCTTGTATGCTGACTACATCGACCTGAATGGCGACGGCATGCAGGATGCGGTGGTCATTCTCAGTAACTCCTACTGGTGTGGTACGGGGGGCTGTAACATGCTGATCCTGGAAGGGCAAAAGGATAAAACCTTGCGACTGGTTTCCGAGTCCAGTTTAGTGCGTCCGCCTGTGACCGTCATGGATCACGATGCTTCCTTTGATCAGCCGATCAGAGTCGGGTTAACCAGGGTTGGGACAGCCGTCTGCAGTCTACGGGTACTATGATTAAGTTAACCTGTCAACCTGATTCGCTGATACCGATGGCCAGTATCTCTTCAAACTCTCGGCTGCAACAAGCGCTTGATGCTGCCGAAACCCTATCTTTAGAAGAACAGCAATCATTGCTGGAAATTCTAACCAAACGGTTGCGCAGCAAACAACGTCAGCGGCTTGCAGAAGAAATTCACGAAATCCGCCAAGAAGTTGCAGAAGGTGGCATCAAATACGGTTCTATTAAAGACTTTTTGGCGGAGTTGGATGCTTGAGAAAAATTGCCTGGACTTCAAAATCGCTGCGTGCGTTTAAGCGCATGGTGCGTCAAAATCCTCAACTGCGACCCATGATTGAGGAAACCTTAGAGCAGCTTGCCGTTGATCCTTTCCACCCTGCATTGAAAACGCATAAGCTTTCTGGTGAGCTTGCTGGAACTTGGGCTTGTTCAATCGACTATCGTTATCGCATTCTTTTTGAGTTTGTTGCGAACCCGGAGGAAAGGGAACAAGACGCCATTCTCCTGCTAAATCTGGGCAATCATGATGACGTGTATTGAATTTGGACCTGACTCAGGTTAGTGAATCCGGCTGTATATGAACGGTAGTTAGATCAACAAGTTGGATCAATCAGGATGGATGTGATTCAGATACTGTTCGCCCCAATTTTGCCGTTTGTCGGACATCCCGATCGCATTGCCGTAGTTGCCACAGTTCTGCTGGTTCTGTTTGCCGCTTTGAGAATTGGACGACACACATGGCGATGGCCCCTACTGTGGACGGCTGGAGTATGGGTTGCCTTCGCCATCTGGGAATGGATGGTTTTGGTGCAGGAAGCCAACATTCGAGTCGATTTGATTGTGCTCTATCCCGTGCTGCTGGGCATTACGATTTGGGGCCTATGGGCGGGGTTACGCCCTCCCAGAAAGTGAAGAACGATCGCCTGGACCAGATTGATTGGGGCGTCACCCTGCCTGCCGTACTTGATAACAGCGAGCCCATGTCCTGGAACTTGTTGCTTGCTCTGATTCCACTGGCATTGAGTAGTGTGTTGTTTCATCAACCGAAATCCCCAATTGTGCGCTGGGGCATCTGGCTGCTTTTGGTCATTACCGCCGCTGGCAGCTATTCCCGATTACAGACATTGCCCCAGCTTTGGGACAAATGCAATCACACTTAGGTTGAGTTCATGACCGTAAGCCTCAAGAATTCCCTGATCTATAAAATCTGAGCAACCAATAAGCAGGGTATTTCGTCATTTAGTTATGTAGTTCGGCAATTAGAAAGGCGATCGCAATGAGCTTCCCGTCTGTCTTCAATGGTTGAGTGCTGTCGGTCTATTGGTCTATACAGACCGCTCTGTTTCCTGTACAAGCCTCTACGCTTGCTACTCCTATTTCTTTTCCGGCAACTACTTCTAGATCTTGTGTAGAAACTACCAGACCTAACTATGATTCCATCCTTGCCAGTCATGGTTATAACGGAGAGAAAAGTGATTTCCTGATAGACCTGGACAGGGATGGTATCTCTGAGATCATTGTGACAGCGCGTGGTCGCCCTTGTGCACTGTCTGGTAACTGCCCCACCAGCATCTTAGGGAAGGTTAACAAGCGCTGGGTGAGTCTTTACCAGGTTTTGTCCTATGCTGGCAGTAGTTACTATACTCCGACAGACACTTTTAGTAATGGCTATCAGGATCTTCGAGTCACTGGCATCTACCGTAACGTCCTTACCCAGGATCCTAATAAAATGTATGGACGTGCCGAGATTACGCTAAGGTTTGATGGTACGTCTTACCAGGTAGTGGCAAGGAGATTGACACCCATAAAACTAGATGGATGAAAGGGAAGGAGACTTGCTCCCTCAACAGGCTGCTTGCCATCTAAGAAGAGTCTATTGATTGTCATGCAAACGATTCAGATTCAGCTTCCAGACACCGTTTTCTCTGCACTTCGCAAAGCTCCTGACGAGTTCGTGCAAGAAATGCGGGTAGCCGCCGCCGTAAAATGGTACGAACTCGGAGAAGTCTCTCAAGGTAAAGCCGCAGAGATTGCTGGATTATCTCGGTCAGACTTCATCAACGCCCTAGGCCGGTACAAAGTCTCTGTTTTCCAATATTCTCCTGAAGAACTTGAACAGGAGCTAGCGGATGTCGGTTGATCGGGTCGTAGTCAACGCCTCGCCGTTGATTGTGCTGTTCAAAAGCGGTCAGGCAGACCTACTCCCAAAGTTGTTTCGCGAAATCATAGTTCCTCAGACTGTCTGGCAAGAGGTAACTGTCTCCAAAAATGATGCTGCTGCTCAGCAACTATCGGTTGCTCCCTGGGTTACTCTTGTCCAGGTGGAAGTAGATGCTGCGATCGCAGGCTGGGACTTGGGGGCAGGGGAATCTGCCGTACTCAGTTATGCTTGGCAAAACCCAAACTATCGTGCCATGGTAGACGATGCCACTGCCCGGCGCTGTGCTCAAACCTTTGGCATTGCCACTTTAGGGACTGGGGGTGCGATTGTGTTAGCCAAACAACGGGGGCTGATTTCATCGGTAGGCGATTGCCTCAGGCATCTCCAGAATGCTGGGTTGTGGCTGTCTGAAGATGTGATCGCTCTGCTGAAACAGCAGGGTAATGAGTGACCCAATTCCCAATTCTTACTCGTTATCCGGTTAAAACATTATGTCATGAAGAACGATCGCCTGGACCAGATTGATTGGGGCGTCACCCTGCCTGCCGTACTTGATAACAGCGAGCCCATGTCCTGGAACTTGTTGCTTGCTCTGATTCCACTGGCATTGAGTAGTGTGTTGTTTCATCAACCGAAATCCCCAATTGTGCGCTGGGGCATCTGGCTGCTTTTGGTCATTACCGCCGCTGGCAGCTATTCCCGATTGCAGCCATTGCTCCAACGCGGCCTCCAGTTGTGGGAAGAGCCTGTCTGGCTCAGTCTGGGGGCGATCGCCCTGCTCAGTGTCGGACTGTTCCTCATCTATTGCTACCGGCGGCATCCCCTGTTCCAATTCATCGTCTGGTGGGTAGGGGTGGCGGTGTTTCTGGTGTTTTTACCCAATGCCGCCTATATCTTGACCGACTTTATCCATCTGGTGATCGACATCCGCAAGGGGTATCCCATGGGAACGGTGCTGTTGTTTCTGATTCCCCAGTATTTGCTGTTCATCATGGTCGGGTTTGAAGCCTATGTGGTTTCAATCATGAATCTGGAATTCTATTTGCTGCAACGAGGGTTCGATCGCTCGATTATTTGGGTTGAACTGGGAATCAATGGCCTGAGTGCGATCGGGGTGTATCTAGGCCGCTTTACCCGCCTCAATAGTTGGGATCTGCTGACCCATCCACTGCATCTGGCGCAGGCGCTTCAAACCATCTTCCTCTCTCGTCATGCCCTAATTGTGATCGCGGTGCTGTTTGTGATTTTTACCGCCTTTCATCGCTTGTTTAAGCGGGTCAATCTTGGGCTGATGCAGCAAAAGCACGCTTTTCAAGCCTTGTAGCGGCGATCGCTATCTGCAACTGTTAGATTTGCCAATTTATATTGAATCATCACCATCACTGAGTCATTCAATGAGATGCTTTTTCTTGATAACTGAGGGATATATCTGTGGCAACTTCTTCGCAATCATCACACCCCAAGCCCGAATATGTTGCGCAACTGGAGGCGGTTTACGGCGCCCCCAGTCAGGCTGGATTTGGCAGCGCCGTTTTTTATGCACCCGTGGAACAGGCCGATGACCTGGATGCGATCGCCCTGAAATACTATCGATACTTTGTGGGTGACCTCTGGGAGCGGTTTGGTGAGGCCGCCTGGATGGGACCCTGGAAGTCAGTCTATACCCGTCAGGCTGGCAGTAAGCCCGATATTGTGACTGAACTGCGGGCGATCGCCGATCCGAATGCCCGCCTGTCGGCGCCGATGATCCTGGACAATATCAGCGATCCAGAGCAGGCTCAGAAAGCCTTGTCAGCCGCCTATGACGATGCCACGGTGGAAACTCTGGCCGTCTATACCCTGGGGGATGGCGAAGCCATGTCCGGGCTGCTGCTGGCGGGGCGACGCAAGACGGGTGAGACCACGTTTCTGGTCTTTCTGCTGGATTGACGGCTGAGAAAAGCCAACCCCCAGCAGGCCAGGACTTGTGGCAAATCTAAAGAAAACCATAAGGCCATGCGAAGGACTCAGGGGAAATCAGGAATTTTCGGATAGACAGCCCCGATATGAATGTGTAATTTTTGAGGGTAAACAACCAATTCCCTAACCGGAGTCAATGCAAAGAGACGGTGAAGATCATCTCAAGGAAAGGGGTTTGGCTTGTTTGATCTAACCCGATTCATTAGTATTGACCGTGTTCATCTACTTCCGTACTTGTACAGAGTCACTGGTCATTATTCAGTCTAATCAGGGGAGGGAATACAGTGACCTGGATGCGAATCAGGGTCAAGTTTGGTAGTTGGATGGATGGAGTTGTGCGATCGCGCCCCCCTTCCAGACGCTTTCAGGGCATCTTTACTGGCCCACCCATTTGGGCCATACATCTACCTTGATTGGTTAAACACCTGTACTTCTTGAACAATCAAGAACTTATTTCCATCATGATGAAATATTTGCAACCAAAGCCATGCTCGCCGCTGGTGCGGCCACTGTCGCCATGGGTGCTGTCTCAGCTCCGGCAGAGGCACTGACTGTTTACACTGATCGCACTGCTTGGCAAACTGCTATTAGCGGACTTACCAACTTGCCACCCCAGTCCCCACTCCAGCCCTACTGCCCGGCCTGATTGGCATGGACGTGGCCGCCTGGCGTAAGCGCAAGGGCGCAGCCGACGAAGCCGAGGCCTAACCCTGGGTAGGGTGGGCATCGCCCACCTGACACCCCGCCCCAGCGATGGCGTCACCACCTAAAGTAAAGATGGGCAACGGGCACCAGCCCCTACCCATCGTTTTTTATGGAAATACTTTGGGTTTCACCGGCTGAAGAGTAGGCCCCGCTTTGCTGGGTCTACTTCTGCCCAGTCTTGGGTAAAGATCGGCCCTGGTCACTGAGATATAATGAAGCCAACGGCAACATTCTTTAGGCCGAATTGCTAGGGTAGATAATGGCAACCTATAAAACCTTTATTACTATTGATAATCCCCAAGAAGTGGTTTTATCGAATCTACCTTTCGAAGCAGGGCAGCGGGTTAAGGTTGTTATTCTGTCTGACGGAGATGAGGATACTATCATCAGTCAAAGATTTCGTGCGCTTTTCAAGAAAACACAATCCTTGCCTGAAGTTGGCGACATCACTGATCAAGAAATTCTTGAAGAAATTGATGCCTATCGTCAAAGTCAATGAAAGTTATCTTTGATACTAATATCCTTGTTTCTGCTGTCCTAAAAGATAAAGATCCCGAACGGGTCATTCAGTTTGTAGTTGACCATCAAGATTTCGACTGGATTGCCACCTCAGCAATCCTTACAGAATATAAAGAAGTGCTGGCTCGACCGAAGTTTCGACTTCCCAGGGAAGTCAGGCAAGAATGGGAAAATCTGTTCGATATAGCAGTTACTCTAGTTGAAGCTAATATCGTTGTTGATTTCCCTGCTGATCCTAAAGACTCAATGTTGCTCGCTTGTGCTGTTTCTTCTAACGCAGATTTTCTGATTACCGGGGACATCAAGCTCTTGCAAGCTAAGATTGCCGCCGACACATCTATCCTAACAGTGGCAAGCTTTAAAGAACTCTTCTGCGAAGATCCCCTGGAATAAATTGCCCACCTCGATTGGCATGGGCGTGGCCGCCTGGCGCAAGCGCAACGGAGACACCGACGAAGTCGATGCCTAACCCTGGGTAGTGGGCATCGCCCACCTGACATCCCGCGCCATCGCCGAGGTTCCGGTACCTCCCCCCTGGATGCGCCGCCCCGGCTAAGGTGTCATCACTGCTCACAAAAACGTCTACATCAGGGATCAGGTGTTGCCAACGTACCTGATCCCTGATACGGGTTATGATTTGAGAGAATGAATCATCGACTTTTTGTCGTATCCAAACTTCAACGACGGAACAGTCATGCAAGTTACCCTCAGTACTCAACAAAGCAAAATTCTTGAGATGCTTTCTCAACAAGGAGGGTATTCATCTCTTGATGATGCTATCGATACAGCATTAGTGCTGCTCGCCGACGAAATTGCTCAGCAGCATCCTGATGAAACTCCAGAGTACATGGCCTGGGTTGAGCAAACTCGCCGCAAGGTTGATGCAGGAATACAGGCGGCAGAGCAAGGCGAACTTTTAGACCAAGAGAATGTCATCGCTCAACTGCGCCAGAAAGTCAATGCTGCCCGAGCCGCAGGTCAATGAAAACCCTGCGGATTAGCACCCTCGCAAGTCAGGACTTAGACGAAATTTCCGACTATTTTCTGGCCCAGAGTATTGAAGCTGGTGATAGGTTTGTTGAAGGCTTCCAGCAAAAATGCACTCATATATCTCGTTATCCCTACATTGGTAAGTCTTACGGCTATGTCAGGCCAGGTCTGCGTGGTTTATTGCTGATGAATTACATCATTTTCTACAGGGTGCTTAGCGATAATGTGGAAATCCTCCGGGTTGTCAGTGGTTATCGTAGCTTGCAGGATATCTTCCCAGAGTAGGAATATCCTTTCGCTGGCCCGATTGGCATGGAGATGGCCGCCTGGCGCAAGCGCAACGGAGACACCGACGAAGTCGATGCCTAACCCTGGGTAGTGGGCATCGCCCACCTGACATGCCGCGCCATCGCCGAGGTTCCGGTACCTCCCCGCTGGATGCACCGCCCAAGTTAAAGCGTCACACCCTTCGCAGCATGGGCAGAGGCACGGGCTTCTGCCCATTTTTCTGTCACAATGTGAGGAGGAGCAATACTAATCAACGGCTGGGTTGGCCTTGCACGATCGGGGAGAGTGGGATCTCATGACGGCCTTTAGTTCAAATTTGAAATCACTTTTAGACCTCACCCATGAGCAGTTCTATGATTTGTGTCGGGCCAATCCTGAGGTTAAATTTGAGCGCAGCCCCGCAGGGCACCTGATTATCATGGCTCCAACCGGCGGCAGCACAGGCTATCGCAACAGCGAAATCAATGCCGACCTTGTTCTTTGGAATCGGCAAACTCAACTCGGAAAAGTGTTTGATTCCTCCACCTGCTTTCAGCTACCCAACGGCGGCGATCGCTCCCCCGATGTGGCCTGGGTGCGCCAAGACCGATGGGATGCCTTAACACCAGAACAGCAGGAAAAATTTCCGCCCCTAGCTCCAGATTTTGTTCTAGAGCTAATGTTTCCTTCGGATGCTTTGGCGGATG
>CAZBTL010000031.1:0-23805 GCA_964494755.1 uncultured bacterium | reverse complement strand
GATAAGCCCTGAGTTCTATCAGGTGAGTTACTTGCAGGTAAATCACTCCCAGGAGCCGCCAGTTGCCTGACGGCCAGGGTCGCAGCAGGTGGCATCAAGGTTGCCGAGGTCATCCAGCCGATGGACGATCCAACCATTTCCAGATGGCGCTGGACAGCCAGTTGGTCACCACATGGGCAATCACCGGAACCAGTAAGTTGCCAGTTTGCCAGGCACTATAACCCATCACTCCGCCCACCACGGTTGCCCAGATGACGTACGGCCATTGCCGCAAACTACTCATATGCAGCACCCCAAAACAGAGACTGGAAACGGCTAGTCCCTCAGGGTTCAGGCCAAAGGCTGGCAACATGACACCGCGAAACAACAGTTCCTCACTCAGACCCGGCAACAACCCCAGCCAGATCAGGTCGGACCAAACCAGCGGATGTAGGACCAAACGCAGATAGTAGTCAGCCGCTTCACGATAGGCCGGCCAAAGACGGTAAATGAGACTGCTGGCGATCGTGATTGCCACCCCCAATCCTACCCCCAGCCCCACGTCTTGAACGGACCAGCGGAAGGCAATGCGGGGAACAGCGCCAAACTGGATCCAGAGCTTGGCAACCATTAACAGCACCACGGCTGTCACTCCCATGGCAATTAAGACCTGGGTCCGACTCAACGGCTCAAATTCGGGACTGTCAGGAAATTGTTCTGCCACGGGTGCTTTCCAACCTTGATGCAAACGTTGCGGCGTCCAGGAATGCATGCAGTGATGGCTGAGGGGAAGCACCGTTCCAGCCCATTCCAGCCCCTGCCGCATCCAACCTGGAGTCATCGGCTCTATCGGTCCATCCTATCAAGGTTTCCAACCCTTCAGAGAAGTCAGAGCCGGAGTCAAGGCTGACCAGTGGATGCCAGCTCGCTGGCTGACCAGGATACCCAGGGCTTCCAGGTAAGAAGACACGGCAACCGCAGGCAAACCTAGCGACCCAGGAGAAACCTGCATCGTTGTCTGGTTATCTCGAACGGCAATAATCAGGGGAGAGCCGCCACTGGAGCCGGCGGCACCGGCAAAGTTGAGTAAGGCGCTGCCTCCACAGGCGCTCTCCGGAATGACTACGGCTTGCACCTGATCGGCCCAGATATCGGCTGGCTGCGGCTGCAAACCCGGAGTCTGGCGGACAAACTGGGGGGCGCGGCTCAATCCCACCAAAACGCAGGGAAGAAAGGTGTAGCCTAGTTCTTCCGCCGCCGATCGCGGCGATAGGGTGGGGTCTAGGGGCAGCGGCGACAGGGCCGGTGCATGGGCGCAGGGAATGCCAAACTGGCGCACGACCAAGTGGCTGATCACGGCTTCCGCACCCGCCAGGGGATCGACCCCCTGACCGTGGCGATATTGTTGCAATGCCAGACTGCCGGGATCGTCGGGAAAGCGAGCCACGACCGCGATCGCCTCCGCGCCCACTTGCTGGATTAACGTTTCGGCTGCCCGCAGCAAGCTAGCCGGATTCTCAATCGTGCCCCAACTGGCTCCGGAGGCAGCGGTTTTGAGCTGGACGTTCAAGGGTTGATCGGTGACGACGTAATCCGTCAGGGTCAGACCCAGGGTAGCGCGGCTGGCATCGGCAGCCTGCAAATGGCGCAACCGCAAATCTGCTTCAATGCCCTGATCCAATAACAATCCAACTCGATTTTGCGCCACTGGCCGCAAGCCCCACTGGCCCGCAGCAAACTGATCCAGGCCAAACCCCTCGACATACAGGGCATTGGGTAGGTTCCAGTACAGTTGGGCGCCATTCAACACATTGGGGTGAGTAATCAACCGATCAGCCACCTGGGCCATAGCCCGAGCCACCGGCAGGGCATCTCCGGCATAGCCGCCAATGGCCGCACCAATTCCAGTCGGCACAATGAGGACAACGGTGTAGGGGGACTGCAACATTTCAAATCGGCGATCGCGTCTCTGCCTGCTGATCGTCAGGCTGGATCGAGTTTAGCGTCCCAGTGGAGTCAAGACGTAGGATCAGGCTGGAACGGCAGTAGTGCTGGTGGCAATCAGGAGGCATGAACCGCAAATAATCAACAGGCTAGAAGCTTTAGCAAGGCTGTGCAGAAAATCTGACATGAAAATCAAATGAAACGGCTGTTGGGTTGGCAGATGATGGGCCAACAGAGTCACTAGAGAAAGCAAGCCAAACAGGGCCGGTGTGGTGCGTAAGATAGCCAGATCAGACCATTGTCGTTGCGTTTCCACTCCCATGTGGGTGCGGACTTGCTCAGATGCAAAGGATGGGTATGATGACTTGGGACTTCGAGTGGTCTGTCAAGATGTAGGCATTCCGGCACAGCCTGAAATTGGGGCATCATTCCGGCGCTATGTTGACTAAAATTGATACGAGCTCCTTCATTCCCTAGAGCTTGATTATGGTGTTGCAACAGCCGACTCGTTCCATGCCGATTCCACCCTTGGAGAGTGGCGATCGCCTGACTCGCGCTGAGTTCGAGCGCCGCTATGGAGCAACTCCAGAAAAATTTAAAGCGGAACTCATTGAAGGAGTGGTTTACGTGGCATCCCCCGTTCGAGTTTTTCACGGCACTCCCCATGCCGCCTTAATGGGTTGGTTAGCTGTTTACTGGGCAGCAACACCTGGAGTTAGCGCGGCGGACAATACAACTACACGGTTAGACCTTGACAACGAACCGCAGCCGGATGCCTTACTACGGATTGAAGTTGGGGGTAGCTCGACGATTAGCGAAGACGGCTATATCGAAGGGGCGCCGGAATTGGTGGCGGAAATTGCCACCAGCAGTGCCGCCATCGACTTAGGAGCCAAGCAAAATGCCTATCGACGTAATGGGGTACAGGAATATCTGGTGTGGCAAACCTTTGAGAATCGCTTCAGTTGGTTCCGGTTGCAAGCAGAGGAATTTGTCTTAATTGAACCGGATGCCGATGGCATGATTCGCAGTCGCGTGTTTCCCGGATTGTGGCTGAACGTGCCAGCCCTATTGGAGGGCAGGATGACAGAAGTACTGAATGGGCTGCAAGCCGGGATTGCTGACCCACTCCATCAAGCATTTGTACAGGAGTTGGCGGGGCGTGCTGCTTTGCCAATACCACAAGGGTCGCGCAATCTTGAATGAGCTTGTCAGTCTAATTTGCAACGCGGGGATTTGATAACGGTGAAGTGGCGGCACTGGTACGGTCGCTGGCTGCGGGTGGAACGCAGGGAGAGATTTTGCTGCGGAAGGAGAAAACAAGCGACAACGGGTTTGGATAAATGCCAAACCAGCGGCAATCATTGGTGGGTGAGGGGTGCAGCCGGGGGTTACCCGACTACTCTGTCCCTCTAGACTTCGTAAATGCGGCACTCCAAGGCGTCGGGGTGGTTGGCGCAGTAGCGCTCAAACGCTGTGGGCAACTCAGCGCGACGATGGCTGATTTCGGCTTGCAACTCTTCCACAATGTCCCAAGCAGCCGCAGCTTGGGGAGAACCACCGCCCCACTGTTGGGAGGTGGTACGGGCTTGAGTGATGGCCTGTTGCAGTTGCTGTTCCAGACTCACACCTGCGGCGCTCACTTCTAGATTGATATTCAACATTTGGGTCATCTTTTCCTCTTCCAGGGTCGCCGTCTGGAAACCCTGTTCAATAGTACTGACTCTTCCACTCTAGGCTGGCTCATTCAAATCAACAGGGGTGGGAAACCCGGCTTTCTGAGGGGTTTTCCGATCCGGTTGGTGGGGAATGGGGAGTGGGCTTCCGCCGTGAGCGTCAGCCGAACGGGAGTGGGGAGTGGGGATGTGCAGGTGCCAGGTGTCGGGGGCCAAAATCCAAAATCCAAACTGACCGTTGATCGTTGGTCGGCCTATGTCCGTGCCAGCAGGGTCGCTCAGTAAAACTTAACACCCTCTTGAAAGAGAATCGCCTTCAAGCGGGAGTCCCCCTTTTGATAGACTGTTCTCTGAGAACATCTTTCGAGAACAGCGCAAAATCAGCAGTTGGGAGGATTTACGACGTGGAGACTACGCTCGGTCTGGAAATTATTGAGGTTGTGGAACAGGCTGCGATCGCTTCTGCCCGTTGGATGGGCAAGGGCGATAAGAACACGGCTGACCACGTCGCTGTCGAAGCCATGCGGGAACGGATGAACCAAATCCATATGCGTGGCCGGATTGTGATCGGGGAGGGAGAGCGGGATGAAGCGCCCATGCTCTACATTGGCGAGGAAGTTGGAATTTGTACCCGCGAAGATGCTAAGACGTACTGCAATCCGGATGAACTGATCGAAATTGATATTGCGGTTGACCCCTGTGAAGGCACGAATCTGGTCGCTTATGGTCAACCCGGCTCGATGGCAGTTCTGGCCATTTCCGAAAAAGGTGGCCTGTTCGCAGCGCCCGACTTTTACATGAAGAAGCTGGCTGCGCCCCCTGTCGCAAAAGGCCATGTAGATATTAATAAGTCCGCCACGGAAAACCTCAAAATCCTCTCCGAATGCCTGAATCGTTCGATCGAGGAGTTGGTCGTGGTCGTGATGAAGCGCGATCGCCACACTGAATTGATCAAGGAAATCCGAGAAGCTGGAGCACGGGTTCAATTAATTACCGATGGCGATGTGTCGGCTGCTCTGAACTGTGCTTTTTCTGGGACCAACGTCCATGCCCTAATGGGAATTGGCGCCGCTCCTGAAGGCGTCATCAGTGCTGCCGCAATGCGGTGTCTGGGTGGACATTTCCAGGGCCAACTGATTTGGGATCCAGCCATCGTTCAGACTAAAGAGTGGGCCGATAAAACCAAAGAAGAGAACCTGTCCCGCCTCAAGGAAATGAACATCCACGATCCAGACAAGGTGTACGAAACTGAGGAATTGGCCTCTGGCGAAACCGTGCTGTTTGCAGCCTGCGGCATTACTCCTGGCAACCTGATGCAGGGAGTCCGCTTCTTCCACGGCGGTGCTCGGACCCAGTCTCTGGTTATTTCCTCCCAGTCCAAGACGGCTCGATTTGTTGACACCATCCATCTCTTTGATCAACCCAAGGTTCTGCAATTGAGGTAAGTCATACCAATTCAATCTGATACTGCATAGAACTTACCCCACCGCCTGCGGCACCTCCCCTTGGTAAGGGGAGGTTGGGAGGGGTCAGATAATGCTCATCATTCAAGAGAATTGGTATCACCTCCTCTGCGACCAGCTATCAGTACTCAGCAACTCGCCTGCAGCAACTGTCATGACATACTGACTTGTTTAAGGTTTGTTATGAACCCTCGGTTGGATCAATGCTGGCCCGATAAGATGCTGATGCTGATAGCTGAATGCTGTAAGCCAATCCAGGAAAGCAATTTAAGACCTTAAACCTTTACATATGAACATTGCCGTTGTTGGGTTAAGCCATAAAACTGCCCCGGTAGAAGTTCGAGAAAAGCTCAGTATTCCAGAAAATCTGTGTGAGAAGGCGATTCGCCAGCTTTGTAGTTTTCCCCATATCGAAGAAGTATCCATCCTGAGTACCTGTAATCGCCTGGAAATCTACCTGGTAACCAGCGAGACACAGCAGGGCATTCAGGAGGTCATTCAGTTTCTAGCGAGCCATAGCAAGCTTTCCGGTCACCAATTACGACCTTACTTGTTTACCCTTTTGCATCAGGATGCAGTGATGCATGTGATGCGGGTAGCGGCGGGGTTGGATAGCTTGGTGTTGGGCGAGGGGCAGATTTTGGCCCAGGTGAAACAGTGCCATAAGGTGGGTCAACAGCATCAAGGTGTTGGACGAACCCTGAACCAGTTGTTGAAACAAGCCATCACGGCTGGCAAGCGGGTTCGGACTGAAACTAGCATTGGCACTGGTGCTGTGTCCATCAGTTCTGCTGCAGTTGAGCTGGCTCAAATTAAGGTGCAAAACTTGGCTGCTTGCCGGGTGGCGATTCTGGGAGCTGGCAAGATGTCTCGCTTGCTGGTGCAGCACCTGATCTCGAAGGGGGCGGTGAATATTTCCATCCTCAACCGATCGCTGGAACGAGCTCGGGAATTGGCCAAGCAATTTCCGGATGTGGAATTACATCTCCATCCCCTTACCGACATGATGACGGTTATTCCCCATGCCGATCTGGTCTTTACCAGTACGGCGGCGACGGAACCGTTGCTAAACCGGGCTAATTTGAGTCCCTTACTGGAAGTAGGCCAACATCTGATGCTGTTTGACATCTCCGTGCCGCGAAATGTGGATGATGATGTCAATGAACTGCCCCATGTGCAGGCCTTTAATGTGGATGACCTGAAAGCGGTTGTGGCCCAAAATCATGAGGCCCGACGGCAGATGGCCATGGAGGCGGAAGCGTTGCTGGAAGAAGAGGTAGAAGCCTTCGAACTGTGGTGGCGATCGCTGGAAACAGTTTCGACCATCAGTAGTCTACGAGACAAGATTGAAACCATTCGGGTGCAAGAGTTGGAAAAAGCACTCTCTCGCCTGGGATCGGAGTTTGCCGAAAAGCACCAGGAGGTGATTGAAGCCCTGACCCGTGGCATTGTCAACAAAATTCTGCATGATCCAATGGTTCAATTGCGGGCCCAGCAGGACATTGATGCTCGCCGTCATGCCATGCAGACGCTGGCTACCTTGTTTAACCTGGAAAATTCATCTAACCGGCAATTCGGTTAATCACTGGTCTGAGGCCATGGAACCCTTCTGGATCTTCCCTAGGAGTGATGCAGGTAAGTTGATAGTTGCTGGCCCTAAATCTTGATGTTCCAATCATGCCAACTAAAAAAGCTGGTGCTTTCAGACACCAGCTTTTTTATCGGGCAGGTAGCAGACCCTCTATTCCATTGCCATTACCAGAAAGCTGGTTGATGGCGGATCAGATTGAGAAATTCCTCGCGGGTTTTCTGATCATCCTGGAAGACCCCCACCATGGCACTGGTCACCGTCCAGGAACCGGGCTTCTGGACTCCCCGCATCACCATGCACATATGGGTCGCTTCCATGACCACCGCCACACCCCGTGGTTCCAGGATCGACTGCACCGCTTCGGCAATCTGACGGGTCAGGCGTTCCTGCACCTGCAACCGGCGAGAATACATTTCGACAATGCGCGCCAACTTACTCAAACCCACCACCTTCTGGTTGGGAATGTAAGCAACATGAACCTTGCCCAAGAACGGCAGCATGTGGTGTTCACATAGGCTGAAGGCATTGATGTCCCGTACCAGGACCATTTCATTGTGACCTTCGTCAAAGATGGCGCCATTCACCAATTGCTCCAGCGACTGCTGATAGCCACTGGTCAGAAACCGCATGGCTTCTGCCACCCGCTTGGGAGTCTTCAACAGGCCTTCCCGCTCCGGGTCCTCTCCCACGCCCAACAATAGTGTCCGCACCGCATCCACCATGTCATCCTGGAGCTCGTCAGGGGGGGCTTGTAGGTGGGGCTCCTGGTGACCATCCAGTGTATTCCGATCAGGACGAAGTTGGAAACCTGGATGGGGGCCCGATGAGATTTGGGAAGGGCTTACCACAGAGGAGGGAGTTCCGTTAGAACTGTTTGAAGATGCAATTGTCATGACAGATCAAGATATTTAGAGGACAACTTTTGGACAACCTGGTAAGCCAGGTAAAGGGAATGGCAGCCTAAAAGGTGCCAACGTTGGGCATCAGGGTCAACTCTTCAACGACCGCCTGCGCAGGCAGGAGAACCGCATGCAAGATGGATTCAGCAACTACCTCCGGAGTGAGCATAAGCGAACGGTCAAAATCGGCCTGGACTGTTTCCGTATCCCAGATGGGTGTATTGACAGCACCGGGTGAAATCATGACCACTCGAATTCCGTGGGCCCGTTCTTCGATCGCCAACGTTTTGGAAAGGGCGACTAGCCCAAATTTACTGACGCAGTAAGCGCCCCATTCCGGGAACACTTGACGTCCAGCAATGGAAGTGACATTAACAATCGTTCCGCTTTGCCGTTGGCGCATGACCGGCAAAACGCCCTGAATACACTGGAACACACTGGTTAAATTGAGCGCAAGAAGCCGCTGCCAATCTGCTAGCGGCGTATTCAGCAGACCGCCGGTGTAACCCATCCCAGCAGCGTTCACCAGGATATCGATGGATCCAAAGTCCGCCGCGATCGCCGTAACCCTCTCTCGGACCGTTTCAACCTGCGCTAAATCGAGGAGATAAACTTGGGCTGTAACGCCACAGTCGGCAGCCAGATGGGCCACTGCTTCCAGGTTTTCCTGGTTACGGCCGACTAAAGCCAGATGTATGCCTGCACGGGCAAAGGCAATAGCTGTAGCTCTGCCAATTCCGCTACTGGCCCCTGTAATCAAGGCACGTTTTTCACTGGGTGGAATCATGAACCAGTTAGATATCCTAACGTCTGGAACCGATGAACAACGGAAAAGAGGTTGGCAGTGACATCACCTGTTAACAATGAATGGTTAATCTGAAAGCGGGATGAAAGCTGGCTAAATTCCAGTCCAAACGCTGTGATTCGATTCATCGTTAAGAAACTGCTGCCAGCAAAACCCTGAAATAAAACTCTAAAAAACTTATTTTTCAGAAGAGAGTGCGTTCTCCCTGGAAAGTCGGCAATTCACCACAGCCGCATTTGTTAAAAAATGTAACCAAATAAATTATAGCACTCAGAAATCTCCCTAAGGGCAGTTTTCGCTGTCACAACCTCAAATTCTTCCAACAATTGTTAGACGGTGTTGCTCAATCCAGGAATGACTTCGCCCGCTGCCCCACATTTGGGGAGAACCAAGCCCCACAGTCTGGGCGACTGTGGGGATCTAGGGGGCCAGGCAAGCACTCCAATCGTGCTGATTCATACTTTTATGCCGCAATACCCGTTAAACGGTTGCCTCAGCAAAGATGCCCATATTACGGAATTTCTGATATCGTCGGTCCCGGCGCTGCTGGCTGGTGAGTTGGCCTAATTCCTCCAGGTTTTTCAGCAGGGATTGCTTCAACGTTTCTGCTGTTTTCAAGGGGTCAGCATGGGCGCCACCAATGGGTTCTGGCAAAATTTCATCCAGGATGCCCAGGTTTTTCAGATCGGTGGCGGTGATCTTCAGGGCTTCAGCAGCCTGGGGTGATTTAGCGGCATCTTTCCACAGAATTGCGGCACAGGCTTCTGGGGTGGCGACGGTATAAACGGAATGCTCAAACATTAACAGGCGATCGCCGACCCCAATTCCCAGGGCGCCGCCCGACCCGCCTTCGCCAATGACGGTGCAGATGATAGGCACATCAAAGCGAAACATTTCCCGTAAGTTAAAAGCGATCGCTTCCCCCTGGCCAAACTTTTCCGCATCCATGCCAGCCCAGGCACCTGGCGTATCAATGAAGGTCAGAATCGGCATGCCAAACCGATCGGCATGCTCCATCAGGCGAATGGCCTTGCGATAGCCACTGGGAGACGCCATGCCAAAATTACGGGCCACATTGTCCTTGGTGTCTCTTCCCTTTTGATGGCCCAGCATGACTACCGGACGCCCTTCCAGACGGGCCACCCCAGCCACCAGAGCCGGATCATCATAGCCACCGCGATCGCCATGAAGTTCCATCCATTCATCGGTGATTGCCTGAATGTAATCCAGGGTACTGGGGCGACGAGGATGACGGGCAACTTGTAGCCGCTGAGCAGGGGTTAAACTACTAAAGATTTCCTGGCGAAGCTGCACCGCCCGGGCCTCAAGCTGACGGATCTGATCAGACACATCGACGTCATTTTCTTCGGCAAGTTCGCAAATTTGGGCAATTCGTGCTTCTAGCTCCGCCAAGGGTTTCTCAAAGTCCAGGAGAATTGGTCTACGCTCAGTCGTGGCCATAGGGAAAAGGGAATGAAAGGATTATTGAGTTAGGCGCAAAAAGGCCCTAGTGCCATTCTAGGTAATGATGGAACGACTCATCCGCTTCATTCACCAGGAGCTTGCAAGGAGTCAACCCATGTCTTTGGGATACAAGGGCTTAGACCAGTAACGGCCTGAACCCATGTTTGACAGAAACTTCCCCAATCTGCTCCATCTTATCTACGGTAATGCGGTTTCGCCCCCAGGAAAAATTAGTGTGCCACTTTTCAAACTCCAACAACATAGACTCAGCAAAGCAGGCAAATAACTGGCGAGCTGGCACATCCATGTTGACGATATTCATAATTTTCCAGTCGATATCCAGGGAATGTTCCACAATGCCACCATTGAGAACATGGATGCCTGGATGCTGGATTTTGGTTGCCAGATTTTTGGGATAACCGCCATCAATCAACAAACAGGGTTGCTTCAGGGTCTGGGGGTCAATTTCAACCCCCTTGGGCATACTGGCAACCCAGACCACGATATCCGCCTGAGGCAGGGCTTCCTCCAGTTGCAAAATCTTGCCCCGTCCCAGTTCATCCTGAAGCAGTTGTAAGCGCTCCTGGTTCCGCGCAATCAACAGCAGATCCTTAACATCCGCCCGAGCATTGAGCCAACGGCAAATGGCGCTGCCAATGTCACCGGTTGCGCCACAAACCGCCACTGTTGCATTGGACAAAGAGATCCCTAACTTAGGCGCAGCCTGTTCAACTTGACGACAGATGACGTAAGCCGTGTGGGTGTTGCCGGTGGTGAACCGATTGAAGTCGAGGGTTACGTTACGCACCTGACCCATCTGTTCCAGATTAAAGTTCTCAAAAATGATGGAAGAAAAGCCTCCCAGGGCTGTGATGTTGATGCCATGTTTCTGAGCATGGGCCATCGCATTGATCACCTTACGAGTTGCTGCCTTAATCCGCCGCATGGCCAGCATTTCTGGCAAAAAACAAGATTCTACATACTTGCCGTAAATCTTCTGGCCAGTAATGCTGGTGACTACAATGTCATCCACAATTTGGGGCGGGGCGCTACACCAGAAGTCTAACCCCTGATCTGCGTATTCTGGATAGCCTAAATCTCTGGCGACTAATTGGGCGTGCTGCAGGCTTGTAAGGTGACCAATTAAACCAAACATGAATTCTTATTAAATTTAGTGCGTCAGAAAGAGTAGCAGCCCTAATGCTGAGTCAACATCAAAGGCGTTCAAAAACAAAACAATGGGTGAGCCCATCAAGGCTCACCAGGAAGCATTCAAGCTGCGACCAGACCCATCGCAGACAGCCGCATCACATCCCGCGTCGAAAATCCAATATTGCTCAAGGCTTCGCCATACTGAATCATAAAGTCTTCCACCAGGGCATCTTTTTCCATCCCTAAAACGTGGGCGTCTTGCTCAACCTGGTTTAACATTTGCCAGACGAGGGGGAGATTTTGGCGATTTGCCTCTTCCAATTCAGCTTTCGCTGTTTCAAAATTCTGCTTCAGCCATTCTTCCCCAAAATTTAGGTGGGAATATTCATCCTTCACCACACCTTCAGTAATCTTCCGAGCAAAATCGTCAGCAACCGGAATGTAGATGTTGTAGGCAGCGATCGCGAAACACTCGATGATCAGTGACTGGATGAGCAAACAAGTGACAATTTTGTTTTGGGCTGCGGCCTCGCGGAAGTTTCGGTGTAAAGAAGCAAAAAACTGTCGGGCAAACCCCAAATCCGGTGTGACACTTAGATTTCTGCCACACGCTTCAAAGCCTTTTTTGTGGCGAGCCTCCATCTTGGCTAGGCTGAGCAGTTGGTCCTTGCTGTCCGGGAGCAATTCAGCCAGCTTTAGATAATTTTCGTTCGCTTCCTGCTCACCCTCAATCACAATGGCATTAATGCGGCTGTAGGCATCTTTATAAACTTCGCTTTGAAAATCGATGGCTACACCAGCCTCAAGCTGCGGCATAGTTTCAGTTTCTCCTCGAAAACGTAGCCGAGACTAACTCGGCTTAGGACAGCAAGGTTACAAACGACTGTAACAACAAGAAATGTTACAGCATTTGTATCACTTTATCGCCTTCTTGGGTAAAATTAACAGCTTACGAATTTAGACTAAGCCCGACTGAATGGTCGGTTTACCCAATCAACGCAGCTATAGCCATTTAGCCAAACTCCAGCGTATGCTGACTTTGAGCTAATCCGGCTTAAGCTCACTCTGATTCTACCGACTCCCTCCCTGCTTCATACATTTAACTTCATAATCTCTGGGCATAGATTGTATTAGGGATCCTCGACGTATTGAGAAATGGTCATGATCCTCTGTGCGATCGCTCTATGCACCAATCAGGGCACTTCCAGAATTAGTCGAAACGGTATGGCATCTGGTTTCTAACAGCTTCATCCGAGTTGCCTGCTGGGATGGCCCAAGCAATTACTGGCACAATAAAGATGGCTGGGACTGCGCCAACGGAGTCAGGCCAAACCGGAAGTTCCGCGGCCTGTTAAAGTTCCACAGACTGTAAAGGAGGCTCCTAAAGTCTATGTTGACCTATTTCAATCGCCTATTGGGCCGCTCTGCCGCGCCTATCAAGGCAGAGGTTGAAATTTATACCTGGCAGCTTTGTCCATTTTGTCTGCGGGCAAAATTGTTGCTCTGGTGGAAAGGGGTGCCTTTCCGGGAATATAAAATCGACGGCAATGAAACTGCCCGAGCCCAGATGGCGGAACGGGCCAATGGCTGTCGCAGTGTGCCTCAAATTTTCATTAACCAGCAGCATGTGGGCGGCTGTGATCAGTTGTATGCCCTGGACCGTCAGGGACAGTTAGATTCGTTGCTGATGCAGGCGGCAGGCAATTGACCCGTGCTTTCTTCCTCGCGGTTGGACAACCCGGAGTATCAGCGTCACCGTTACTGGATGGAACGGGCGATGCAGTTGGCCCAGGCTGCTGGGGATGCGGGAGATGTGCCAGTGGGAGCGGTCATCGTTGCGGCTGATGGCAGGGCGATCGCGGAGGCGGAAAATCGGCGGCAGCGAGATCATGACCCTACGGCCCATGCAGAAATTCTGGCCTTGCGGGCTGCTGGTCAGACCTTGCAAAGTTGGCATCTGGAAAATTGCACCCTGTATGTCACCTTGGAACCCTGTCCGATGTGTGCTGGAGCGCTGGTGTTAGCTCGTTTAGGCCAATTGGTTTACGGTGCGGATGACCCCAAGGCTGGCGCTGTTCGGACCGTGGTCAATCTACCAGATGGGCCTTGTTCCAACCATCGGTTGGCAGTGATCGGCGGCATTCTGGAGTCGGTTTGTCGGGAACAACTTCAGACCTGGTTCGCCCAACGGCGGGTTCACCCCTAGCAGGAGTCTCCCTTTCCAGGACAACTAGAAAACTGTCCGTTTGCTCCGGACAACTTGAGTCAGACCCCTTAACGTGAAAATATGGCTTTTTACTTCCAGGTCGAAGAAGTATTCTGTAATACTCTTTCACCCTGGTGGTTCATGCCATATCGTTGTTAAGAACGATATGGTTGGTTGCCATTTTATAGAGATTGCAATTGATCGAGATTGCAATTTATAGAGATTTCAATCCTGTCGGCACAGTCAGACCCGCAGTTCATCTTTCCGCCTCCGCTTGCCCATGCATCTGTCTCCGCCCATGGTTTCACCTGACCCGCTTGTCGATCCTGGTTCATCTCTGGCCGTTGCAATGCCCTCTACCAGTGTGGAGGCAATCCATCCAGATCATCCCCCCCATCTGTCGCTAAGATCTCTGACTGCTGCGGGCCGCTCGGCTGTTGTTTCAGCCTCGGCCCAGTTCTCTCCCCGCCTGACTTCCCTGGTGTATCCGCTGGGACGACATGTGGTGATGCCCTTGTACTTTGGTGCGATTGAAGTGACCGGTCGGGAGAATTTGCTCCACTGTCATGGCCCGCTGATTCTGGCCCCCACCCATCGTTCTCGCTGGGATGCCCTAATGGTGCCCTATGCGGCAGGTTATGACGTTATCGGTCAGCACTTGCGATTTATGGTGTCTGCCGATGAGGTGACTGGCCTGCAAGGTTGGTTGATCCGGCGAATGGGTGGGTTTCCCATCAATACCAACCGGCCGGCGATCGCCAGTCTGCGCTATGGCGTTGACTTGTTGCAAAAGGGGGAGGTATTGGTCATTTTCCCCGAGGGTGATATCTTCCGGGACAAAAACATTCAACCCCTAAAACCGGGCCTAGCCCGTCTGGCTTTGCAAGCAGAAGCCAGTCAGGCCAATTTGGGCATCCAGATTGTGCCCATGCACCTGGACTACAGCCAGCCATTGGTTCCCTGGCGATGTCGGGTGAAAGTGCAAATTGGTCAACCGCTACGGGTGCCCGACTACGATTTGGCATCGCCCAAACACGCAGCTCAGCAATTGACCGAAGATTTGCAGCAGGCACTGCACACCTTGAATATTCCCTAGGGCAGGCAGGGGGTGGGCCTTGCTGCCATCACCTACCTGAAGCGACTCCCTAACCAGATTGTTTGCCCGCTAGCGCCTGTTTCAGGTTGTGCGGGGCGATCGCTCCATATTCTGTGATGATGGCGGCAATCAAGTTGGCCGGGGTGACATCAAAGGCGGGATTGTAAAACTCTGCCTCCACAGGGCACAGGCGGGTATCCCCAATCTGGTAGATTTCGCTGGGATCCCGCTCCTCAATTGGAATCTGGCTGCCATCCGACATGGCAAAGTCAATGGTGGACAGGGGGGCGGCTACAAAAAACGGAATGTTGTGGGCTTTGGCGACGAGGGCCACACTGTAAGTGCCAATCTTGTTGGCGGTGTCGCCATTGGCGGCAATCCGGTCGGCCCCCACCACCACCGCATCAATCAGACCCCGCTGCATGCAGTGGGCGGCCATGTTGTCGGTGATTACCGTGACCGGAATGCCTTCCTGGACGCATTCCCAGGCAGTGAGGCGGGCGCCCTGGAAGCGGGGGCGGGTTTCATCAGCATAGACCCGTTCCAGCCGTCCGGCACTCCAGGCAGACCGCACGACCCCTAGAGCTGTGCCATAACCAGCGGTGGCCAGTGCCCCAGCGTTACAGTGGGTCAGGAGCCGCAATTTCTCCGGTTTGGTTGGCAGGGCCTCTAACCCGTGGGCGCCGATCCTCTGGCAGGTATGCAGGTCATCCGCATTGATGGTCTGGGCGGTTTCCAGCAACACCTGTTTCAGGTGATCCACCGTTCCCAGGGTTTGTTGGGCGGTTTTGATCATCCGGTCGATCGCCCAAAACAGATTGACCGCAGTGGGTCGGGTGGCCCGTAACCGCTGGGCGACGGCCTCCAGTTGCTGCAGAAAATCCGCTCGATTGCTGGTCTGGATACCCCGTGCGCCTAGATAAATGCCGTAGGCGGCGGCTACGCCGATCGCGGGAGCACCACGGACTACCATCGTTTCGATGGCCCAGGCCATGTCTTCATAGCGACTGATTTCAACCAACGCATATTCGTTGGGAATGCGAGTCTGGTCAATCAACAAAACGCGATCGCCCTGCCAGACAACGGGATAAACCTGATTCGATGGGGAAGACATAACCAGAGACTGGGGTGCAGATGAAACATCATCGCCATTGTGACCTGTTTTGGGATCTGGGCTCAATGGCTGTTGTGATTTGGCGACTTTCTTCCAGCAACTGCTCCAGATCAACATCGGCGGATCGCTGGAGATAGTTGAGTTTGACTTCTTCCAGGAAATCGGTGAGCAGCGATCGCAACTCTTGCAAGACCGTTTGTTGTTGGATTTCCGTTCCCAAGGATTGACCGAAATGTTGCACCAGTCGTTGGGCCAGGACGGCATTTTGTGGGTCATCCAGAATGGCGGTCAGGTTGCTGTAGGTAGTGTGCAGAATATCGGCAACCAATCGATCCGTCACCTGCGCTGGTAGTTGGCCGACCCCAGGCACCTGTTTCAGAGTCTGGTAGGCTGGCGACTGGCTCAACACGCTCTCGATACTCTGTTGCAGCAGTGCTTCCAGATCGGGACGAATGGTCGGCAAAACTTGGTAGACCGTAATTTTGAGCATCAGTCCGGCGATCTCGGCCAGTTCATCCACATTGTTGACGGTGATCCGTTTACCTTTGTAAGGTTGGCGCAACCACTGCATCAGATCCCCCCGCTGCATAGCAGCTTGGAGTTGCTTGATCACTTGCAAGACCACCACTTCAGACATTTCCTGGCCAATACTGCTGACCAAGCCGTGAACGGCCTGTTGCCGAACTCGCTCCATATCCACCAGTTCCGCCTGATCCAAACGCACAGCCAGTGGGATCACCCGCACCCAGGCCCAGGCGGGTATTAGAAACCCGAAGGGAAGGATCAGGGGGATGTCATACCAGCGCCAGAGCATAGCATCTTGCCATTTGAGGCTGGGATGGCGGCGGCTGATGTAATAGGTGCGGGCTAGAAATTCTGTGAGGAATAACCCCCAAAACCAGAGGTCAATCATCCAGAAACGGTTAGTAAAGGCGCCGTTTTCCGCGATGGAGCGGTAATAGTTGGTTTGAATCAGGGGACGAATCTGGGTATCAAACCAGCGCATTTGCTGCTGCCAGGTTTGGGGCGTCAGATGCAGGGGACTCCAGAAGACCCGGAAGGCGGCTTTGGCGGAAACCTTCTGGCTGGCGGCCAAACTGTCAGCCGTTGGAGGGGTGGCGGCTGGACTCTCGGTTGGAAATGGCTGTTTAATCTGGGCTGGGCTGAGGCGGACCAATTCGCCCTTCATGTGATTGCGCATTAGATTCTTGATTTTTTCCAGCGTGCCGCTCTTGCCCACTGCTTCAAAGGGGTTGGTGTCGATCAGGTCTTCACTCATCTGACCCAACTCTTGCAGCATGGCCTGTCCGGTTGGCTGAGTCAAAATCTGGCTGCCCTGTTGTTGGATCTGCTGATTCAACCGATCGACGGCGGCCAGGTAATTTTCCGTATCCCGGTGGGGTTCAATGCCTTTGACCCAGTCATAGCACTGGGTGATCAGGGTGGCCCGGTTGGCGGGTTGTTCCCCTGACACAGGACAGAGGCCGGGCGGGGGCAGCGGGACTGGAACTTGCAGTCCTAAAACTGGCAGTTTGATGTGCCCCAGCAACCAAAAGTTGCGCAAGGTGGTGTAGCTCAGGTCAAACACAATTAAGCCAAAGTTGACCAGCACCGCGATCGCCATCAGCCGTTCAAACCAGAGATTCTTAGACCGTCGAGTCCGGCTGGTGCGGCGGGGAGATTGTTGCATGGTCATTGTCCTATCTTTGGCTACGGACACCGTTGCGGCGGCGGTTGAGTTGCGATCGCTGGCAGCTTAACCGACTGCATGAGCGTTTGCCAGGCATGCGCCAACTCGGTGCTTTGGGGCCGGGCACACCAGAGTTCGGCCAATGTGTCCAGAGTCTCAAACCACAATCCATTCTGAGCATACACTTGCAGGCGTTGCTCAGCCGTGGCTCCAGTTAACTGGCGGTTCAGGTTGGCGGTGGGTTGCACCCGCTGCACCACCCCATCAACGCCGATATTTTGCTGCAGGTTGGACGGATTGCAGATCAGCGTCAGGGACCAGCGATAGTCCTGGCCAACCACTAACGGTGGCAGCCCAGCATTTTTCGGCAAGGCTAAACTAGCCAGTCCAGAATTGCCAGTCAAACGGAACTGGGTGACATAAATCGGTATTTCATTGGCAGTTGGTCCACTAACCGCCACCAGCTTAAATTCCGCCAGTGGAGCCCGGGTTGGGGGCTGGAACCAGAAGAAGCGGGGAAACTCTGCGGTAGTCAGGCCCAGATTCGTTTGGGGCATGATGGCCGTTAGGGGAACCGGACCTTCGATACAGGGTTGGGAAGGCGCAGGGGGAATGCCCCTGGTTCCCCGTGGCGGTGGTGCCACAGCACGGGTGCCGGCTCCTTCCCGGCGGCCTGGTACACCCCGACCCGATGGTTTAAATTCCAGGGCCAGGGTCAGGGTTGGCATGCCGCAGATGACGATTCCCAACAATACGCCAGACCAGCGGCTAATCCGACCTGTCCACGGAGTCAAGTTCATTCCTCTAGGCATCCTGATGACCCTTCACACGCTCAGATAATCCGATTCATTGTGCCAGGTTTTTCCTGGGTGGAGAACCAGACCCGCTGGCTTTGTAAAATTCAACGCACCGACAGCAATTCCTGTTTGTTCCATTCCTGGAGGAGGTCAGCCATCAGTTAAGATTGAACAGGGCTGCTGTCCGTTATGGTTTTTACTGAACATGGATCTATGACTGCACAAATGACTTCCACGGATCAAAGTATCTTGCGTCAGACTGTGATTGGTTCCCGTCGGTTCAGTAATTACTGGTGGGCGGTGATCGTCACTCTGGGCGGTGCAGGGTTCCTGCTGGCAGCCATTTCCAGCTACCTGAAGGTGAATTTGCTGCCCTTCTCCGACCCGACCCAACTGATCTTTATTCCTCAGGGTATTGCCATGGGGTTCTATGGTCTAGCTGGTCTTTTGTTTGGGCTCTATTTGTGGTTAACCATCCTGCTGGATGTGGGCGGTGGTTACAACGAATTTAATAAGGCAACTGGCAAGGCAACGATTTTTCGTTGGGGCTTTCTGGGCAAAAATCGCCGAATTGAGTTGATCCACAACCTGGAAGATGTGCAGGCGGTCAAAGTAGAGTTGAAAGAAGGGCTGAACCCTAAACGGGCCCTGTATCTACGGGTCAAAGGCAGCCGCAATATCCCACTGACCCGAGTAGGGCAGCCGTTGCCCCTAGCTGAGTTGGAGAACCAGGGAGCTGCTCTGGCTCGTTTCCTGGGGGTGCCCCTGGAAGGACTCTAAGTTCCCCTGGATTGACAAATAGATGGATTTTTTGTTGTCTGGCAAGCTGAACCCACTCAAAAATCGGTAAGATCGGAGCAAATGCCTCTTGATTTCTGGTGTGGGGCATCAATTATAGAGGGTGACTGATCTGTACTATCCCCTGCGATCGCTGCAGGAAGGTTGCTGGTTTAAGTTGATTTGTGGAGCCAGCTTTCAACATCTTCCGGCAGTTCGTAATCTGACCTTAGCCTATACCTTAGCTGGAGCTGACTGTATTGATGTGGCGGCGGATCCAGCAGTTATTGCAGCGGCCAGAGAAGCCCTGGATACTGCCAATGATCTAAGTGAGATGGCAGCGGAACGCGGTTTTGTCAGACAGGGATCTCCCTGGCTCATGGTCAGTCTCAATGATGGCGAAGATCCGCATTTCCGCAAAGCCGAATTTGATCCAAGGGGCTGTCCATCGGACTGTCCTCGCCCCTGCGAAACGATTTGTCCGGCCGATGCAATTGGATTTCTGGGTGACCGACCCAATGGTCGCTTGCCCGGCGCACAGTCGCAGGCGGAAATGGAGCAGGCGATTGGAGTCATCAGCGATCGCTGCTACGGTTGTGGGCGCTGTTTGCCCGTTTGCCCAATTCAGCACATTACCACCCGTTCCTATGTTTCGACCCCCAGTGCGATCGCCCCTCTCGTCCTGCAAGCCGGTGTAGATGCAGTCGAAATCCATACCCAGGTGGGTCGCTTACCCGATTTCCAGCGGCTCTGGCAGGCTATTGCGCCCCATCTGAATCGGCTCAAACTGGTGGCGATTAGCTGTCCCGATGGTGAGGGGGTGCTGGACTATCTTCGCTCCCTGGCCGACTTGATGACTCCTCTGCCCTGCCCGCTAATCTGGCAGACGGATGGTCGCCCCATGAGTGGTGACATTGGCCCAGGCGCTACTCGGGCAGCGGTCAAATTTGGCCAGAAAGTACTGGCTGCTGGCTTGCCAGGCTTTGTGCAGCTTGCTGGCGGCACTAACCACTCTACGGTTCCCAAGCTACAAGCTCTGGGTTTATTGGGGCCGGATGCCTATCCTGCGCAGATTGCGGGTGTTGCCTATGGCAGTTATGCCCGTCGTCTGCTGACGCCAGTTCTGGAAAAGTTGTCTACCAGCCCTCCAGTGTTGTTCACAACCCTGTCTACGAACCATCTGGCCTGGGTCGATCCGGCAAGTGCCCCCCCCCAACCGGATCGGTGGACTGAATCTGTTCTCCCGACCCGCCTGGAAACGTTTCCATCACTTCTCTGGGAGGCGGTCGAACTGGCCAGTTCTCTGGTTTGCCAACTAAAAAGTCCCCGCTCCTCCCTTACGCCCTGTCTTTCCAACTCCGTAGGATGCTGAATACGTTCTTTGTTTTTGGCGGTTCATCCCTTCATTTCTGTCTAAGTTGCCCACCCTGCTTGAGCTGATCTGTCTGCCTATTTCCCAGATTGACCTCTCCCTATCCAGCATGCAAATAACCAACGATCTGGACAAACTTTTAGAAATTCTGCCCACTCCCATTCGTCAACAGTTGGAGGTTCATCCCCAGCGGGAAACCCTGGTTGAAGTCGTTATGGACCTGGGACGGCGTCCGGAAGCCCGCTTTCCTGGACGAGCGGAGTACCTGTCTGATATTCCCATCAGCCAGGCTGATTTGAATGAATGCATCACTAAAGTGGGGGACTTTGGCGGTGATAATCGGGCGGGTATTGAGCAAACCCTGCACCGGATTAGCGCCATTCGCAACCGTCGAGGGGACATTATTGGCCTCACCTGTCGGGTGGGCCGGGCCATCTTCGGCACCATTGGCCTGATTCGGGATCTGGTGGAAAGTGGCCGCTCTATTTTAATGCTGGGTCGTCCGGGGGTTGGCAAAACCACGGCCTTGCGAGAAATTGCTCGGGTGTTAGCTGATGATTTGGAAAAGCGAGTAGTCATTATTGACACCTCCAATGAAATTGCTGGGGATGGAGACGTACCCCATCCGGCGATCGGCCGGGCTCGTCGGATGCAGGTAGCCCGACCGGAACTGCAGCATCAGGTGATGATTGAGGCGGTGGAAAACCACATGCCTGAAGTAATTGTGATTGATGAGATTGGGACTGAACTGGAAGCCCTGGCCGCACGGACGATTGCAGAACGAGGGGTGCAACTGGTTGGCACTGCCCATGGTAACCGCCTGGAAAACCTGATCAAAAACCCCACGCTGTCCGATTTGATTGGTGGTATTCAGTCCGTTACTTTAGGGGATGAGGAAGCCCGCCGTCGGGGTAGCCAGAAAAGTGTGCTGGAGCGTAAGGCGCCGCCAACCTTTGATATTGCGGTCGAGATGCTGGAGCGCCAGAAGTGGGTGGTGCATGAGCATGTGGCTGAAACGATCGATACGCTGCTACGGGGCCGCCAGCCAAATCTCCAGGTGCGGACGATCGGTGAAACCGGCAAGGTCTTGATTACCCATGAGTTGTCCAGTAATCCTGAAGAAACGTCCTTAGCCCAGGGGCGATCGCGCGGGTCTGCCAGCCAATTTTCCCGTTGGGATGGGTTAATGGAGGACTTTACGGAACGGAGCCGATCAAACGCCTATCGCAAAGGCTGGCGGGCTTCGGGTCAGATGCGCCCCTTGCCGTCTTTGCCCACTGCGCCGCCCACTGCGGAGGCACAGGAATTTGAACAGTTACTGGAGCAGTCCTGGGGCGCCAGCGCCGCGTCAGAAGTGCCGGTCTTGCCTCGACAGGAGGCTGGCTGGACAGAGCGCGGCCACGATATCACAGGCGAGCCAACCCAACAATTTGGTCCCAATGGGGAAGATATTCTCTATGTTTATCCCTATGCAGTCAGCCGTCATCAGTTGGAACAGGTGATTCAAACCCTGCACCTGCCAGTTGTGCTGACCAAAGAGATGGATCAAGCCGATGCGGTGCTGGCTTTGCGATCGCAGGTCAAAAATCACTCCAAACTGCGACAAGTTGCCAAATCCCGCCAGGTGCCTATCCACACCATCAAGGCCAGCACACTGCCCCAAATTGCCCGGGGTCTGCGGCGCATGTTAAACATGGATGATCCCAGCATGCCGGATGAAGCAGACCTGAACCTGTTAGGTCAGGGTGGTTCGGAGGATGAAATGGAGGCGCTGGAGGAAGCCCGTCTGGCTGTTGAGCAGATTGTTATCCCCAGAGGCCAGCCGGTTGAACTCTTGCCCCGATCCGCCAATGTCCGTAAGATGCAACATGAGTTGGTAGAGCACTATCGCCTCAAGTCCCGCAGTTTTGGTGAAGAACCGAACCGTCGTTTGCGCATCTATCCTGCTTGATTAGCGAGAGGCTGAGGTCAGCGGGAAAGAAAATCTCACGAATTGCATTTCACCCGACACCTGCCTCCTTTTTCTATCTTTTTCCCAGTTCTCGCATACGGTTTTTTACTTCTTGAGGCAACTCCATGCTTCCCTTTATCCGTTCTGATCTGGCTCAACTAACTGCCTACACGCCTCATGGTGATGAGACCCACCAGAGTGTTGCTGAAACCGATATGGCTGTCATATCAGTGGATCACCTGGACACGAATGAAAGTCCGTTCGACCTGCCAGAGGAGTTGAAGCAAAAGCTGGCCTGGGCCTATCAGGAGGAGATTGCGGCCAATCGTTATCCAGATGGCGGACATGGTTCCCTAAAGCGGGCGATCGCAGAATATGTGAATGAATCAGCATCCCTGCCTGACTCCACGTTTGGTCAGCGTCATATTTCTGTGGGCAATGGTTCGGATGAGCTGATCCGCTCTTTGCTGATTGCCACCTGTCTGGGCGGCAGTGGTTCAGTTTTGGTTGCGGAGCCAACCTTTTCTATGTATGGCATCTTGGCGCGTACTCTGGGAGTTCCAGTAGTAGCGGTTGGGCGATCGCCGCTGAACTTTGAAATGGACCTGTCCGCTGCCCAACAGGCCATTGAACAGACGCAGACGCCGCCAATTCGGGTGGTGTTTGTGGTGCATCCCAATTCTCCCACTGGCAACCCTTTGACCGCCGCAGAAGTCAACTGGTTGCGTCAGTTGCCGGAAGCAATCCTGGTGGTTCTGGATGAGGCCTACTTCGAGTTCAGTCAAACCACCCTGGTTGCCGAAGTCCAACAGCGCCCCAATTGGATGGTGATGCGAACCTTTTCCAAGGCCTTTCGGTTGGCGGCCCATCGAGTCGGCTATGCGATCGCCCATCCAGAATTAATCACCATCCTGGAGAAGGTTCGTCTGCCTTACAACCTGCCAGCTTTTTCCCAGGCAACTGCGTTGGCCGCATTACATCATCGCCAATCGTTACTAGCATCCATTCCGGATCTATTGGCAGAACGTCAGAATTTGCTGCGCACCCTTTCCCAGCATCCAGCCCTGGAAGTCTGGCCCAGCGCTGCCAACTTTATCTACGTGCGTCTTAAACCGGATCTAACCAACAACCCCGATGAAACCCTGGAACAGATCTGCGCCAACCTTAAGGCTCAAGGAACACTGATCCGAAACATCAATCAAGGTCTGAGAATTACAGTCGGCAGCGCAGAAGAGAATCAGCGCACCCTTGCCCGTCTGCAAATGGCCTTGGTCTAATCTTCGTCTGTTTCGGGCCGCAATAGCCGGATGGTCTGGGGCAGCACCCCAACCATCAGGGCAAATGCCTCATCGGGCAGTTTGGCAACCGTTTCGGCATCAAAATAATTTTCAAACTGGGTCAGAATCATCTGAGCCCGCTGGGCCGGATTGGGATTATCTGTCAGTTGCTGGGTCAACCGGATCCACTGCCGCCGAATCAGATATGCTTTCTGGCGCTCCTCCTCCGTTTCCGGCTCAATGAGTGAAAGGTCTCCCACCGGAATTACGTCTTGACAGTCCCGGTCAAAAAAGCTGCCAACGGCGGCTCCTGGGCCTGCAAACTCTGCATAAAACCGCTTGAACAGAATCAGGCCATTCCGTTTTCGGCTATTGATCATCAATAGCGGTCCACTGTGCAGTTGGGACAGAATCCCCTTGTCGTAACCAGGTTCACTCAGTTCCTGTTGAAGCTTGCGACTCAATTCTTTCATAACGCTACGGCGCTGAGGCTACTCCCAGAGGGAGCAGGTGGCAGACTCGACTGAAAATTAACCTGGTAGATGAACCTAG
>CAZBTL010000030.1:0-23875 GCA_964494755.1 uncultured bacterium | reverse complement strand
ATGCGACTCCTTCCAGGTATGCCTTAAGCGACTTTCAATATCTCGGTGATTTTCGCAACCTGATCAAAACCAAACCTCAAACAGAAGAGGAAAAGCTGTTTAGACTAAAACAGATCTTCATTTTTCACTACACCCATTTGCTGGAGCTGAGCCATCCAAAGGTTCGACTGATTGAGGAAACGCTTGATCTCTTGAATCAGATGAAGATTAAGACGCTACTTTATGTCACGCCAGTCAATTATTGTGCTGGGACCAAATATGTCGGGGAAGCGTTTCTGGAGATCGTTCAACGAAATGTTGACGTGGTTAGCACCGCCATTCAGGAGCATCTCAATTCAAACATGGTTCATTTCCTGGATTACAGTAGATTACTCACATCCGACTACTTTTTCCACGAAAACGATCCGACGGAACATCTGAATCAGGAAGGACGGGCACAGTTAGCGGCAAAACTGTCCCAAGCCACGATCGGGCTCAATCAGGCGTCTTTATAATGAACGATGACTCAACCCCCTTGTTTTACCAGTGACAGTTTGGACACCAAGTCCTAGCTGGTATGGGTAGGGTGCTTACCAGGAGAGATGCATGCAGTTCATTAGCATCCAGCATAGGGAAAGCTGGTTTGAGGGGTTTCAGGGGCTCAGGCTCTATTGTCAGAGCTGGCATGCGGATCAGCCCTCTCAGGCCGTTCTGGTCCTGGTGCCTGGTTTGGGAGGGCATAGTGATTTGTTCACCAGCCTGGTGCAATTTTTCGTCCCCAAGGGATATACCATCTATGCCTATGACCTGCGGGGCAATGGTCGATCGCAGGGAAGACGGGGGCATATTGACCATTGGGCTGAATTTCGGGAAGATTTGCGTCGCTTTTTGCAGTGGGTGCAGCAGCAAGAGCCAGGATCCGCCTGTTTTTTGTTGGGACACAGTTTAGGTGGCGCGATCGCCCTGGACTATGTTCTGCATGCGCCTGAGGAAGCAGCCCGTTTGCAGGGGGTAATTGCCCTGTCTCCTGCTTTGGGACAGGTTGGCGTTTCGCCAATTAAGCTGGTCTTAGGTCGGTTGCTCTCCTGCCTGTGGCCCACCTTTAGCCTCAGCACCGGTTTTGATTTGAGCGCCTCGTCCAGGGATCCGGAATATGTCGCAGTTGCCACCCAAGATCCGCTACGACATACCTGGGCCAGTGCTCGCTTATCGACGGAATATTTCGCCACCATTGACTGGCTGCAGACCCATGCGCCGGAGTGGTTCCTGCCCTTGTTGATGCTGCAGGGAGAGGGCGATCGCGTCACCTTGCCGGAGGGCAGCCACACCTTTTTCCAACAAGTGACCTTTGCTGATAAGGAATGGCAGTCCTATCCAGAGGGATATCACGAACTGCATAATGACCTCTGTGCCCCAGTTTTGTTTGCTGATCTGGAAAGCTGGTTGATCCGGCATCTGCCACCGCCGGTAATTTGCCCAGGGTCAGACAGTTCAGAAGCAGACGCTGCCGATGCGATGCAGCCGACAGACCATTTGATTTCGCCTTCTTGATGGATCGCCCAAGCATCTCCTGATCAGCCCCATGCTCTAATAGCTGATAGCCCACAGCGATTAGATTAGCGTTTCAGTTCCTGACCTGCTATCTGATTAGAGGGAAAACCGCTTGTCCAAGTCTCAGACAGCCCATCCACCCCTAACGTTTATTCCCCAGCGCTTTAATCCAGTTGTTCGGCAACTGGCTGAGTGGTTGTTGCCTATCCTGTTGCGGTTCCGGACCCGCCCCTGGTTGCCCGCAGGCATCAGCCAAATTGAGGTGCAGAATACCGAGAGGCTGGTTAACCTGTATCACCAGTTCCAGTTGGGTAAGGTTCGCTTTCTAATGGCGTTTCGTCACCCAGAGGTAGATGATCCGCTCTGTATGTTTCATCTGTTGTGTCGCGATGTGCCGCGAGTTGCTCGTCAGCATGGGGTGCCGTTGCAATTACCGATTCACAGCCATTTCATCTACGACCGGGGGATGACCATCTGGGCTGGCAGTTGGCTGGGCTGGCTGTTTTCCCGGTTGGGCGGAACCCCCGTGCGACGAGGCAGGCGTTTGGACTGGACCGGGCTGAAAGCGGCACGGGATTTGTTTGCCAACGGTCACTTTCCCCTCTCGGTGGCGCCAGAGGGCGCTACTAATGGCACCAGTGGGCGGGTCAGTCCCCTGGAGCCGGGTGTCGCCCAGTTGGGTTTTTGGGCGGTGGAAGAGTTGCGCGAAACCAATCGGCCGGAGACTGTGTGGATTGTACCGATCAGCATTCGGTATACCTACTTGGATCCACCCTGGGACAAGCTGGATCAGCTATTGCATCAGTTAGAAGTTGACAGTGGTCTTGCCCCTCTAAAGCTAGCTGCTTCCCCGACAGACCCAACTTTGCCTGACCAGATTTATGTCAGGCTGCTCAGGTTATCCGACCATTTGCTGACGGAGATGGAGGAATTCTATCGCCGCTTTTATCACCAACCTGTGGCCAACTATGGGGAGCCGCCGAATGCCGCCGCCGAAACTTTAATCACTCGCCTGCACCGTTTGCTCGACATGGCGTTGCAGGTCAGCGAACAATTTTTCGGTCTGGCTCACCAGGGAACGGTGATCGATCGCTGCCGTCATGTGGAAGAGGCTGGTTGGAGTTATATCTATCGGGAGGATCTGCGCGATCGCCCAGCGGTTTCTCCTTTCCGACAGGGGTTGGCCGACTGGGTGGCGGAGGAGGCGGACCTGCGAATGCGCCACATGCGGTTAGTGGAAAGTTTTGTAGCTGTAACCGATGACTGCCTTCGGAAGCGCCCTTCGGCCGATCGCATGGCCGAGTTAGCCCTGCTGCTGTTTGATGTGACCGCCCGGATCAAACGACAAAGATTGCCCCACCGTCCCCGTCTAGGCTGGCGCCGGGCAACGATTACGGTTGGTGAACCGATCTCTGTCAGCGATCGCTACCCTGATTACCAAACCAGTCGCCAGGCTGCTCGCCAAGCCGTCCAACGTCTGACCCAGGACCTTCAGCAGGCAATGGAACAGATGATTGAATCCCAGTAGGGTGTTGGGTGTCAGGTGTCATTAACCCAGAACCCAAAATCCAAAATCCAGAACCCAAAACCCAACATCCGAACCCTAATACCAACACAGTCCCAATGGTTACGACCCTGTCAGCAGCCGTAAACTAAGCAGTTTTGGGTTGCTGCAAATTTTCCAGCCCCTGGATCACCCTGGCGGACTCAATTTTGTCACCGGCCTTCAGTTGTCCCAGGACTTCCTTGCCGTCAACGACATAACCAAAAACCGAATAGCGACCATCCAGCAAGTTCAGTCCGGCTGGCGTCAATTCTGGTTCAAACAGGAAGAAGAAAAACTGGGAAGAACCGCCATTGGGGTCATCACCACGGGCCATTCCCAGCGTGCCATAGGCCGAGAAGGGCAGGACAGGGTGTTCCTGATAGCGGCCAGCATCTTCCAGGGTAATGCCGTAGGTAGGAGCCTCATCCCCCTCTACCAGGTATTCCAGTGGAATTGCCCGATATTGCTTGGTTTTGGGATCGATAAAGCCAACTTCTGGCCCTGGTGGATCACCCGCTTGCAACACATAGGATTCCTCAGCGCGGGTGAACGGCAGACCGTTGTAGAACCCTCGTTGCACCAGATCCACAAAATTGCCAGCGGTGACTGGCGCGCTATAGCCATCCACCACAGCGACGATCTTGCCTTTGCTGGTATTAAATTCAATCGTGGCCCGACCCTTCAGTTGGGGCAGGTTACTATATTCCGATGGCACTTGGAAGGGAAACTGCTGCACCATCAATTCTTCCAGAGCGCCCACCTGATCTAGCAACTGAGCCCGTTGAGCCCGAACACTTTCCTTATCTTTGGCCTCCACAGCCGATTGCAGGGTTGCCAGACCATCCTTGATCTGAGCAATCAGTGCTTCTGCCGCCGGTTTCTGATTGTCTGGAACACTGGCTAATAAGGCCGCAGGGTTACTCAAAACAGAGTTAGCTTTTTTGACATCCCCGACAATGGCTCCCCAACGCCGGTTGCCGCGTAGTTGCTGGGAAATGTCTTCTAAACTTTTCTGCAACTCACGAACGGGACGGTTGTCAATTGGCAGGGCATACCGCAACAAGGCTTTGCCATCGGTGATGGCATTTCCCTGGGGCAGGATACTGGTACGGTCTTTGGCTGCACTCAGCGTTAGCGAGAGGCTCACTAACAGCAGGAGCATGATACCGGTTTTCAGCCAGTGTTTAATACGGTCTAATCCTGGGATTTGCATACTTCCATTCCATCACCGATGTTTCGGCTGACTATCCATTTTGTGATCCACTCTCGTCCTGATGCGGCAGAATGCATTTTGGACCGGTAGAGTCTGTTCTTCAGTAACCTGATGATCTTTTATCTTGCCACAGGGCTGACACTCAAAGCGGTACAATGAGTTGCCGAGCCTATTCTCGATAATGAATCACCCATGATCTCCAGTAATGATTTTCGACCAGGCGTCAGTATTGAGCTTGATGGCGGCGTCTGGAAAGTTGTGGAATTTTTGCATGTTAAGCCCGGTAAAGGGTCGGCCTTTGTGCGCACGAAGTTGAAGAATGTTCAGACTGGCAATGTGGTCGAGCGCACCTTTCGGGCTGGTGAAACGGTGCCCCAGGCCAACCTGGAAAAAAGCACCATGCAGCATACCTATAAGGATGGCAATGATTATGTCTTTATGGATATGGAGACATACGAGGAAGCTCGCTTAACGGCTGATCAGATTGGCGATCGCGTTAAGTATCTGAAAGATGGCATGGAAGTGAACGTGGTTCGCTGGAATGATCAGGTCATGGAAGTCGAATTGCCCAACTCGGTGACCCTGGAAGTTACCCAAACCGATCCGGGTGTGAAGGGTGATACGGCCACTGGTGGAACCAAGCCAGCGATCGTGGAAACCGGGGCCCAGGTCATGGTGCCGCTCTTTATTTCAATCGGTGAGAAAATCCGGATCGACACCCGTAATGACTCCTATCTAGGTCGGGAATAACGTTTGGTTGAAGAGGGCATGGATGAACGGCACAGGAGAGCGTCAGTCTTCTCACCGATTCACTCTCTCTTCCACCACTCCCGTCCAGCCCCTGATTCCTATCGATGAGGTTGACCTGAGCTGTGGCACTGGATCTAAATCAACTCCGCGAATTATTGACGGCAATTAATGAAACTGATATTGCGGAACTGACCTTAAAAAGCACCGACTTTGAACTGACGGTCCGCCGAGGGTTGCGACCTGACGAGCAGGTAATGCTTGTCAACCCTGCCCAACCGTCCGCCAGTGCTGCTGCTAGCCTGCCACCGACAATCGCTCCGACTTTACCCGTTGCTTCAGCGACTCAACCCGAACTGGTTCAGGAAGAAAGTATCCTACATCCGTCATCCCAACCGGTTCCGCCCCCCAGCAACGCCAGCAAGCTGTTAGAAATTACGTCGCCTATGGTTGGGACGTTCTACCGATCGCCAGCTCCCGATGAAGCACCGTTTGTGGAGATTGGTGAGCGGATTCGCAAAGGTCAGACCGTCTGCATCATTGAAGCCATGAAACTGATGAATGAACTGGAATCCGAGGTTTCTGGCGTGATTGTGGAAGTTCTGGTGCAAAATGGGGAGCCGGTCGAATTTGGCCAACCCTTGATGCGCGTTAACCCGGACGGCTAATAGGTGTCACGTTCTGGTTAGGTTGATTCTGTTTACAACCATACCCTGGCATTTGCATCCAGGGCGTGGTTGTGGGTTTCCTGCATCAGGCCTATTTGACGGCCTCTGCAATCCAGGTTTGCAGTGTGGCAAGAACCTGATCCAATGGGACTTCCTGGGCTTCGTGGGTTGCTCGCCGCACCACTTCAACTCGGCTGTCTTTGAGGGCTTTGCCGGTTACGATGCGGTAGGGAATGCCAATTAGATCAGCATCTTTAAATTTGACTCCGGCTCGCTCATTGCGATCGTCCAAGAGGGTTTCAATCCCAGCCTGGTTCAGGCTGGTGTAAAGCGTTTCTGCTGCTTTGACCTGCTCCTGGTCATTGACATTGGGAATCACCACGATCGCTTGATAGGGGGCGATCGCCACCGGCCAGATGATGCCGTCTTTGTCATAGGACTGTTCCACCGCTGCCTGAGCCAATCGGGATACACCAACTCCGTAACAGCCCATAACCAGGGGGACTTCCTCTCCCTGTTCGTTGGTGTACGTCGCACCCATGGCTTTGGAGTATTTGACGCCCAGTTGAAAGATGTGGCCGATCTCAATGCCACGGGCGGTTTGCAGCAATTGCTTGGGGTCATGCTGGGCCCGATCGCCCACTGTGGCTTTGCGCACATCCACCACGCGATCGGGCAGGGCAAATTCTTTTCCCCAATTGGCCCCAACTACGTGAAAGTTAACCTCATTGGAGCCAGTGACAAAGTGCTTCAGTTCAACCGCGGTCTGATCCACTAGGCGCAAGAACTGGGTCACGACCCCTTTCTGGCTGGCAATATACTCATCCGCCAGATTGGGGGCAATATACCCCAGGGGCAGCGGCTTAGCCGCCCATTTCCCCTGAGCCTCCCGATCGGGAACGGTCAGGGCCAGGACTGCTTGGCCGCCGTAGCGATCGGCCAACTTGGTCAATTCATTCTGCAACTTCACCTCATTCACATCCTGATCGCCCCGGATGCTAACCAGCACCAGCACCACCGCGCCGTTGTCATAGACCGCTTGATAGAGAACGTTCTTCACCACATTGGTCGCGGAACACTGGAGGAAGTGGCAAAGTTTGTCAATCGTTTCTGTACCAGGAGTTTCCCGCTTTTCAAAGGTTTTGAAGGGCGACGGCTCTACCTCTGCTGGCCGGGACACTGCTTTTTCCACGTTGGCGGCATACTGGCCATCTTCTGTGTAAAGAATTTCATCTTCTCCCGCGTCGGCCAGCACCATAAATTCCTGGGAACCAGAACCGCCGATCGCACCGGAATCGGCTTCCACGGCCCGAAACTTCAGCCCACAGCGGCGCAAAATGTTGCTATAAGCCTGATACATTTCCTGATAGGTTTGCTTCAGGCTTTCCTCATTGGTATGGAAGGAGTAGGCATCTTTCATGATGAACTCCCGGCCGCGCATCAGACCGAATCGGGGCCGGATCTCATCCCGAAATTTGGTTTGGATTTGGTATAGATTCAACGGCAATTGCCGATAGGAGCGGATCATCTCGCGGGCGATGGCGGTAATCACCTCTTCATGGGTTGGCCCCAAGCCCATGTGCCGCTCCTGGCGATCGATCAGGGCAAACATAATGCCTTCCGCTTTGGTGTAAGTATCCCACCGACCGGACTCCTGCCACAGTTCCGCAGGCTGCAATTGGGGCAGCAAACATTCCTGGGCGCCCGTGGCATTCATCTCTTCGCGAACGATCTGCGATACTTTTTGCAGTACCCGCCACATCAGCGGTAAGTAAGCATAGACCCCACTGGCAATACGACGAATGTACCCTGCCCGCAGCAACAGTTTATGGCTAGGAATCTCTGCTTCTGCTGGGTCTTCCCGGAGGGTGACACATAGCATTTGAGACAGTCGCATTGCCTTCGTTCCTTCTTCTTAGATCTTCTTAGAAATTCAAATCCTCATCTAGTCTAGAGCACACCGACGACCGGCCAAACATGGAAAGTCAAAAATCAGGGATAGGCAGTAATCCTGGGCGATACAAACTAAGAAAAAAATCCATTTGCTAAGTCCAAAATTATACTGGTTGGTTGATGACATCTGTGATGTCTGCTGGTTAACGCTAAAGGGTCCATCTATCATTTGATCAGGCAGGGAACGAGATGAGAATTAGCAATCAAACTAAGAAAGAGTTGATTGGCTTTGCTTCCATCTGGGGAGTGGCCATGGCTACTGGTAACGTTAAAGATTTGGATGCTTTGGAAGCATCCCTGCAAAAGCTGCTCAATGTGGTGCAGCAGGAGCAGGCTAAGTCTGGCCGCAAGTAGGTAACGCTGCCCAGACTCGGTAACAGAAAACAGCACACCCTGTCCGGTTTCTCAGGTGTTTTGGGTCAGAAAGGCGGCGCTTTCCACATGGGCGGTTTGTGGGAAAAAGTCAGCCGGTTGGATTCGTTGCAGATGGTAGCGATCGGGCCCGCACAGTTGCTTCAGATCACGGGCCAGGGTAGCTGGATTACAGCTCACATACACAATCTGTCGGGGCCGCAGGTGTAACAAAGCCTCAATTACCCCATTGGCATGATAGGTGCCGACGCAGCCTTTGCGGGGTGGATCCAGAATTACAATGTCTGGCTGTACTGTTAACTGGGATAGCAACTGTTCCACGGTGCCCGCCTGGAAAGAAGCATTGTCAATCTGGTTCAGTTGGGCATTCTGGGTGGCCTGTTCCACGGCTTCTGGTTGTACTTCCAACCCGATCGCCTGACGAACTCGCTGGGCCAGGGGTAGACTCAGGGTTCCAATGCCACAATAGGCATCCAGTAGAATTTCGCTGCCTTGCAGGTCGAGTTCTGACTGGATCACTTGCAACAGGGCTTCGGCTTGTTCGGTGTTGACCTGGAAGAAGGTCTGGGGCTGGATTTGAAAGGTCAGTCCGGCAAAGATTTCCTGCAGATAGGGACGGCCCGCTAAACATCGAGTCTCCGCGCCCCAGATGGCATTACCCCGTTGTGGGTTGCGGTTCAACACCACGCCCACCAGGTCAGGATAACGTTGCATCCACGCTTGGGCTTGTTGTTCCACGCCGGGCAGTTTCCAGTCGGTAACGACCAGGGTCAGCAACTGTTCCCCGGTGCGGCGACCAATCCGCAGACCCAGGTGCCGGATCAGCCCCTGATGGCTTTGTTCGTCATAAATGGCCCATCCCTGTTGCTGGATATCCTGTTTAACTTCAGCTAGCAGGGGATTCAGGCGGGCATCCTGAATCGGGCACTGGTTCAGGTTGACAATTTGATGGCTGCCTTTCTGGTAGTATCCGGCCTGAATCTGTCCCTGCTGGGATTTGCCCATGGGATAGGTCGCTTTGTTGCGATACCCTAGCGGTTCGGAAACCGGCAACAGGGTATCAACCGGCGGTTGGACGAACCCACCAATGCGTTCCAGCGCTTGAATCACCAGATTGCGTTTTGCTTCCAACTGATAGGCATCGCTGACATGCTGCCACTGACAGCCGCCACACTTGTCCGCCACGATGCAGCGGGGACGGATACGATAGGGCGAGGGTTGCAGCAGTTGGTGTAATTTGCCATGGGCATAGTGGGATTTGACCCGCACCAGCCGCACCAGGGCGAGATCGCCGGTTACCGTATCTGGTACAAACACCACCCATTGGCCAAACCGACCCACCCCATCGCCACTGCCACTTAAGTCGGTAATGGTGACTTCGACCAAGTCTCCCTGCCGCCATGGGCGATCGCTCTGGGTCAAGCTGCGCTCCGCACTCGAATCAGCCTCAAGTCCACTCTGTTTCAACCCAATTGACTCCCTGCCTTCTCCTGTCCGACTCTGCTGCTTCCGCTCTTACCTCCCCCAAATGGCAAACAGGTCTAGGACCAACCCCGGCAGTACGGCTTCTCCCGACAGGCTAGATGGCCGCTCCAGCACTGTCACAGCCTGCCCCGGTCGGTAAATTTCTACCTGAGCAGTTTCCGGATCAATGAGCCAGCCTAGCTGAAGCCCATTCTCCAGGTATTCCTGCATCTTCTTTTGCAGGTCTGTTCGGTCATCGGTAGGCGCTTTCAACTCAATCACAAAGTCTGGACAAAGGGGCACAAATTTCCGCCGCTGTTCCGGTGTCAGGGCATTCCAGCGGTCTTGCCGCACCCAGGCCACATCGGGCGATCGGGTTGCTCCATTGGGCAAATTAAATCCGGTCGATGAGTCAAAACTGATACCCAATTTGGCCTGCTGGTTCCAGAGCCAGACCTGACCAATTAGCTCCGTGTTAAAGAAGCCCGTTTCGCCACCGGTTGGAGCCATGATGACCAGTTCCCCTGTGGCTGTTCGTTCAAACCGCAAATCCCGATTCTGGCGGCAGATCTGCTCAAACTGCTCATCTGTTAGTTCTAAGGTGGGATGCAAGTTAAGGATCAGCGTCATTTTCGACTCCCTGGCCTCAGCCAGAATCAAGTTGACATCAACCTGGACGGCTTACAGCCTAGAGCCATCCCCTGGTTGATGGACACAGTTGTATGAATTGAAACTGCGTTCCAATTCATACTGCTATTCAGCACCACCTAATAGTGCATTGTCCCATCAGGTAAGATACTGCCGCGCAGATCGGCTCCTTCGATGTTAGCCCGATTCAGCCTGGCTCGACAGAGATTGGCGGAATGGAGATTAGCGCCATGCAGGTTGGCGGCGTACAGGTTTGCCTCCATTAAGTTGGCCTTAATCAAGCCCGCCCAACTCAGATCAGCGGATTCCAGATCAGCTTTCCAGAGTTTGGCCTTGTCCAGGTTAGCAATTTGTAAATTGGCCCGACTCAGATTCGCCCCCGTCAAATCGGCTCGACTGAGGTTGGCTACATGCAAATTGGCCCGACTAAAGTTGGCTCGACAGAGGTTGGCGCCCTGGAGCATAGCCCCATCTAGATTGGCGCCGGAGAGATCGATCCGTCTCAAATCGGCAAAGCTCAGGTCAGCGCCGCTGAGATCGATTCGCATATCTGGATTGCTGTCCCGCCATCGGTTCCATTGGGTCACTCCCTGCTTCAGGAGGGCGATATGCTCCTCATTTGCCACGGCCTTTTCTCCAACTTCCGTGCGTTTGGCAATTGTTTCTCCAGCGTAGCAGGCAATGGAAAGAGTGATTTAAATCATTCATGAGCCGGTATTGGCTGGATTGCCAGGTCGTAGGTCATGGTGGAACCAGCGATCGCGGGACTATAGGCTCCTGGTAAGGGGGCGGTGTAGTTGGGAAAGGGGCTGGCCACCAGTGCTACATGGCGATCGGCAACGGCCAGACCGTGGGTTGGGTCAAATCCTCGCCAACCGGCACCGGGCAGGTACACTTCGGCCCAGGCATGCAGATGACGTTCCGGGTTATCCAGATCCCCCTCCTGATAGCCACTGACAAATCGGGACGCCAACCCGATCGCCCGACAGACTTCCATAAACAGTACGGACAGGTCCCGGCAGGAGCCCATTTGTTTGGCCCAAGTCAGCCCGGGTGGAAACGGATCGCCCGTGTCGCGAATCAGATGCTTACAGGTTTGATAAATCTCCTGATTCAGTTCCGACAGAAACTGACTGGTATTGCCATCGACCCGATGGCTAATGTTGTGGGCCAACTGCAGGATGGCCGGATCGACGCCGCCGGAATAGCCGGCTTGTTTACCGACTAAATAGGGATGAAGTTGGGACAGTAACGAACTGGGATAATCGATGGGCAGCCGCACCGCCCAAGGCTCCAGCAAATAGTTAAAAGGGTTGGTACGGTGGGTCTCCACCTCAGAAATGACGGTGACCGTCAGCGATTCGGTGAGGTGGGGAGCAAACCAGAGTTTAATGGTCTCATTACCTTCCAGATCCACCAGGTGAGATTCCTGCTGCGGGGCAGGAGTCACCTTCAAGTGGAACGATCGCAACCATTGCACCCCATCGCTACGGGGGCGCAGCCGCACCGTATGGGGTTGCAGGGTAACGGGCTGGCTATAGATGTAGGTGGTTGTGTGGGAGATCCGGTATCGCACAATTCTGTCCCATTGAGCTCGTTCAGACGATTTTTAGCAGAGGCAGTATTTGCAACATGATTTTGGGTTTAATCCGGGATGCATTGCCAAATGCTTTGCCACGGCATGGGGCTATTCTTCCTTAGAAATGCGCCTAGTTTACAGGTTCCAGAGCAAAAAAGGTCTCAAAAATCTGCTTGCCGACCTCATTCATGCGGCTTTGAAGCTTATCGACAAACTCATGCAGCCCATCCTGGAAGACATCTTCAATTGTCAGGTAGTCCAGGTCTGCTCGCAACCGCCCCATGACTCGTTCCACTGGTGTTCGCCAGGTGCCGACTGGGGTGCCGGTAATCTGGTGCAGGGATTGCTCCGCCTCCAGAATACAGGAGCGCACCGAGCGAGGAAACTCCCGGTCTAGCAGCAGAAATTCCGCGATCGCCATCGGGCTGATCCGGTGCAACCCCAACTTGCGATACATTTCGTAGGCACTAGCAGACTTCAACAGGGCCATCCACTGCAACTCATCCAGCGTGGAGCCGACATCCTTCACCGAAGGCAGGAGAATGTAGTACTTCACATCCAGGATGCGAGCGGTTTTGTCGGCCCGTTCCAGTAGTCGGCCAATCTGGCCAAAGTGCCAGCCCTCGTTGTGAGTCATGGTGGCGTCCATCACCCCAGCAAACAGGTGACTGGAGCGTTTGACCTCGGTGAAGAACTCAGACAGGCTGGACATCTGGGGAGGATCCAGGGCTGCATCCTTCACCATCAAGTAAAACTCATTGACCTCCTGCCACATTTCTGAGGAGATGATTTCCCGAATCGAGCGGGCATTTTCGCGGGCTGCATAAAGGCAGGAAATGATGGAGTTGGGATACTTGCTGTCAAAGGTCAGGAACTGGATCACACTGTCAGCAGAGGTATCGCCATAGCGCTCTCGGAACAAAGCCAGATCCCCGGTGGTCAGCACCAACGGTTCCCACTGCTGAACGATTTCCAGGGGAGAATCCAGCAACAGGTTCAAGTTGACATCGATAAAACGGGCCACGTTTTCCGCCCGTTCCACATAGCGATTGAGCCAGTAAATTGAATCGGCAACACGACTAAGCATAACAGTGCGATCGGTAAACAGGTTTTGGGTTTTGGCTGCTGGATTTTGAATTTTGGGTTTTGGGTGCTGGATTTTGGGTGCTGGATTTTGGATTTTGGGTTGCTGCCACCCGACACCTGGTACCTGCCACCTGGTACCTGCCAACCGACAACCGACACCTAACACCCTGCCTACTGGCAAACGACCCAGGTGTCCTTACTGCCGCCCCCCTGGGAGGAGTTGACAACCAGGGAACCGCGCCGCAGCGCGACTCGGGTCAGGCCGCCGGGATTGACATAGATTTGTTTGCCGTACAGGATGTAGGGCCGCAGGTCCACATGGCACCCTTCCAGCCCGTCATCCAAGAGGGTAGGCACACGGGACAGGCAGAGAGTGGGCTGGGCAATGTAGTTGCGGGGATTGGCCTTAATCTTGCCAGCAAACTCTTCTCGCTGTTCTGGGGTGGCGTGGGGGCCGACCAGCATCCCGTAGCCGCCGGACTCGTTAGCGGCTTTCACCACCAGTTTGTCCAGGTTGGCCAGGACATGGCTTTGCTGCTGGGGTTCCCAGCACAGGTAGGTGGGGACATTGGCCAGGATCGGTTCTTCTCCCAGGTAATAACGAATCATCTGGGGGACAAAGGCGTAAATCACTTTGTCATCCGCTACGCCGGTTCCCAAAGCATTGGCGATCGCCACCCGTCCGGCCCGGTAGACTTCCATCAAGCCAGGAATGCCCAACAGGGAATCGGGTCGGAACACTAAGGGATCGATGAAAATATCATCAATCCGACGATAGATCACATCCACCCGTCGCAGGCCCTTGGTGGTCCGCATTTGCAGGTACCCGTCGGCTACCACCAGATCCCGACCTTCTACCAGTTCCACCCCCATTTGCTGGGCCAGGAACGAGTGCTCAAAGTAGGCCGAGTTGTAGATTCCCGGTGTCAGCACCACAACGGTGGGGTCTGCAAGATGGGATGGCGCCAGATTGAGCAAGGTCTCCAGCAGGTGACTGGGATATTCCTCCACCGGCTGGATTTGCATGGTATTAAAAACCACCGGGAAGGTGTTTTTCATCACCCGCCGGTTTTCCAGCACATAGGAGACGCCGGAGGGACAACGCAGGTTATCCTCCAGCACGTACCAGCGGCCATCGCGATCGCGCACCAGGTCTGTGCCGGTAATGTGACACCAGATGCCGCCCGGCGGCGCCAAGCCGACACATTGCTCCAGGAAACCACTGGCCGAATAGATCAAATCCTTCGGGATCACACTATCTTTGATGATTTTCTGCTCCCCGTAGATGTCGGAGAGAAACTGGTTCAGGGCAAAAATCCGTTGTTTTAATCCCTGCTCCAGGGTCTTCCATTCATGGGCAGAGACGATGCGGGGAATGATATCAAACGGAAAAATGCGTTCCGTTCCTTCACTGTCCCCGTAGACGTTGAACGTTACCCCAATCTTGAACAGGGCCAGTTGGGCTGCTTGTTGCCGCCTCAGGACTTCTTCTGGGGAAAGGGAATTAATCCGCTCAACCAGGGGAATTGCTTCCGGGCGAGGCTCTCCTTTAGCCACAAACAGCTCGTCGTAGAAATCTCCCGGGTCATAGTCAGTAAATTGCACGGTCGGTCGGCCTGATACGTTTCCATTCACCTACTGAATACGAGCAGCGCTTCCTGCAAACTGTAGTAAAGGATACGGTTTGTCTGTTAGGTTGGGGGCAATCGCGCCAATGGGGCAGGGGGCAGAAGTCTGATCGATCTTAAATTTTTCCGCAGATGTGGCAATTAAGAAAATTCTCTGCGCGGCAAGACTGTCAGCCAGGGGTTGTCTGGGGTGGCGAGGTATTGGGGCAATGCTGTTTCGGTTCGTTCAGAGAGGGACGGCCAAAGGCTTCGCCTGTCAGCCGGTATCGTCTTCTTCAGCAATGGTCTTAAGATTGTTTAGCCAGCATTGGGGCTGCTTGCAGCAGAGTCCGGGTATAGGGATGTTGGGGATGTTCGAAGATATCCCGAGTCGGGCCGATCTCGACAATTTTGCCCGCCTTCATCACAGCGATGCGATCGCAGAAGAAGCGGGCCACCCAGAGGTCATGGGTGATGAACAGGTAAGTCAGATTAAACTCGCGCTTCAAGTCCTGCATCAGTTCCAGCACTTGGGCCTGGATGCTGGCATCCAACATACTGACGGGTTCATCGCAGATCACCAGTTGGGGCTGGGTAATCAGGGCTCGGGCGATCGCCACCCGTTGCTGCTGGCCCCCGGATAATTCGGCGGGATAGCGGCGGTAAAAGTCTGCGGCTGGTGTCAGGCCAACCCGCTCCAGCATTTGCATCACTGATTGTTTGGCTGCCGCTGGGGTTGCCAGTCGGTGAATCAGCAAGGGATCGGCAATGCTGTCCCCCACGGTCATGCGGGGGTTGAGGCAGGCATGGGGATCCTGGAACACCATCTGGATCTGACGCCGCTGCTTCAGCAGGGCTTGCCGAGATAGGCGGTGCAGGGAACGGCCCTGGAATTCCACCGAACCAGCGGTGGGGCGGATTAGCTGCAAGATAGTGCGGGACAGGGTGCTCTTGCCGCAGCCGGATTCCCCCACCAAGCCCAAGGTCTCGCCGGGATAAAGGTCCAGGCTGATGCCATCCACGGCTCGAATGGTGCGATCTTGCCGGTCAAACAGGTGGGCGATGAAATTTTGCTCCAGCTTGTAATGTTGTTGCAGGTTTTGCAGCCGCAGCAAGGGTGTATCGGTGCTGGCGGGCGAGAGCGGAAAGGCCGATAAGGGTTCAGGGGGTTGGGTGCGTTCGCTGGGTTGATGGCTGGCTTGCAGGTGCAGGGCGGACTGCAGCAGCGATCGCGTGTAGGGATGTTGGGGCTGGCGAAACACCGCATCGGTAGGACCAGTTTCGACAAATTGGCCGCTATACATGACTGCCAGGCGATCGCAGTACTCGCCAATCATGGCCAGATCATGGGAAATCAGCAATAACGCCATCTGCCGCTCGGCGCAGAGACGAGTCAGTTCCTGCAGGATCTGGGCAGAAACGGTGACATCCAGGCTGGTGGTGGGTTCGTCGGCCACAATTAAGCGCGGATTGAGCAACAGAGCCAGGGCGATCGCCACCCGTTGCCGCATGCCACCGCTGAACTCGTGGGGATATTGGCTCCAACGATTGGCTGGAATTTTGACCGCTTCCAACGTGGCGATCGCCTGCTCCCGCGCCTGCCGTCGAGACAGGTTGGGCCGATGGGCCAGCAGGGTTTCCAGGCAGTGATCGCCAATCGTCATCAGGGGATCCAACCGAGTCATGGGATCCTGAAACACCAGGGAAACCGCTTCTCCCCGGAAATGACGCAGGGCTTCTGGGGGTAGATCCAGAACCGACTGTCCATTGAAGAGAAGGCTTCCTTGCACCTGGGAACCGGCTGGCAACAGCCGCAGGATAGCCCGCCCCAGCGTTGACTTACCGCAACCCGACTCTCCCACCAGCCCCAATCGTTCACCGGGACGCAGGTTGAAGGACACCCCATCCACGGACCAGACCAGGCCATTATCTGCCAGCGCAGGATAGGCAACTCGTAAATCTTCGACCTGTAGCAGAACGTCTGTCATGAATGTTTTCCGTTAACGATCGAACCGACGCATCAGATAGGCCACGCCAAAATCCCCATAGGGATGGTTTTCCAGTGCCTCTGCTAAGGCAAAGATGCGTTCGGCTAGTTCTGGGCCCAGCTTATCGATCGTGGCTCGTCGTTCCTGGGCTGCCAGTTCCCGTTCCCGCACCAGCGTTTGCCAGTCCGTTGCAAATAGGCGTGGAATAAGGCCTGCTAACCCTTGCTTTTCCAATACATCCCACTCGCCGCGATCGCACCAAATACCCTTGCAATTGGGACATCGTTCCACGTAGAACGGGGTTTTCAGACTGACGCGAGCCCTGGCCAGGTAAGCATTACATTCGGGACAGAGGGCTGCTTTGGAGTCCAGTGGGGCTGGTTCGCAACTCGTCTCCAGCAGGCGATCGATCAAAACTGGTTCAGATTCAGTGGGCGGATGTTTTTCCTGCCAGGTACTATAAACTTCCGATGAAATCCAGTGACCCTGGCAATTGGGACAGCACTGAGCCACCAGATCCCCGCTCAAGAGCCCAGCCGCCAGCGTAATCTGTTTTTCCTTCGGACACTGCACAACCGGTCTCCCTCTCTGACAATACTTACCCATTAAACCAAGACAGGGGTGCAGGGGAAATGGGGAATGGGGGGCTAGGTGTCAGGCGCCAGGTGTCGGGTGTCAGTAATCCAAAACCCAAAACCCAAAACCCAATCCCTGCCCGCTGACTATTCCATTTCCACGGTTTTTCCCGTCAAGGCGGACTGCTGGGCGGCATCAGCGACTTTCAGGGCATATAAACTTTCCTCGGCAGTCACGTAAAGTGGTTGTCCCTCAGCTAGATGATCCAGCACTATGGCTGTGTCCTTGGCAAACAGCCCCCGACGGCTGCCGAGTTCAATGGCCTGACTGCCCTGAGGCTGGATCAGGGTTCCCTGGTCGTCCTGAAAAATCAGGGCGCCCTTTTCACCATGCACCTCTAGACGGCGTTCTGCTTGCCATAGGGTTTCGCCCTTGCCGTAGGTGATTTCTGCTACCAGGCCGGACCGGAACCGCAGATGGGCGGTGCACAGGCAAGCGGTGTAGTAGGAACTGGGCAGGCTGGTGCTGGGCACGTCCCAAAAGCTGGCCTGGCAACTGACGGTGGCAACTGGGCCAAACAGGTCGGTCAGCCGATGGATGCGGGACAGCGCCCCCATCAGCGGAAAGCCAAACAATTCTGGATCGTAGGTCCATTTCCGGGGGGCGGGACGCTGGGGATTGATGGTGGCGTAGCGACAATAGAAAGTTGCCCCAACCTGATCCAGGTGACGTTTTAGGGCTTGATGCATGCCTCCCAACAGTTCAATGTGTTCCACATGCAGCAACAGGTTGCGATCGCGGGCCAGGCCGATCAGGGCCGCTGCTTCCGCCACATCCAGTGCCAGGGGATATTCCACCACCACCGGCAGTCCTGCTTCCAGGGCTCGACGGGCGATCGCTCCGTGATCCCGGTTCACCGTAGAGATAACCAATAGATCGACGGCCGCCTGGTCAATCAGGTCAGCCCAGGACTCGTAGGGTTCCGCCCCATAGGTCTGACAAAAAACACGGGTCTTCTCTGGATCATGGCCTGCGACGGCTGTTAACAGGGCGCGGGAGTCGGCCTGAAAGGTTTCTGCTCTTAATTTGGCCGCATATCCAGTTCCTATCAACCCAATCCTGAGGGGTTGGTCAATTGAAAAGTGGAGGGTGTTCATAACCGATTGGGATACATCAGACCAATGATTGTCCTATAAGATAAGCGGATTAAAATGACTCGTTTTATTACGAATCCCATTCATCTTGTTTATGAATCAGGGGTCATAACGGGTATTTTTTCCCTTAGTATCAAGGGTGGAGCAAATTTGGCAGGTGAAAAGGTCGAAATATAGACGCTTATATTCACCTCCTACATTCACCTCCGATTTGCTTAAAGTGCTGTATCCATTCAATTGAGAGGACCGCTGCATGGCGACTTACAAGGTCACATTGAAGACTCCTGATGGCGAGCACACCATTGATGTGCCCGATGATGAATACATTCTCGACGCTGCCGAAGAGCAGGGAATTGACCTCCCCTACTCCTGCCGTGCGGGTGCTTGTTCGACCTGTGCTGGCAAATTGGAATCCGGTAGCGTTGATCAATCTGATCAGTCCTTCCTGGATGACGAGCAGATCGAAAAAGGATACGTTCTGACCTGTGTGGCCTATCCAACCTCTAACTGCACCATCGTGACCCACCAAGAAGAAGCCCTCTACTAATCTCCCAGTACTGGAATTTTCATGACAGTTTGCCGAAACTTGAGGCCAAAAGCATCTGCTGTTGGGCTTTATGCTCAAGTAGTTGCACCGTACTGTCGGTGGAAATTCTGCCTGATTGAGAGTGTCTTCTACGTTACATAGAGTTTGTCCAAATCTATATTCTACTTTTGTCTATGCTTTACGACCCAAGTCTGGTTGTAAGGCATTTTTTGTTGGATTTCCCATCTGGAAATCACTCAGCTCAATGGCTTGAGTAAGGACGAATCAATCGTTTTTCTTAATAAGAAGAGGAGAACACGCAATGGCTACTTATCAAGTGAGATTGGTGAATCAGGTGGAAGGCCTGGATCAAATCATTGATGTGCCGGATGATCAATACATTCTGGATGCAGCGGAAGAGCAGGGAATTGATCTCCCCTATTCCTGTCGTGCAGGCGCTTGTTCAACCTGTGCCGGTAAGGTGCTTGAGGGAAGCGTTGATCAATCTGATCAGTCTTTTCTGGATGATGATCAGATTGCCGCTGGATTTGTGTTGACCTGTGTGGCCTATCCAGTTTCCAATTGCACCATCCAAACGCATCAGGAAGAGGAACTGTACTAGAAGTTGCTCCTGGCAAGGTTTGTAGGTTGGCCAGGCTGACTGATAATCTAGCAATCCTCTGGGAGTACTGCGTTTTGTCAACTGGATACCAACCTACAAAATCATTCGATTTTGCACCAGATCGAAATTTTGGACCTATAATTACGGCGCTCAATTCATCACAGCCACCAATCTTCCATGAACAAGAGCGACTTAATTGATGCCGTTTCGGCCAAAGCCTCTGTTACCAAAAAAGAGACCGATCTGTTGTTGACTGCGATCGTCGATACGATTATGGAAACTGTCTCCGCTGGAGATAAGGTTACCTTGGTTGGATTTGGCACCTTTGAGCCACGGCAACGGCAAGCCCGTGATGGCCGGAATCCCGCCACTGGCGAGACCATCCATATCCCAGCTACGACGGTTCCGGCGTTTTCGGCTGGCAAATTGTTTAAGGATAAAGTTGCGCCGGTTGTTGAGCAGAAAGCAGCGAAAGCCGCTAAGACAACCAAAAAGAAATAGTAGACGGTCGAGAGCGTTGCTTGCATGGGTCGAGAGGATGGAAGCCGGTGTGGTGTCAGGGCTCGCTGGCGCTTTTGTGCTGCTTATTGGTTGAGCCACTTCCCTCTGGGCAGACATGTTCTGTTACTGCCAAAAGCTTGATGTCTACTGGGTCACTTTCAACCTGGCCAGGCTTTAATGCCAGAATTGCAGCATCCCCTGCCTTGCAGGCGGCGGTTCTGGCTGTTTTGTCGCCCTATCCGCTCCCCTTCATCGGTACAATCAGTGGGTGAACTGGTTGAGGTAGGCGTCGGTGTTAGCAGCACTTCTCTATGGTCAAGAAGACTTAAGGCTGGAAACGGTTGAAGACCCAACCCCAGCACCTGGGGAAGTGGTGATTCGGGTTGGCGCAGCCACTACCTGTGGCACAGATCTAAAGGTTTGGCGTCGGGGCGGCCATGCCCGTATGTTAAAACCACCCACCCTGTTTGGGCATGAAGCCGCGGGGGAGATTGTGGCCCTTGGCGCAGGGGTGACGGGTTGGAAAATCGGCGATCGCGTGGTGCCCAACAATTCCGCCCCCTGTATGACCTGTTTTTTCTGTCACAAACAGGAATATTCCCTCTGTCCCAATCTGACCTTTAATAACGGCGCCTTTGCTGAATATCTGAGGATTCCCGCCCCCATCGTGCAGCACAATTTGTTGCCCATTCCAGCGGGGCTGTCCGATGACCTGGCGGCCATGACTGAACCGTTGGCCTGTGTGTTGCATGGAGCGGCTCGCTCCCAGGTCAAACCGGGCGATCGGGTGGTGGTGATTGGCGATGGCGCGATCGGCCTGATGTTTGTGGCGGCCCTGGCCTCCGGTCAGGGAGGCTGGACTAGTATAGACGCCAGTGCGTTCCCCCAGCCCTATGCCCAGGTGTATTTGTTGGGTGGCAACGACCAGCGGTTGCAGATTGGCCAGAAGTTGGGGGCGATCCAGAGTTTTAACTACCGCCAGGTGGCGGATGTGCCAGCTTTGGTGAAAGATCTAACCGATGGTTGGGGGGCCGATGTGGTGATTGAAGCGACAGGGGTGCCAGCAGTTTGGGAGCAGGCGATCGCCTGTGCCCGACCAGGCGCAACCGTAAACCTGTTTGGCGGCTGCCCCCGTGACACCACCATCACCGTCAACACAGAACAGTTGCACTACAGCGAACTCACCCTGAAAGGCGTCTTTCACAACACCCCCCGCTTTGTCCGCGATGCCCTGGCTCTGCTGACCAGTCGCCGCTTGCCATTAGAACTGCTGCTGAGTGGGGAACAGCCCCTATCCCATCTAGGCCAGGTGTTTGAAGACATGAAACAGCGCCGGGTGATTAAAGTGGCGATTCAAGCATCACCCGCTATCTGTTCTAGCAAATCAGCAAACCCAAGCAGATCCTCTGATACATGAGACATGGTCGCTGGTAACTGTTCTACCAGCAGCTCGATTTGTGTAATGTCCAGATTAAAGGTATAGACGTTACGAACAACATGGCGAAAGCCGCGATAACGCTCCAACTGATTGCGAGTCGTCAAACTCAGTACAGCAGGTCTGACACCCGGAATCTCAGAGGTCAATTGCTGCAACAGTTCCCGATGCCAACTCAGTCCAGAGGGTTTTGCTTGGTCAACCCCATCAGCAATGATCTCCAGTAGTCGTTCTATACCCACATAGAAACTATGAAGATTTAAAGCGATAGCATCCACAAAGTAGGTTTCCCCCGTTTCTTGAGCAGCCATTCGTCCATGCTGCCAAATATGCTGAGTCCGACCTACAACCTGACTTAGCTCCTGCAATTCTCGGCGAATCCGTCCAGCGATAGCCAGATATGCTGTTTTCATAGGATCTTTCCCTCTTGAAAAATGGCTTGTGCCAGAGAGGGAGAACATCGATCAGCTAAAACCAAATCTACTTTGAAGTCTGATGAGAGATCTTGCAGTCGGGCTACCGCTATGAGATAACACTCAGGATTTAAACCCCAAACAGCTAAATCTACATCGGAGGTTTGAGAAAACCACTGACCATGAACCAATGATCCAAACACTGCCACCTGCTGAGCGCCAAATTCCGCTTTCAGCAGACTTGCAGCTTGTTTGGCCAACGCCCAGGCATTGCCCAACCGCTGGGTCAGCGCTCGCTGCTCGGCCAAATGACGTCGGTTTAGTGTTTGTCGATAAAGTGCAATATCTTGACCGACTGGGGGTTTCATAGCAAGCAATGACGATTCACCTACCCTATATTCTGCTTGATTAATCACGAATCTGCTTTGCATGAACCCAGATTTGAAGCATTGCTGAGCTTATGTAGGATGGGCAACGCTGGCCTGCCCATCAAAACCAGGCTATAGCGATCCGATCAGGATTGTGAAAAGTTTCTGCAGGAAATCCTTCTCACAAAGCCCTTTCACCATCCAATCGTTCACAAGTCATTTAGGATTGCTATATAACTGGATCGGAAAGAATGATTTTAGCTCCAGCGCAAGGTTTACTCCCAACCTCGGTGTGATCTGGGCAGAGCGATTTGCATTACCCCTAACCGCCAAACCACTATGACGGCTCAAACCACATCACGCTACGTTGTCCGCGACCCAGAAATTTTGCAGGGAGAACCGATCATCACCGGCACTCGCACAACGGTTCGGGCGATCGTTGGGCTGTGGCGGTTGGGCATTTCTCCCGAAGAAATTCCCAGCCATTTGCCCCACCTGGCCCTAGCTCAGGTATTTGATGCTCTCAGCTTTTACCTGGACAATCAAGTCGAAATTAATGACTACATTGAGCGAAATCGTATTCCTGAAGATAAAATTCATTCCTCGGTCAAAGCAGTATTAGGCTAACCATGCGACTGTTTGCAGCGCTTTACATCGATGAAGATCTGTCAGCACTGGTCGCAACGCTTCTCCGGGCAAGGGGTTTAGATGTTTTGACAACCCAGGAAGCTGGTTCGATGGGCCGATCCGACCCTGAACAATTAGCTTATGCGGCTTCCCTGGGCGTTGTTTGCTGACCCATAATCGGGTGGATTTTGAACGATTGCACCTTCAATATGTTGAAAATAGTCAGCAGCATGCTGGTATTATCGTCGTTCCGCAGAAAAATGCTTACGAAATTGCCCAACGAGTTGCCATCTTGTTAAATTCCCTAGCCGCGGATGAACTTGCCAATCAGTTGCTCTATGTGTAGCAAAGAGGGATGCGAGTTGGCAGGCAACCAGCGGTGTACATCCTTCTTTAGCTTATGTAGGATGGGCGAAGCTGGCCTGCCCATCAAAACCAGGCTACTCGCAACAACCCGCCCTGCAATGAATTGCGGGCTAACAGAACTAAGTCCGTTTCAACGGACTGACGCTCCACAACTTGGGTTTTCCAGTTTTCCAGTCTACTTCAGTGGACTTACCTCTATTAGCCCGAACTTTGAGTTCAGGGCGGGGCAAGTGAACCAAAACAACACCCCGTCCCGTGGATTGGGACGGGGTGTAGATGAGTAGAGTGACTCCCTTAAATAAGCCTGATCCTTGCCTGCTCAGGCTTCCGATTCAGCCTGCTCCGACTTCCGCTTGCGCCAGGCGGCAAGGCCCATGCCAATTAGACCGGGGAGAAGTGCAGGAGTGGGAATAGGTGTTCCACCTGGTCTATAAAGTGAAGCATGAGATAAGTCTTGAGGTTGACCCTCTTGATTAAGACTTGTACCGATAGTAGTAAAGTCAATACTTGAAATTCCAGCCTCTCCTCCATTGAAGAGATACAGACTAAACTGATTGCTAGCTTTGAGCGCAATTGAGAAAAAACCTACTTGAGGATTATCAAAAGTCAGGGTCCCAGTTGCTACGCCAGGAACAGAAGAGAAAGGGCCACTTATCTCTCCAGCGTTGGTCGTGCCAATGTAGGACCAAGGACCGCCACCGAAAGCACTACTCAATTGAGCCAGGACATGGTCTTGTTGATTAGCATCATTTCCTTGCCAGGCACCAGAGCAGGCAATTGCATCTGGCTCCATTGCAGTCAGTGCACTACCATTCGTACATACTGGTGAAACTCCAACAAGAGCCGCTTCAGCTTCCCCTACCGCGATTGAACCAATAACGGCAAG
>CAZBTL010000029.1:0-23932 GCA_964494755.1 uncultured bacterium | reverse complement strand
TATCAGGCCGTGAAATTAACTTTGTAAGTTCGGTCGCTCTTCACCTGTAACCTTTTCATTTCTGTAACCGGAAAAACCCTTCATATAAACGAATGACTGTTTCACAACTAAGGACTATCGAACGATCGGAAGCTGATACCTGGCCTGCTTCGACGCCGCTTTTCCTGCCTCGGTCTGCTGCCTATGCGGTGTCCGCCAAGGGAATCGACATGACTTACCATTCTGGGGCTGGTTCCTATCAGGTGCTTCGGGGTGTGGATCTGGACATTCATCCCGGAGACATTCAGTTGTTGATGGGACCCTCTGGTTCTGGCAAAACCACCTTACTTTCCATCCTGGCCGGGATTTTGACTCCCACCAGCGGCAGCGTTTCTTTATTGGGGCAGGACATCACCCAACTCTCGCGCGATCAGTTGTCTAAATTTCGGCTCAACCACATTGGCTTTATTTTTCAGGGCTTCAATCTGTTCCCAGCTTTAACTGCTGTGGAAAACGTTGAAGTGGCACTCAAACTGAAGGGTTTGCCAAAATCACAACGACGGGCCGAAGCACTTAAGTTGCTGGCTCAGGTTGGTCTAGATGAGAAAGCGGCTCTGTTGCCGCGCGACTTGTCCGGTGGTCAGAAACAACGGGTGGCGATCGCCCGTGCTTTAGCTGGCGATCCCAAGCTGATCATGGCGGATGAACCGACGGCTTCGCTGGATTCGCAAAATGGCTATGCTGTGATTGAACTCCTGCGGGATCTGGCCAAGGAAGGAGGACGGACGGTTCTGATTGTCACCCACGATTCTCGCCTAATGGATGTGGCGGACCGGGTGGCCCATCTGGATGATGGGGTTTTGCGTCATTAATCCAGTAAGCATTTGTGAAACAATAATGAGTCGTGAGACGGACATCGTGTCTCACGGCTTTTTTGTGGGAGTTTTGGGTTTATGGCTATGACTGTTGTTCCGCTGTTGCAGGTCCTGCAGGGCGGCCTGATTGTTTCCTGCCAGGCGCCGACCGATTCCCCGCTGCATCAGCCGGAAATCATTGCTGCAATGGCCCAGGCCTCTGTTCAACGGGGATCTGTGGCTGTGCGGATTGACACCCCTGACCATGTTCGGGCCGTCCGACAACGGATCTCGGCACCCATTATTGGTCTATGGAAGCAACAAATTCCCGATTGCGATGTTTACATCACGCCCCAATTTCATCATGCTGCGGCGATCGCAACCGCTGGAGCCGACCTGATTGCCATTGATGCCACCCAAAGACCTCGCCCCAATGGAGAAACGGTGGCTACTTTGATTGACCGAATTCACCGAGAACTGGGCAAACCAGTGATGGCGGATGTGGATACCCTGGATGCGGCGATCGCTGCTGTAGCGGCAGGGGCGGATGTGGTGGGAACCACCCTGTACGGATACACGGATGAAACTCGCCATCTGCAACCACCAGGATTGAACCTGCTACAGCGAATGGTAGAAACCCTTGCCGTCCCCAGCATTTGCGAAGGGGGAATTGCGTCTCCCCAAGCTGCCCGGCAGGCATTAGATTTAGGCGCCTATGCTGTGGTTGTGGGAACTGCCATTACTGGCATTGATTTGCAAGTTGAGGCCTACTGCAAAGTAATTGCCGGTTCCTAACAATCAACCGTTCCAATTCCAATGCGATCGGGTTATCAATTCACTGGCACCCTGCGGCCCAGCTTAAAGTGGTGGGAGAAGGCCGCATTGCTGCAACTGGAATGTTGGACAGCCTCACCACAAGGCCCTGACTCCCAGCCGACCTATATTTGATGGCATTGCTAATGCCAGGGATGAAAAGGATGCTGAATGCTTGAGACTTCGTTTCAATTCATCCTGCTTTTCAGCAACGTCTATTTGATAGCCGGATCTTCCACCGGAGTTTGGGCAGACAATACTTCCTGGTGGGATTTTCGGGACTCCAGCCAGAAGGGAACCACCAACCAGGCTCCTACAATGACTAAGGTCAGAATAGCAAATCGACTGGCCCAGGCAACCAGCTTTTCTAATGGGATAAAGTTGCCCGCACCGAAGGCCAGCGTGACCATGATGCCAGCCCAGGCGATCGCACCCAGGGTGTTGTACAGCAAAAAGCGGAAGTAGGGCATTTCCGCAATTCCGGCCAGGGGGCTGGCAAAAATACGTAAAAGGGCGACAAACCGCCCTAGAAAAACCGCCTTGACAGCATTTTCACTAAACTGCTGCCGCAGAGCAATGAGTTGGGTTTCCTGCACCCGGAATAGGCGACCCAGATTGAGTAACAAAGGCCATCCCCCGTAGCGACCGACCCAGTAGCCAAAATTGCCACCGATCGCTGCTCCTAACGCGGCATAGGTCAAAACCAGCCAATAGTTCAGTTGGTGGTTGCCAGCCAGAAATCCGCCAGCTAGGGTGACTGTTTCTCCCGGAATTGGAATGCCCAAATTCTCCAGCAGAATTCCCAGAAAAATAGCCCAATAGCCATACTTCTGGGCTAGATCCTGAATGGCCTCAATTGAAATAAAGTCCAGGGACATGCAAACAGTTGCCTTTACAAAATGTCACGTTCTTCTCAATCTTGGCGCGTTTCTCTGACGGCTGTCAATTGTGAAATTACGGCTGGTCGGATCAGTAGAAGCCGGCAGGAACCCGTCTCGAATCATTGTAAACAAATCTATCGGTCTGTTGATAAGAGGTATTCCGGAATACTTTCCTCTCCAGGCAGACTAATCTTTATCAAAGTTGCGGGCAACTGCTGGGTATCAATAAAGATTCCGTGAAGGTACGGAGAGAGTCTAGGGGTTCCAGAGGGGTTCTGCCTATAGTGAGTTGCATCGGTCGCAATTTTACGGATCAGGTTTTCTGGCTTTACCTGCTTCGTTTTGTCGCCATTGCAGGCGTGCTCCGATCTGCCCTGGGGCTTTTCTGATTACCGTTACATCGTTGCCCCAAATTTTAAAGTTCTACTAACGATCTTTTTATACCTGCGGGTTGCGAACAATGAAAGTTATTCATCAGAGTTGTGAATTAGCCTGGCTCCAGCCTCAAGGCCATTTGGATGTGTACAACGGCTCTGAGTTGGAACAGCAAATGAATGCCATTATGCCTGCTCAGCCATGTCTTTGGGTGATTGACCTGCAGCATGTGCCCTCGATTGACAGTGGGGGCCTGGCTTCATTGGTCGCTGGATTCAAGTTAGCTCGTCATCGTCAATGCCGCTTGGCGATCTGCAATCTCTGTCCAGCCGTGCGGTTGATTTTTGAAATTACCCAACTGGATCACGTATTTGAAATCTTTGAGAGTCACACGGATGCGATCGCAACCTGCGACTTGCTCTCAGACGGATTACCGTTTGCCGATCCAGCTTGGGCAGCCGCTTGAGCCACCTAACTTGAACCGGGCTGGAGAAACCAAACCGGGTCACCGCTGGAGAAGCCAGCTGTAGTGATTTATCAGGCGGCAACCGATGGCCGTTGTCGTCTCCGCTATTGCGCTGGCGGCAATGCCGGATTGCTCCTGCTGCTGCAAAAACTGTTGCCCGATGTAACCTTCTAGCAAATTGTCCGGTGGGTAACCCTGTCTTAATCTGGCCTAGCTATTACAACGGTCAGACGGAGATAACCCGGTTGTTGAAAAGGCTCATGGCTTTTTCAATCCCCTGTTTTAGGCTCAGTTCTACCGCCTCTACAACTGTCCTCAGTACTTCGGCCATTACCTGATCTTCCTGGGCGGAAAATTTACCCAACACATGGGCAACGGCATCCTGATCGGGATGTTTATCCTTGGCGCTGCCGATGCCAATGCGGAGGCGGGGAAAGTTCTGGGTCTGGAGATGGGCGATCGCCGATTTCATGCCGTTATGCCCACCGGCAGACCCGGATAACCGCAGCCGCAGTTTGCCGACGGGCAAGTCCATATCATCGTAGATGATCAGTACTGATTCCGGGGGCAGCTTATACCAATCCAGAACCGACCGGATTGCCTGCCCAGAACGGTTCATATACGTCAGAGGTTTGAGTAAGCGGACTTTATCATTACCTGGCACCCTACCCTCACCAAAAATGCCCTGAAATTTCCGGTTTTCTGCCAGGGAAATTTGCCAGGTGCGGGCCAGGGCATCGATGGCATCAAAGCCGATGTTGTGACGGGTGCGATCGTATTTAGGTCCTGGATTACCGAGGCCCACAATCAGTTGTGGAACCACCAGAACCGGCTTGCTTGCATCTGTCATTGAAAGGATGATTAGCTGGTTACTTCACTGGTGGAAGCCTTTTCTTCCTCCGGAGCTGCAGCCTCTTCAACCGACGGTGTCAATGCTGGTTGGGCTGGGGGTTCCAGGGTTGCTTGCATGGGTTCTTTGACCGCTTTTTCTAACTGCTCGGCTTCCCGCTTAAATTCAGCCTCAAATTCCTTGGAGGCCTCCTGGAATCCCCGTAATGCTTTTCCGAGGCTGCGACCAATTTCCGGTAATTTTTTGGGTCCAAACACTAGTAGCGCCAGGATCAGGATCAGCACCATTTCTGGTAAACCAATTCCGAAAATGTTCACGGTGTTGCCTCCTACTAAGGATGGAATCAAACAAGGATGGGATTAACGCAGTTGATCGAGTTTCGGATCATGTTGCGGTATTGCCGAAGTCTGATTCATGGGTAAGCCCAGTATAAGACCCAGCAAAAACCCCCGGTTAAGCGGGGGTGAGGGATAAACAAGAAGCGCCGGAAACGTCAATTAGCTTCCAGGGGTTCTCCAGTCCACCGTGAAATCATTCAGGATGATTGAGGAGTTGTAGATTTGCAGAATAATCAGCAGAAAAACAAAGAAAAGCCCCATGAAAACAGCCATCAGGGGTGTGGTTCCCCAACCGGCCACGACTTTACCGTATTCGGAGTTTAAGGGTCGTAGAATGTCTCCCAACCGAGTCCGCTGTGCCATGTGTCACCTATGATAATCTCGACAGAAGTTGTTATCCTTCGTTACATTATAGGGGTAAGGTACTCATAATTTTTCAGGCTTATGGAACCCGCAATAGCTCTTAATATTTCTATCTGCGTTGCCCTGGTTGGACTGACGGGTTACGCCATCTATACAGCCTTTGGTCCGCCTTCTAAGGATTTGGCCGATCCGTTTGAAGACCATGAGGACTAGGAAAACGCCATTGCGGGTCTAAGTTGAACGGTAGCAGCCATCTGGTTGTTACCGTTTTTAATTGGACTGGCGGTATTCGTCGCCGCAATCGCCGATGATCTGATACAGGTTCCGCGACTGGCTGTTGACGGATTCAATCTGGCTGCGATCGCTCTCATCCAGGCTGAAGCTAAACACCCTGGCATTGTCGGCCAGATGTTCCGATAGACCCAGACGCGCCCCGACAATCACACCGGCCACCGCCGGTTGCTCCAGCACATAGCGAACGGCCACCGTGGTCAAGCTCACCCCATGCTTTTGGGCGATCGCTTGCAAGACTTGTAGCAATTGCTGGAACAGGCTCCAACCACCCCAAGCATCGATCATCTGCTTATACTTGCGCAACGAGGCCGTATTCAGATCAAACCGGCTGGGTTCCCGCTTGCCCAGATATTTTTCCGACAGAAGCCCGCCGCAAACAGAGCCATAGGGCAGCAGACAGATGTTGTGTTGCTGACAAAACTGGGCCATCTGCACCGCCGGACGGCGATCGATCAGGGAATATTGCACCTGGTTGGAGACAATGGGAATGCCATGATCCAGGATGATTTGGAGATGTTCAGTATCGAAATTGGTCAGGGCCAGGTGGCGGATTTTGCCTTCCTGCTGCAGTTCGGCCAGGAATTTCAGGGCATCCAGATAGCCCGGATCGCGGTACTCCCACCAGTGGAATTGCAACAGATCCAGGCTGGAGACATTCATGCGCTGCAGGGAAAGATTGATGTTCTCCTCCACGATCGCCCGCGTCATGCGACCGGGTCGGGGCACCCATTTAGTGAAAGCCTGCACCTGCGAAAGGGCGGCTTCTCCTCGATTGGCAGCCAGTTGCCGGCGGAATTCACCAATGAAGTCTTCCGCCGGACCATAGTGATCGGCCAGATCCCAGGTGGTAAAACCGGCATCCAGATACTGGAACATGCTCTGGATAGCTGCCTGGGGATTGATGGAACCGTGGGCCCCAGACACCTGCCACATGCCATTGAGGATCCGGCAGATGGTCAGGTCAGGGGTGAGGGCGAGATAAGCAGAATTAGGTAAGGACATGGAAAAGAAAAAGCGAAAACAGCGGGGTCACTGGGGAAGAGAGGGATATTCGGTAGGCAAGACAGAGGAGAACCAGGTATCCTCCTCGCTGGTTAGAATTCCTAACCCAAACTCCCCATAGCAATCCTAAATGACTGGTGAACGACTGGATGGTGCAAGGGCTTTGTGAGAAGGATTTGCTGCGGCAACCTTTCACAATCCTAATCGGATCGCTGGATGGTCTCGTGCAGACAGGCATTAGGCTATCTGACCGATTCAAGAGGCCTTGGCCATGCCCAGCAGTTGTTCTGCGATCACGGCTGGCACCGGCATCACCGACAACCGATTGCCCTGGCGCACCACCCACAGGTCATCTGGACTAAAGGTCTGGCGCAACTCATCCAGAGAAACCAGCCTGGGAAAGGCTTCGACAAATTCCAGACTCACTGTCCACCAGCGCGGTTTGTCCCGGGGTGATTTGGCATCGTAGTACTTGCTTTGGGGGTCAAACTGAGTGGGGTCCACGATATCTGGTTTGGCCACCCGCATCAGGCCCACAATGCCGGGAGGCGTGGTATTGGAGTGATAGAAAAACGCCAGGTCACCTGGCTGCATGGATTTGAGAAAATTGCGGGCCTGATAGTTGCGCACACCATCCCAGATCGTTTCGCCATCCCGTTCCAGGTCAGCAATACTGTAGACATCAGGTTCGGATTTCATTAACCAGTAGTTCATGGGGGAAAGGGAGAGTGGGGAGTGGGGAATCGTAGTGGCAGAGCGGTGCTATGTCATGAGACGGGGGGAATGGGGAATAGGCCGACCTCTGACCGCTGTTTGCTGACCGCTGTTCGCTAACCGCTGACCACTACGTGTAATTGGCGTACCTTAGATAATAAAAGCGGGTTGGGGGTTGTAGAGCAACCACCAGCCACCGGTAGAGGGCACCTGGTCCAGGCTGTTTTCAATCTGACCACCGGTATAACAGCGCAGATTGGCGGCCTGGGTTTCCAGGTTTAGTTGATCTGCGGTTGGCAGGGATAGCCAGGGATTGATCGAAGTGGGAAAGGTGCTGCTATTGCGGACGTTGGCCCATTCCCTAATTTTCTGCGTCAGTCATAAAGTGGCCTATCAGCCTTGTTTGCCCCTGCAAAGCTACACCCCCATAGGGTCAGTATAGCTTTGCAAGCTTTCTGGCTTAGACTTTTGCAGCACCGTTCTGGCCTGACGAATCAGGCTTTCCGGTCCTCTGACCAGGATCAAATATTTGCCTTCCTGCAGGCGGTTGCGATAGGGCAGGAAGTCGTCACTGTTGTCGGTCAGCCCGGAACTGCGGCCAATGAAGAAGCTGCCCATGGCTCCAGAAACAGCTCCCAACAAACCGCCAACCAGGTGATTGCCCAGTTCACCGGCCCAGGCAAAGGTGTCCAGGTTGGTAATCAGGCTGAAGGTGAAACCCGCAGCAAAGCCAAACGGCACCAGCCAGAAGGACATTAGTTTGGAGAGCCGGTTGGCTCTAGCCTGGGGGTTAATTAACCCAAAGTCGTCGGCTGTTGGGTATTCCTTGCCCAACCGGGCCACCTGATCCATTGGCACTCCTGCTTTTTCCAGGGCAGCATAGGCGGAATCAGCCCGCTTGCGATCGCTCAATACGGCCACCAGATAATTCATGGCATGTTGCCCCTAACATCGTCACTCTTTTGATAGTACGCTGCTTCCGGCGTCAGATGGATTGACTGGCTCACAGTTCAATTTGCAGGAAGCGGGATAGCCAGCGATCGCGCCAGGCGGGCCGCGGCACCCCGTTTAGCTCGAGGGTCTGGTCGATTGACGTGACACCTCCGGCAGGCTGCACAGATGGAGCCATGACTCATCCTGACGGTTGGCGGGTTAGGCCGGAGCGATCGCTGGATGTTGCCGGAGCCTCGAAGTTGATAAACCGCATGGCGTTAGCTTCCAAGCCAGCTAGTGCAGCGTCAACTCTAGAAATTAGGGTTTGTAGTCAGCGCTTCAGCGCTAAAGCGCCGACTATGAGCCAATGGGTTCACCTTAAAATTAGGGTTTGACAGAACACTAGTTAGTGACTGGCCCAATGTCTGCTGAACCTGCAGGCTAGCGTCATCTACGTCAGGCTACAGTCATGCGATGATGAATTAAAAATTGACTAGAGCTTTATCAGCAGCGGTTAGGGCTTTGCGATATTCCGCCTAGCATTCTTGTCTGGAAGGAATCTCAGAGAACTCATACCGCACTCCTGGTCCGATCTGATTACACTCATTTGCCCCCATTTCATTTTCCTTTGACCATGTCTCTTCCAATTGGCGCCACCTTACAGAATGGTAAATATACGCTGGAATCTGAACTAGGACGGGGTGGCTTTGGCGTGACCTATCGAGCCACCCATCATCTCCTGAACCAGGTGGTTGTGATCAAGACCCTCAACGATAGTCTGCGAAATGAGCCAGACTTTCCTGACTATCAGCGCAAATTTCAGGACGAAGCCAAGCGCTTAGCCCTTTGCATTCATCCCAATATCGTTCGGGTGATTGACTTCTTTGTGGAAGCAGGTCTGGCCTATATGGTGATGGATTATATTCCTGGCCGGACGCTGGAACAGTTGGTGATGCCCAATCGCCCGCTGCCGGAGGACACGGCCATTCTCTACATCCGACAAATTGGCGAGGCGCTGAAGGTTGTCCACCGCAATGGCCTGTTACATCGGGATGTCAAACCCCAAAATATCATTCTGCGTCAGGGAACTCAGGAAGTTGTATTGATTGACTTTGGCATTGCGCGGGAATTTAATCCAGGTTCCACCCAGACCCACACCAACCTGATTTCCTCTGGCTATGCACCGCCGGAACAATATCTGTTTCAGGAAAAGCGGGGACCGACGACTGATATCTATGGTCTGGCGGCGACCCTTTATACCCTGTTAACCGCTCACATTCCGGTTGCATCTATCCTGCGCGATCGCCAGCCCCTGCCCGCCCCCCGCGATTTGCAGCCAACCTTAAGCGCAGCAGTAAACCAGGCGGTTTTGCGGGGAATGGCGTTGGAAGCCCGTCATCGGCCTGCCAGTGTGGATGAGTGGCTGGCCTTATTGCCGGGAACCACTGTGGCATCAGGGTTCTTTGCTCCGGATCTGCCGCTGGCGACCGCACCGATGGCGCCAGTTCCAGCCAGGACTGCAGCAACGGTTCCCATCCTGCCTCGCCAACCAGTAGCGGCACCCGATCCCGCTATGCAACCGCCAGCGGCTGGCCAAATTCGCATGGCCCCTCCTAGCCAGTCTGACAACTCTGGACTGCGCATTGTGTTGTTGTTTCTGGCCTTGTCCGCCCTGACGCTAGCCGGGGTGGCGATCGCCAGCATGATTTACCGATCCCGCCAGAGCCCACCCATCACCACCGAGTCCCCCGTACCGACACCAACGACACCCATTGCAGCAACGCCCAAACCGACGCCTTCGCCCTCTCCTTCTCTGCCGCCCTTACCCTCTTTGAGTCCTGCCCCCGGCCCTACAAAACCGAGCTTTCCGGAACCAACAACGTCCGCTTCGCCAGCCGCAACCCCATCCGTTTCGACGTCCCTGCCAGCAATTCCTGGGTTTCCCACCGGAACCCCTGAAAGCGTCATTGAAGCTGAACTGGGTAAACCCAGCCAAATCAATAACGGACTCTGGCCCAATACCCGAACGGCGCTGTATGAACTGGTTCCAGGACAAGTCAGCCTGGGATATATCTACGATCTGACCACTAGTAAAGTCCGTCAGACCGAAGCCTCCTTTGCCCAGTCTGTAGATCTGACGCAAATCAAAGTGGCACTCAACGGCATGTTGAGCAGTCAGGCCAGTAATGAGATTATGAATGGCTTGGATCAGGTTTATCAACGGCAAACCGATCGCTTCTCCTTTAATCAGGACAACCTCAAGGGCGTAATTGAACGCAACGATCGCGATCGCATTTACATTGGTATTTGGGAAGCCGATCTGCATTAATTTGAACCTGGCTGCAGCAACCAGACCCAAGCACACCAGGGGTTAAGGGACGAACTAGCATCCGACAACAAAACCGCCTGTAGCAATCCTAAATGACTTGTGAACGACTGAAGGGTGAAAGGGCTTTATGAGAAGGATTTCCTGCGGAAACCTTTCACAATCCTGATCGGATCGCGATAGCAATCCTAAATGACTTGTGAACGACTGAAGGGTGAAAGGGCTTTGTGAGAAGGATTTCCTGCGGAAACCTTTCACAATCCTGATCGGATCGCTATATGATCAATTGAATTTTGTGGGTGCGATTCTATGCTGCCATTTCTGCCGTTGGTCCAGGCCGTTCCAGCGCCCCCGCCGCAGGAGTTCGTGGCGCCTCAGGAAATGCGGGTTTTGCCGGGACAGTTGGATGCCGTTCCAGTCTTGAACAGCAACAATCCTGAACTGGTACAGGAAGAAGGCATCCTGCTGTCCACCTTTCCGCCCCAGGGCAAGGCCACTCCCTCGGCCCACCTGAATCTACCCTTCCAGGGTCGGTTTGATGTGTTTGCCCACCATGTCGCCAAGGCCAAGACCGCTGACGATTTGCGAACGCTGTATCTGGGGGTGTTGCTCTTTAACCCTGGAAAACAGCCGGTCAGAATCGATGTCTTGCAGGCCGCCAGCTATCTCAGCCAGCCGGATGCCCCCTTCATTGATCTGCCCCCTTACGTGGACAACCCACTGGGCACGGTCTATGCTGGACCGGGCAGTCGGGCCATGGGCGATGTGCTGCGCGGTAGACGGCAAAGCGAGTTCCCTGCCCAGTTAGTGATTCCCCCTGGTGCAAGCCAACTGTTGATGAATCTGCCAATTCCAGTGCGGCCCCTGACCCCACCACTGAATGGGCGATCGACCCTGATCCGGTTGTGGAGCAGTGGGCCGGTCTATGCGGCCAGTCTGGCCTTGTTTGCCAAACCAACACCGGATGGAGGAGAACGGCCTCCCAGCCTGGATGAATGGCAACTGGTGCTGGAAAAGGGTGGTCGGGCTGGGCCCCAGGATGTGATTTCCTCACCGCCGGAGCAACGGACTGGCGCATTTGAATATGGTCGGGTGGCGGGAGTTTCCCTGGGTTCCCGTTGGCGGGGTCAGGTGGTGGACCCGCAAGCCACTCCAACTAATTGGTATCTCTCTCTGCCGCAGTTGGGACAGGCGTTTTCCTATGGCCTCAGCACCCTGACGATTGGCACCTTGGGGACTGGTCAGGTGCAGACGGCCAAAATGCTGGTGCGCTATCCCCAAACCGCTTACGAAGCCCACGGTAATTATGCGATCGAGTACAATTTGACCCTGCCGCTACGGAACACGACGAACCAGACCCAGCGGGTTGCGATCGCCCTGGAAACTCCTATCAAAGAGGATCGCTTATCCAAAAATGGACTGCGCTTTTTTAATCCCCCGGCTCGCCAGGTTTTCTTCCGAGGCACGGTGCGCCTGCGGTTTAACGACGACAGCAATCTGCCCCAGACCCGCTATGTCCATCTGGTGCAACGGCGGGGGCAACAGGGAGAGCCTCTGGCCATCCTGACCTTGAAACCGGGCGATCACCGCCTGGTGCAGTTTGACTTTCTCTATCCGCCTGATGCCACCCCACCGCAGATCCTGACGGTCAAAAATCTAGGTCCAGCAACTAGCCCCAGTCCCTGAAGTCCAATCGCAGTTATAGCAGTCCTAAATGACTGGTGAACGACTGGATGGTGAAAGAGCTTTGTGAGGAGGATTTCCTGTGGAAACCTTTCACAATTCTGATCGGATCGCTATAGCTGGCGTAATCCTGGTTGTACCTGACTGATTGGGTATCCCATTGCAGAAGTTAGAGGTACGATTCCTATGGCTGCATTTTCTATTACCCATGAATAAAACAAAAATTCTCCTGATCCTATTTTTAGTCGGTATCGTGCTGGCAGTGTTAGCTAGCTTTCTATTAACAGCAGGAAGAACCATTGGACAGACCTTTTTTGGCCGGAGCTATGCAGAAAGCCAACTGCGCGACTACGTGAAGGTGGTCTTAAAGCAAGATGTAAACGGCGCCCGTTGCCAATCAATTGATACCGATGGCAATGGCTACGTCGCCTGTGATTACACCACCGTTGACCAACCCAGCACGACCCGCACCCTTGAATGCGCCTCCTGGAGTCTGGAAGGATTTCTGAATCGCGGCTGCAAGGCGCGTCTACCCGGCCTTCCTTAGGACATCGAACCTGGTCCGATTGCTCAGGTTGGCTCAGATCTACGCATCAAGCTAGATCAATCTGGCTTTCTGTGGTGTGGCCATTGGTACCGACGGAACGGAGCACGGCTAAAAATCGTTGAACGGTTGGGGTTGGATTGTGTTGCCAGGCTACAGCAATTTCAACAATGGGGGTTGCCTCCTGCAGCGGTTTGTAGATTACGCCCTGTCGTTGCATATTTTGTAGGGATAGCGGCACGATCGCCACGCCGATTTCCGCCGCAACCAGACTGACGATCGTTTGCATTTGAATCGCTTCCTGAATCACCTGGGGACTGAAGCCAGCCTGCTGGCACAGGCTAAAGATGGGATCATAGAGGCCAGGAGCCATCTCTCTGGGAAAAAGAATAAACGGGTCCTGGGCCAGTGCATGAATTGAACTACCTGAGATTTTGCCTTTACCCACCCTGCAGAAAGCCGCTATGTGTCTACAAGCAAACACAAAAGCGAGGTGGAGGACAGTCCACCTCGCTCTCCTGACTAGGGAAGAGTGTCAATATAAACCGATGCATTACAGCGCTAACTGCTGAAACTCAGCTTCAAGCAAGCGAACCAACTGCTGATCTCCCCGCGATCTGGCAACCTGCAGACGGTGCTCCAGATTTTGGCGCAGATTGGAGGTATGAACCCGGTCCGTTTCCCGCAACACCGTTGCGGTTGTCAGAGCGTTGATAGCGTTAAGGGGGGGAAATTTTTCCTGGGCTATGGCAACCGATGCAACCGGCTGGCCATAGTAAGCCCCTCGATAACGCAGGGTTTGATTGAGTTCAGGCACCGGCATTTCCCGCACAGTATGGCAGCGCCAGTTGACGCCCCGATACTTGCCCAGGATTGCTCCTTCAGCGACTTCTAGATCCTGTTGATCGTTGTTGTAGGCTACACCACGGTAAGAGAGTTTCATATCTTCGCCTCGTTTAGCTTGCTAGGAGTGAACCGTTGGTTGAGGCGCGTTCCTTCGGGTTGGTTCCCTACTTCCGTCTCCCTAACCACAATGCTTCTGAGTGAATTCCAAGGCTGGAGTGGAGCGATCGCTCCTTAACCAGATAATCCTGGACTGCTACAGAATGGACAGGTCTTTCAGACAAGCCCCTAATCAGCCAGAGAGATGAACGTTTTTATATATGTCTGTATCTTATTTTACTGTTTTTCAGAGTCAACGCCAATTTGAGTATCTTTAACAAGATTTCATGACAACCAATGGGAGAAATCTCAAGTTGGCCTAAACCACAACGAATGGCAATGCCTGGGACGACCTAAAATCCTTTTATGCTGAACCCAGCTTGATTTACTTTCCATCTCTCTCCTGGTCATCCGTCAGGATCGGTTGGATGGGTAACTTACCAGTTTGCTTAATCCCTGTCCAGTTGTGAAAACCATTCTGTTTGATTTTGATGGCACGATCGCAGATTCCTTTGAGGCTGTCCTGGCAATTACCAACCGCTTAGCCCTGGAATTTGGCTATCCACCAACCACTCCGGATGATGTTCCCCGGCTACGCCGGTTGAGTTCCAGAGAGGTGATCCGACAGTCCAGGGTTTCTCCCTATAGGCTGCCCTGGTTGCTGCATCGGTTAAGGTGGGAGCTCCAGCAGGAAATCAGCAGTCTCCAGCCAATTGCAGGCATGCCTGAAGTGTTGAAAGTCCTGAAACAGCAGGGAAACCGCTTGGGCATCGTAACATCCAACTCAACCGACAATGTGGTGGCTTTTTTGCAGCGTCAGAACCTACGGCAAACCTTTGACTGGGTGGAGACTGGGCTGACAGTTTTTGGCAAAGGTCGCTTAATCCGACGGGTCATTCGCGATAACAATTTATCTCGCGATCAGGTGATTTATGTCGGTGATGAAACGCGGGATATCGAAGCGGCCAAAAGTATTGGCGTCAAAGTCATCGCCGTGGGATGGGGATTCAATAGCCCTGAAATCCTGGCGGCTTATCACCCGAATGCGTTGATCTGCCATCCATCAGAGCTGGTGGAGGTGGTCAGGTTGTAAGTCTTCTAGCCACTGATACTGGAACACCTCCCTGATCAGGCTCTCCCATCTGAGTGTTGAGGTCCTTGCAGGACCAACGGTCTACTCAAAAACAGCTTCATCAATGCGCTGAATGTAGGGCAGATTCGCCAGTTGTAAAAGTTTCTGGCGCCACCCCACCTGATGGGTATTGCCAATACAGAGATATTGATCGGGCCTACAGCCGATGCGGCCCCGACTACCAGGATAAAACTGAACGGTGGCATCAATGGCCTGCACTTGTGCCCGATAGGACGCTTGAGCCGGAATACAAAACTCATAGGCCAGCGATCGCAGCCCATTCGGGGGACCCACCAAGCCTGCTGGCGAAATTTTCGACAGGTCAAAGCTAATCTTGGCCGCAGCTCCAGAATCTTCCTCAGGCAGGATAGGCGCGCCTGGGCTACAAACCAGCAACAGGGCCGCTAGCAAATGGGTACGCATTGCCTCTCTCCGTTTATGTCGGTTGGTTGCAGCCTGAATTGCAGCCTGGAACCAGTTGGACAATGGGGAACAAGACGTCAGCCAACCTCGATTGGTTCCCCCCTATCGGCTCAAGTGGACTGCAAACACGCGAGTCGGCCAATGGGTTCTGGCAGGAGTCTAGTGCAGCGTCAACTCTAGAAATTAGGGTTTGTAGTCAGCGCTTCAGCGCTAAAGCGCCGACTACGAGCCAATGGGTTCACCTTAAAATTAGGGTTTGACAGAACACTAGCCTGGATAAGAAATCAACAAAGTCGGATGCCAGGACAGGCGATCAGGTGCAAAGTAGTTTATAAATATAAAGGAAATTGGATCAATTCCACAGTTCATTGAACCAACTGTGAATGCTGCCCCTAATTTAGGTTCAACCTTGGTTAGTTCTACATCTGAAGCAGATCGCATGCAGGCATTTCCTGAAAAGACGCTCAACCCTGAAATGCCACTAGAACTATTGTTGTTTATCGACAAGCGTCCCAGTTCCAGGGACCAGATTTGGCGACTGCGCGATCACTTACAACAACTCCAAACTGAATATCCCTTTGATCTACAGGTCGTGGATGTGGGAGAGCAGCCCTACCTGGCAGAACACTACAAGCTGATTGCCACGCCAGCCCTGATCAAAATTTATCCGGAACCCCGACATCTCATTGCGGGTAGCGATATCATTGCCCAATTGAACCATTGGTGGCCGCAATGGCTGCAATCGGCCAGAGAAAATTTGGCGAATCAAGGCTTGGGCCTGGTAGCTGACGGAAACGGTAGCAAAACGGATGCAGAGGTCAACGCTGGTAACCGAACCACTCCCATTGACGCCGCCAACGAACTGGCCGAAACCAGTACGGTTACAACAACAGCAGAACTCCCGTCTGCGCCATCTATCATTAGACCAACAGAACCATCGATGGGGTCTCGATCGCTCAGTTCCATCCTGCGATCGGCTGAGTTAATTCGGCTTTCGGATGATGTCTTCCGATTGAAGAAGGAAAAGGAAGAACTGGAACATCAGCTTCAATTTAAGGATCAGATCATTGCTATGCTGGCCCATGATCTGCGCAATCCACTGACCGCCGCATCTATTGCTTTGGAAACGCTGGAAATGGGGCATGATGCCACCATCGGTTGGTCCGCCAAATTGACTCCCGCCCTAACAGCCCAACTGCTAAAGCATGCCCGCACTCAAATCCGGGCCATTGATCGAATGATTACAGACATTCTTCAGGCAGCCAGGGGAGCAAATTCCGAATTCTCTATCCAACCTCAAAAGCTGGACTTAGGCAGTTTGTGTCTGGATGTATTGGAATCGCTGCAAGATCGGTTTCAGGAAAAAGGCCAGACGGTTGAGCAAGATATTCCCTCCGATTTGCCAATGGTCCTGGCCGATGGCGAACGGGTCCGCCAAGTCATCGTCAATTTACTGGACAACGCGATTAAGTACACACCGGTCGGCGGCCTGATCAGCGTCACCATTCTGCACCGAACCACGCAGAAGGTTCAGGTGAGTATCTGTGATAATGGACCAGGCATTCCGGAGGAAAAGCGGGAACGCATCTTCGAGGATCGCTATCGCTTGAAGCGGGATGCGGAAAAGGAAGGGTATGGCATTGGCCTGTCCCTTTGCCAGAGGATCATCCGGGCCCATTATGGCCAGATCTGGGTTGATTCCAGCCCCAATCGAGGCAGTTGTTTCCATTTCACCTTGCCCGTCTTTCGGCAGTGAGTCCTATCCGTTTGGGGCAAGGCCAGCACTTCCTGAATGGCCTGTTGCTGCGTTGCCCCTTTGCCCAAAAGCCTTAACCATAGGGTTTTAGGGGTGGGTGGAAGCTGGTTGAGTAAAATCATGGCCGCCTTCAAAAGGGACGGCAGGAAATAGAGGCTGGGTAACCAATCTGGAGCGGCAGCCGCCCCCAACCTGCTTAGTTGTCGCACTCTGTTGCTAACCCCCGGATAGGGTGTTAGTTGTTTAAACCCTGGAAGATTCCGGCGACGGGGGCTGGGGTTCACTTTCCCGATCGGGGCTGGGCTGCTGCGGCAGTTCCAGAAAGTCGCGCACATGGCGCAGGTAGGTGGGGGCATCTTCCAGCATGGGGAAGTGAGCCGTGTCGGGAATTTCAATATAGCGAATCCGGTCATTCAGGGCGGCGGCGCGGCGACCCAGTTCGGCGGGAATAATGATGTCGCGATCGCCCGCTACCAGCAGGGTGGGCACCTGAATCCGGCTAAACTCCTGGGGCATTACCTCGGCGGCTTGTTTGCTCACCGAGGTGAAAATGGTGCCCAAAGCGGCTTCGTAATCCGCCATCAAAAAGTCATTCAGGAAAGAGCGGCTGACTTCGCTTGGCAGGGGACGGTGCAGGAAGCGCTGCATGAACAGGCGGTCCATAAAGGGCAGGCCATAAAGCCAGCGGGGCCGAAATTTGACCACATAACCGCCAAATTTGTAAAAGGCGGCGAAGGCTTTTTCGTCATAGTCAAAGATGCCGCTGCAGGTGAGAATGGCCCGTTCCACTCGGTCGGGATAGCGATTGACAAAAAAAGTGGCAACGGACGCTCCCATGGAGTGGGCATTGATCGAAGCCCGTTGAATTCCCAGCCGATCCAATAGGATGGCCAGATCTTCGGCATAGGTATCCAGTTCGTAACTCGGTGGTTCGGTGGCTGTTGCCATCTGGTCGGTGCCGCTGGGCTCCGATGCCGATCGCTGGGAGCGACCAAAGCCGCGCAGGTCATAGAGCAAGCAGTCAAAGGCATCGGTTAGGGACTGGGCTGTGGAGTACCAGTAGCGGGCCGAACCACCCCAGCCATGCAAGAACACCAGCACTGGCTTGTTGCCGGAGGGTTGGGGTTTGCCGGAGGCGGTGACCCACTCGTAGTAGTGATCAATGCCGCGAACCTGAACGTAAGGCATGGCTGAAATCGGGTAGGAGTCTGAACAGGGGTGGGTGAAGGAAGAAGGGGAGAGGGACTTAGGGTGAGGGCCAGAGCCTTACATCTCTCCTGGGGTTGGCAAACGCAATTCTGTCAACCTCCTTATTTCTCCGAAACCACCAGGGTGCTGGAGGCGGATCGGCCAAATTCCTCCGGAGCATACTGCAAGTGGGCTTCTGCGCCGGGATAGAGGAAGTTGCCGGGGGTGACGGACCGCACCAGATAGTGCAGGCTGTAGACGCCGGGTTCCAGGCGATCGCCGTAGGCCACCACGCGATCGCGGTGGATGGTCTCGTATCCCAGTTGCCAGCTATCTCCCTGGGCCTGGAAATAGGGCGTGCTGGTCTGGAAGCTATTATCCACTGCTTCGAATCCGGCCGGTAGGGGATCGGTGATCACCACATGATCGACGGCATGGTCAGTGATGATCTCCAGACCCACATCATAGACCTGGCCCGCTGGGACTTTCAGCGGCTCTGGCGCTACCAGCCCAGTCTTGAACAGAACCTTGTCCTGATTGGCCGGACGCAGGCTGCGGGTGACCCGCAGGCCATTCAAGCGACCGGGTTGGTCGCCCTGCAGGCGATAGCGGTAGGCCACCAGATAGTGCAGCAGGCCATTACCAGACTTCTTCAGCACCAGATCCTGGCGGTTGCGGGGCAGTTCGGCCATCGGCACTCGGATGTCCTGACTGGGATTGCGATAGCCCTCAAAGGTAGCGCTTCCCAGGGACTTGCCAGCCAGTTGGGCCGTAGCCTGGAAACTGGGTGGGGTGGGTTGCAGACGGCTGTAGTCTACCAGGGCGGTCAGGGCTTCAGCATTGTCATAGGTGGTGGGCCAGGTGCCATCCCGTCGCAGAGACAGGAGGCCCTGCACCAGACGACTCACCGGTTCGCCGTCGCCCTTCTGAGCGATGAACAGGCGCAATGCCTGGGACTGGATGGCAGTGGGGGAATTTAACCAACGCCAGGATTGGGGCAAGTTGACGGTGGCGCTGCGGCCGGTTTGATACACCACCTCTTCGACTTCGGCGGCCATGGCCCTGGCTTCCGACTGCCATTCGGGGAACTGGGCCAGATAGCGGGCCAGCTTGATCTGCTGTACGGCGTCCAGGCTGGCCCGTTGGGCATAAATGTCGGCCAGGAAGTCGGTTCGTCGATCGCCCAGTTCCGCCAGGGCGATCAGGGTTTCCAGGCGAAGTTGGTTCTTGCATTGGGGTTGTTTGCAGAAGTCGTACTGTCCTGGATCGGCCAGCAGCTTGCTCAGGTAGGTTTTCAGCGGTGTCTGCAGCGTCGATAGCGTATTGACCTGGCTGCCCAGCGCCCGCTCAGCTTGGGCGATCGCCTGGGCGGCGTAGGGCGTCACAAAGGGATCGGAACGGTTCTGGCCAGGGTAGGCGGCAAAGCCACCATCGGGTCGTTGCAGGGGGCGCAGGCGGGCGATCGCCTGGTTGGCCTGGGTCACTGGCTGGAAGCTGGCGAAGGTCTGGCCGTAGGTTTGGGACAGGGTTTGCAAATTGGCCGCGATCGCCAGTTGGCTGGCCGCTGGTTCCAGGAAGGGCAGGTCGGTTTGCTGCAACACCTGTTGGGCCGGCGCCGCCAGTTGGGGCATCAGGGTACTGGCCAGGTTGATGTCCAGGCCGCCCACATCCAGGGCGACGGACCGATCCACATTAATCGGAAGGGTGGCCTGGCTGGTAGTGGTGCCGGTTTCGACCACTTGTTCCATGACCTCAAACGGTTTTACCTCCAGCGGCACTTCAAAGGCATCGGTTGCCTGATTAAGCTGGCTGGAGAACTTCACCTGGGCTTTGCCTACCTGGTCCGCCCGCACTGGGAAGCTATAGGCGCTGGTGCCGGTGCCCATCTGGGTCTGTAGGTCACCTTTGGCATTATCCAGTTGCAGGGGCGGCGTGACTGCACCCTGGAGTTGCAGGTTGCCACCGGAGCCGGTGTTGTTGGTCACCCCGACTCCCACCCGGAAGCGATCGCCCGGTCGGGCAAATTGGGGCAACACCGGATTGGTCACCAGGGGTTGGCTGGTGATAAAGCTGGCATCGGCCAGCCCAAACTGCCAGTCGGGCTGGTCCTTAGCCGGGCCATTGCGGCTGGCCACCGCCATCACCCGCCAAGTGGTCAGGTCGTCAGGCAATTTGAATTTCACCTGAGCCTGCCCACTGGCATCGGTGACCACGGTTTCATAGTGGGCAATGGGTTGGAAGTTGGTGCGAACCCGCGTATTGCCAGCCCCAGCAGACAGGCCGCCGCCATAGCCCCAACCCTTTTGTAGGGGCGAGGCCATTGGCTGCAGCACCACATCGGGCCGGTTGTCGCTCAGGCGCACGGAAATGGGCTGTTCGGCGTAGACGGTCTTGACCAGATCGGGTGGCCGATAGCCGGTCAGTTGCAGCACCGCTTCATTCACCACCATCAGCGTCACCTGCCCCTGGGCTGGCCGATCCTGAGCATCCTTGAGGGTCAGTTGCACCGTCTGTTCGCCGCCCGGTTCGGCAAAGGGGGTGCCTTCCTTCCCCAGCAGGGGATTGAGTTCCAGCTTCAGGTAACGGTTATCCAGGTTGACCTGGAAGGGCACAAAGCCAATCCGCACCAGTTTGTCCAGACTGCCCGGTTCCACCTGGGAGAGGGGCTGGCCCTGGCGCACCAGAACCGCTTCCACCGCCGCATTGGGCAGCATCTCCGGTGTCACCCGGAACTGCACTTGAGGCGCGCTGCCCTTCACCTTGGTGACACGCTGATACAGGGTGTCATAGCGGCTCACCGCCAGATACAGTTCCGCCTCCGGATAGGGCGATTGGATCAGGACGGTGGCCAGATCGCCCGGTTGATAGCTGGCCTTGTCCAGCTTCAGTTCCAGGCGGTTGTTGCGATAGCGATCGCCCCAGAAGGTCGGCGTGCCCCCCGTCACCCAGATTTGCAGATCGGTGGCCAGACCCTCATCCCGGCGATCGGCCAGCATCGCCCGAATCCGGTAGGAGCCAGCGGCAGGAGCGGTCAGGTTAACCGACTGGGGTTGCTCCTGCGATCGCACCTCTGCCGTCGCCACCGTTTTGAATTCCACCTGATTTTCCTGGGTGCGGCTACCCTCTTCCAGGCGGGCAATGTGGCTGTACTTCATCTCCTGCAGTTCCAGCCTGAGCCGCTGGTTGGAGCGAGCCTGACCGGTTGGATCGGTCACCACCACCTGCACCGCAAAGGGTTTGCCCGCATCGGCGACAAAGTCACTCTTCAGCCCAATCAAGCGATCGCTCGGCAAGGCCAGAAAACTTTGGGAATCGGCCACCGACAGGTTGGACACATCCGCCACCTGGGCGTCAATGCGGTAAGTCATGGGATAGGGCAAGTCACCGGCCACGGTCACGGTTTGCTGTCCCTTGCCATTGTTGTCCAGCACCTGATTGGTTTGCAGCACATCCGTGGCAACCTCCGGGGCTTCCTCCGGCCAAAACCAGCGCCGTCCGAAGGAAAATCCCTGCCAGCCCTTGGGGGCAAATTCTGCCTGCTGGCGGGTGACGTAGTACTTCACTTGTCCCCCTTCCACTGGAGCGCCAAACAGGTAATTGCTCTGGGTTTGGGCCGTAATTGTTTGATTGGGCAAGGCCACTGGCAGCCCCCCATCCTTACCGGGCTGGGTGCCCGTCAGGCTTAAGGCCACCTTAAAGTTGGGCGGTTTGAACTCAGCCACCCGAAACTCACCGGTGACTTCATTGCCATTGGCCCCCTTGGCCCGCACCGTGTAGTAACCCAGGGGTTGGGCTTGCTCCAGGGGCAGCTTCAGGGAAAAGGTGCCAAATTCATTGGTGGTCTGGTTGCCCAGGTTGGTCTTGCGGCCATCCGGCCCTTCCAGGGTGAGGCTGTAGGTGGCTTTGGCATCCTGCTTCAGGCTGCCGCCCTGCAGGTAATAGGCCGCCCCGGTCAGCCAGACGGTTTCCCCCGGTTGATAGAGCTGGCGATCGCTGAAGACCGTCCCCCGTGACTCCGGTTTGCCATTCTGCCAGCCAGCATCGATGCCATAGTCATAGGCGCCGCTGTATTCCAGGGTGCGGGTAAAGGCCCAATCCTGCCCCTCCTGGGCAACCACCAGCAGTTGGGGTGGATTGGCAAAACTAGCGCCTGCCCCGATACAGGTCTGCAAGGCTTGACGGTTCAGGGTCAACAGGCCCGTCCGGTCCGTCCGTCCAGTAGCGCAGGGCGTCGGCATTGGCCGCTCCTTGGCCTCCAGCTTGGACTGATAGATTTGCACCACTGCATTGTCCACCGCCGAGCCATCGGACAGGTGATTTACCCGCACCAGCCCCGACTCAGGAAACCACTGGGCAAATACCCCCAGATTGGTCAACTGCACCAGGCCGTAAAAGTCAGGTTCCCGCCACTTCTGCTGGTTGCCCTCCTGATAGGAATTGGTGCGAGCCCGCACGCCGTAAGCCAGCAGCCCCGTCTTGCCGCCCAACAGCTTTTGAATCGGCACCACCACCTCAACCGGCTGATTTTGCTGGGGTGTTATCTTTGCACTGGCCCAGGTGGAGGCATCGGGTAACAAGCCAACCCCCTTTTCTCGGGGATAGGCCGAGTCGAAATAAACCAGATCGGTAGGCTGGACTGGCTGATAGGCAGCTTGATAGCTAGACAGGTTAACGGTTGAGATGTTTAGTTGCAGGCTATCGCGGGTCTGGGTCGGAAAGATATTCAGGTCCGAGGGAGCCCAGATATCGGGGGCCACATCCCCCGTGTTATAGGTCAGCGTCACCGGTTGTTCCAGGGTCTGGCCAAACTTGTCTTTCAAACCCGACTCCACCGTCAGGGTGTAGGTGGTAGCCGGTTCCAACGCCCAGGGGTTGAGGTTGATATTCTTCTCGTCATCATAGACCTGGAGGGTGGGCATATCTGGCTTGGGGGCCGGACTGATCTTGACATGGGCCTTGGCCGATTCCGCATCCAACCCATTGTTAAACTGCAACTGTGGCGCCCCTTTGACAAACCGCCCATAGGCTCCGCCAGCATCTGGTTCGCCGTAGGCTCCCAGCTTGAGAAACGTCAGTGGGCCATAGGTTTCAACCTGGCTGACAAAACTGCTTTCACTGGCCAGGTTGCCTTTAGCCGGACGCAAACCGGGGGCAATTTCTAGCTTGTAGCGGGTGGCCTTGTCTAAGCGCTGGGTGGGCTCTAGCTTGTAAATCCAACTACGGGTTGTTGGGTCAAACGCCTCCTCAGGGGACAAGTTGTCTGTCTGGGGTGGTTGGTCCAGGGTTGCTCGTAGGGGTATCTGGGATTTGCCATCCGCTGCAATCAAATGGGCCTGTTCTCGCACCGAAGCGGTATCCAGTTCCACATTGGAGTTGACCCTTAGAACCGGCTGCAGATCAATCGGTTCTACGTTTTCACTGTTGGGTAGCCCATCCGGGAAAGAGGTGGGCAGATTTTCCAGCTTGATGGGCTCGGTGTTGAAAGTCCAGGCCAGATCTTTGTCGAGTCGGTGGTTCTTCAGGTCCTTCAGGCCAGCTTTGAGTGTTACCTGCACCCGTGTTGCCTTGGGAATGGCCCGATCTGCCTGGAAACCAACCATACGCGGGGTGAGGAAGCGAAATTGACCCGGTAGGGGTGGCAGTAGCTCAAATTTCTTTAGTAGATCCTGCTGATTTTTACTCTCCAGACTTTCAACCGGCACCAGCGGCTCTTTAAAGCGAATGCGAATCTGGGCCTGGGTTGCGGCCGTATCCAGAGGACTGATTTGCTCAATCCAATCCGGCAGGTTGGGATTTTCCAATCGGGCAACGGCGGGTAGGGGCGTGGAGTCCGATGAAATGTTAGCTGCTGTACAACCACCCAGTTTGAGAACCAGAATCAGGCCAATGATGAAGGCAATAATGACTTGGATCGGTTTACCCAGTCGTCCCATGATGGCCCTTCCCCACAGTAATGCTCTGACTCCATTCCTACAGTTCAGAACCTCCTACGTTCCGCTTTTTTCTACAAATCTTTACCTATTGCAGCGTCAACTCTAGAAATTAGGGTTTGTAGTCAGCGCTTCAGCGCTAAAGC
>CAZBTL010000028.1:0-24493 GCA_964494755.1 uncultured bacterium | reverse complement strand
CCCAAAGGGCGTAGATTGCTTCCCGCAGGGTGGGAAACTCCGGGTTTCAAGCTAGTGGTCTGTCAAGACTGTTTTGAGGGGCAAAGCCTCCTTAAAACACCCTAAAAATGGTTTTTGTAGATTTGAGCTATCCCTCAAATCTATCCTGACGGACTACTAGACGCGATTTAGATCAGGATAAACCGTCGTTATCCATTGGTTTTCCCATACATTTTATGTCACACAACTAAAGCAACTTCAGGGAAATGCTCCGGAAGATTTAAGTGGAATCAGGATTGCTTACTTTGAATGCGGTTGAGGATTGGCAGGGGTGCCCAACGATTTGTGTAGCAGCAGTCGTCTGGGCTGATGCAGGAACAGGTGACTCCAAATTGGGTCGGTCTGATGCAACTGATAGCCTGCGTGTGAGTAAAGGCGTTTGGCGCTGTGGTTATTTTCCAGAACATGCAAGTATAGGTTCTGGTGTCCCAGATCTTGCACAATGGCTTCACAGGCCCGCAATAATTCCTGGGCAACTCCACGCCGTCGATAGTCTGGACAAACCGCCAAATTTGACAGGTAAGGATAATGGACTGTCCCCCAACTGATGGGGGCAGAGGGGCGCAGCGTAATCTCCACCGTTCCAACCATTCTGGATCTCGGGCTGGAATGCGTTTCGGCTGTCAGAAGGGCAACTAAATGCACGCTGGTTTTACTGCCTGGCGATCGCAGAGCATGCCTCAGGTCTTCATAGAGTCCTAATCGGACGAGCGGGAAAAAGCAACGCATCAGCCAATTTTGTGGCTGAAAGCTGGTCGTGATCAGGTTAACTATCCCAATCACATCCGATGGCTCAGCAACCCGCACAGTTAAATTAGCCTGGCTATAGAGGAGCCGATTGAACGATGTCTGGGAGGAGGAGAACAAAGCAGACAAAAGGTGCACACCTGGTATGAAATGGCAAAAGCTGCCCGACTACTAACACTATTGCCTGGAAGTTTGTTTCTGCCCTGACTTCCCGTATAAGGGCGCAGTCAGAAACTCATACTGGCAATAGTCTCATGCAGAAGGACAGCAACAATAATTTTGCAAAACTGGCATCCAGATCTGGACCAATCCAGAAGGCAAACCTATTTCCCAATACGGGGCGGTTCACGAAAGGCGATCGCGAAAAACAGAACGCCCAGAGCCAACGTAAGAATCAGGATGTATGCAACGCTTTCCATATCAAGATTTCCTGACGACTGAACCTAATACGAGTCTAGCAATCAAAAGCAGAAAAAATTGGCCATCCAAATCCTCAGAGGAAGTTTTAGGCCACCAGAGAGGTTTACTGCCATCGGGTCAACAGCGACAGTCGCGGCTGAATCAATCAGGAAGGCTCGCCTAAGCATAGCAAGCTGGTTAGGCTGCCAAGTTAACGAACCTTCCTGTTCCAGCAAATTAACCAACGGACTTAGATCGGCTCGGTCCGACGGGTGGACTTGTCACCCACCTTCTGATAGAAGCCCCACTCCACTTGCTCTTCAGACAGTTCGGGGTCAATCCCAGCAAACACATCCCGGAAGATAGTGCGGGTTCCATGCCAGATATGGCCAAAGAAGAATAGCAGAGCAAAAACCGCATGGCCAAAGGTAAACCAACCTCTGGGACTGGTGCGGAAAAATCCATCGGAATTGAGTGTCTCCCGATCAAACTCGAAGGTTTCCCCTAGCTGGGAAGCACGGGCATAGCGCTTCACCACAACTGGATCCTTGATGACCTGACCATCTAACTTGCCGCCATAGAAAGAAACCGTCACACCAGATTGCTCGAAGCTATACTTCGATTCTGATTTGCGGAATGGAATGTCAGCCCGAACCACACCATCCTTGTCGGTCAGAACGACCGGGAAGTTTTCAAAGAAATTGGGCATGCGACGAACAAACAGTTCGCGACCTTCTTTATCCGTAAAGACAGCATGTCCAAGCCAGGACTGAGCAATTCCATCACCCTTATTCATCGGACCAGTGCGGAACAGACCACCCTTGGCTGGACTGTTGCCAACATAGTCGTAGAAAGCAAGCTTTTCAGGAATTGCAGACCACGCCTCAGACAGACTCGCACCATCGGCCAAGTTGGCTTGAACCCGGCGATTAATTTCCTGCTTAAAGTAGCCAGCATCCCATTGATAGCGGGTCGGCCCAAACAACTCAATTGGAGTAGCAGAGCTACCGTACCACATGGTTCCTGCAACCACGAAGGCAGCAAAGAATACAGCGGCAATACTGCTAGAAAGCACGGTTTCAATGTTGCCCATCCGCAGCGCCTTATACAATCGCTCAGGCGGACGAACGCTCAGGTGAAATAGCCCCGCAATAATTCCAACGATCCCTGCGGCAATATGGTGAGCCACAATGCCGCCAGGGTTAAATGGATTAAAGCCAGCCGGACCCCACTCTGGGGCCACTGGTTGCACATGTCCAGTTAAACCATAGGGATCAGACACCCACATACCCGGACCGAATAGTCCAGTCAGGTGAAATGCCCCAAAACCAAAGCAGAGTAGGCCAGACAAGAACAGATGAATCCCAAACATCTTGGGCAAATCAAGGGCTGGCTCACCGGTTCTTGGATCCTGGAACAGCTCCAGATCCCAGAACACCCAGTGCCAAACGGCAGCCAAGAACAGCAAACCCGAAAGAATAATGTGAGCCGCAGCAACGCCCTCAAATGACCAGAAACCAGGATCCGCAACGGACTCTCCAGTAATACTCCATCCACCCCAGGAGGATGTGACACCCAGGCGCGCCATAAATGGCAACACGAACATGCCCTGACGCCACATTGGGTTCAGGACAGGGTCACTTGGATCAAAAACAGCCAGTTCATAAAGAGTCATTGAGCCAGCCCATCCGGCAACCAGGGCTGTGTGCATCAAGTGAGTAGCAATCAACCGCCCTGGATCATTGATCAGGACAGTGTGCACTCGATACCAGGGTAGTCCCATTGACTACGCTCCTCCTCTAAGTCAGCTAGATATACTGCAACGCTATGTTCAGCAATTTATTAAAGTGCTGGATATTGGTAACTCTACCAGACGATGGAACCCTTTAAGTTCGCACCATCAACACTTTCCTGACTTAGCCTGTTGCATCACAGGGCGGTCAGTGGTTTGACAATTAGTTGGCAAAAATGAAAGTGTATAAAGAAGTGTAACCAGCACGCTGGTTGTTTGCAACCAGATCAGGCAGTTTCACCGGAGCCGAACTGCAACAGAAACAGCCATTGAGGCAAATAGTCGGGCAGACAATCACTGTTACATATTATTAAGCTATTCTGTCTATACACTCTAGGGTGACAACCGGCTGGGATCGTTGAGGGTTTTAGGTGATAGCGATGATTACATTTGTGAACGAGAAGCGAGACGTTATTGTGGCGAACGGCGCCAATTTGAGAGAAAAAGCCCTGGACAATGGGATTGATTTATATACGTTTTCAGGCAAGTTAATGAATTGTGGCGGCTACGGACAATGCGGCACCTGCATTGTGGAGATTGTTGAGGGGATGGAGAATCTCTCTCCCCGCACAGAGGTGGAGAACCGCAAATTAAAGAGAAAACCGGAGAATTATCGTCTGGCCTGCCAAACCCTGGTCAATGGGCCTGTTAGCGTGAAGACCAAGCCCTGACGCTGTCCTTGCTAAATGCCGCGCTGGATGACAGTTGGCCTGAAGCCTTGACTGTAGGGTTGCCTGGGCACAGATAGGCTGCCTCTGCCGCAGATGGAACCATCGGAATGTTATTCTGATGTTGTTGACGCTGAAACAAAGGTAAATCGTATGCCAGTCAATGATCTTGGATTTGTTGCCAGCATTCTATTTGTGTTGGTTCCAGCCGTTTTCTTAATTATTCTTTATATTCAGACTGCTAGCCGCGAAGCAAACAAAGAGTAGGACGTTAAGAAACGATGTCGCCAGGTTGCTCCTTGGGTCAGCAATGGCGAGTTGTTTGAAATACGAGAGTCCTGATGGCTGGGCGTTGCTACTTCATTCCCAGTCTGAATTCCTAGTCTGAAAAGAATATTGGTTGGCGCCAATTTTTGATTTTTGATCGACATACGCCAGAGGAGAAATCTTCTGGTGTTTTCCATTGAAGGCAATAAAACGGCTAAACGCTGTGGAGTCAGGTGTATTTTCCTGTGGTTTGCTTTTGGGTTAGCCCTTGCCTGTAAGGAAACGGGCCGAATGCCTGCTTGAGCGTCTGCCCCCTATTATGTGGCCATGTCCTTGTATTTTCGATTGATTTAGTGCTGTCTGTCTGTTTCCCATTGGCTTTCGCGATCGCCCATTGCCTGAATCATCAGTAATCCACGGACGAATCGGATCGCCATGGCTGGGAGAGGGCCGATAACAAGGCATCAATTTCCTCGGAGGAGTCTAGCCGCAAGCGATTGAGTAGGGCTTCCAGCCGCATGCGTTGAATATAGGGCCAACCACCTGACAGATCGATTTCACGCAGGAGGTGATATAACTCTTGCCGGTTTTCTGGCAATGCTTCCTGGAAGAGGCCATCTCGAATCTCCTGGTGCAGGTTTTCCAATAACCTCAACATAGCCAGCAAGTTGATGCTATCTCCTTGATAGGCTTGAGCCAGCGATCTCGTCATAGCAGCGATCGCCCCCATTTGGGCTTCAAACTCAAGCGGCTTTTTCGGTTGGTCACCATTCATCCTGAAACATCCTGGAGTCATCAAGGTAGTTGTTTATCATAACCGAGCCAGGCGACCCCAAAACTGTATCCCCCAGCATAAAGGCAAGCTTTCACAGCCAGACGGGATCAGCTTGGTGAGCCGACAGTCAAGGCTTCCAATTTACACAGCCAGAAAGGGAATGGGTTCCATTGCCGTGTAGAATGCATTATGAAATCGTTTTTTTAAATTCAGAAATCAGTAAAGATTTCAGTCCAGTGGTCCATTCGGCTCAGTCAGTTGTCTTTTTGTATGAAGGGCAAACCCTCAAGCAGGTTTTAGGCAGGGCGGTTTGGAGTATGGTCCGGTTTCGGCAACTCCTCGCGAAACAATTTGCGGGTTCCGAATACAAAAGACGCTGGACGCCTCTTCCGCGATTGCACTGACCAGAGTTTACGATTACATCGATATCGAGGTTGTTCATGAGGTACCGCGCTCTAATTGTTGCACTCCTAGCTCTCTGTTTAAGTGTTCTGACTGCTTGCTCGGATAGTCCAGCCCTGAGCAGCGAAGCACCTACTTATAAGCAGATTGTTAATACGGGGCTGGCCAATAACTGTCCTCAGTTGGAAGAAACGGCCCGCGGCTCTATCCCAATCGAGTCGGATAAGTCCTATCGTTTGACCGACCTGTGCTTGCAACCCACGAGTTTCTTTGTGAAGGAAGAAGCGGCTAGCAAGCGAGCTAAGTCAGAGTACGTTCCCAGCAAACTGGTGACCCGTTTGACCTCTACCATTACGGCGGTAGAAGGCCCATTGAAGGTCAATTCGGATGGTAGTCTGACCTTTGTGGAAGAAGATGGTATCGACTTCCAGGCGATTACGGTTCAACTGCCTGGTGGCGAGCGAGTACCGTTCCTGTTTACGATTAAGGACTTGGTTGCAACCACTCAGCCCAATCAGAAGAGCGTTAGTGCGTCCACCGACTTCGAAGGTTCCTTTAAGGTTCCTTCCTACCGGACGTCTAACTTCCTCGATCCTAAGGGCCGGGGTTTGACGGCTGGCTATGAAACGGCTGTTGCAATTCCAGCAACTGGTGACAGCGAAGAATTGGTGAAGGAAAACCTGAAACAGTTCCAGTTGGATAAAGGGAAAATTTCCCTGCAGGTCACCAAAATTGACAGCGAAACTGGCGAAATTGCTGGGAATTTTGAGAGCTTGCAACCCTCTGAAACCGATATGGGTTCCAAGCAAGCAAGCGAGATCAAAATTCGTGGAATTTTCTACGGGCGAATTGAAGCTGTTGCCTAGCGTGTCTTAATATCTGGCAGGTTCAGAACCGATTCTGTCAGACGGATATTGCAAAATAGTTTCCAGGAGGGGCAATTTGTCCCTCTTTTTTTGGACAACAATAATCAGACAGAGGCGATTCGACGGTATGAGCGAAATCGCCCAATCTTCTGCAATCAGGATGCCAGCCTTTTGTTCTTCTGCGTTAGCGATTAGACCAGGCAATACGCCGCGATCGCCCCCAACAGAGCAGATCGCTTCTCAACAAACTCAATTTTCCAGTCCTTAACAATCGAGGGTTAATACTGGTGGGTTGAATGATTAAGAAAAACCGAAGACTTTCGGGTTAGATAGGGGATGATTTCCGTAGAAATGCCGTTGTGGCATGTTCACAATCTGCCTACATTAAGGTCAGCTAAGGCTGTATAGCGATCCGAGCAGGATTGTGAAAGGTTTCCGCAGGAAATCCTTCTCACAAAGCCCTTTCACCATCCAGACATTCACAAATCAAATAGGATTGCTACAGATGCTCATGGGCTGGTTGGGATTCTGAACTCATTGCTTGGAATCTTGACCATACGCTGGGGCAAAGCAGAAAAAGTCTTGATGAAAATCACTGCTTGAGTAAATATGCGGATACAATAAGTCGAGTGCCACAGCTTGGTCACCTGAGGGTATGTCCTTGATCACAGCTAGACATACAAATCTACTTCACACTAAAGACAAAACCTGAATGCCAGTGCTTTGCTTTACCTGGACTGAACACTGAAATGTCTACGACCGCCAACTCCGAGTTAACCAGCTCCGAATTAAAGGGAGAATCGCTGCAATTGCTGCGAGCCTATCAAGTTTCTCCGACTCCTGCTGTGCGGAACCGTTTAGTTGAGCTGAACTTTGGCCTAGTGCGCAAAGAAGCGCATCACTGGCTCAATCAATGCACGGAAAATTACGAAGATTTGCTTCAGGTTGGTTGTATTGGTCTGATTCGGGCAATTGAACGATTTGACCTGTCCAAAGGGCATGCGTTTAGTTCCTTTGCTATACCCTACATTCGAGGCGAAATTCAGCATTATCTGAGGGACAAAAGCCCATCGGTGCGGGTTCCCCGACGGTGGCAAAATTTACAGCGGCAGGCGATTTTGATCATGCGCGAGTTTCAGGTCAACTGCCATCGCCTGCCAACCGATCTGGAAGTGGCAAATGCGCTCAAAATTGAGGTTGCGGAGTGGTTGGAAATTAAGCTGGCCTGTCAGAACCGGGCTCTCCTGAGTCTGGATGCGCCGGCGTGGGATGACGATAGTGAGGCCGCTTCCTTGGGGGACTTGGTCCCAGATACCCGCTACCGCAGTTTTCAACTGGCCCAGGAGGATCAAATCCGGTTGCAGCAGGCATTGGTGCAGTTGGAGAAGCGAACGCGCCAAATTTTAGAGTTTGTCTTTCTCTATGATCTGACCCAGAAGGAAACCGCTGAACGGTTGGGAATTAGCGCAGTTACCGTTTCCCGTCGGGTGAAGCGAGGCCTAGAGTTGCTGCAGAATTTGATGCAAGGTCCGGATGATGAGTAGCTATCTGGGCTTGGGCGATCGCCGATGAGGTTTTTACACCAGATGGGTGGGTTCTCTACACCAGACAACGGCTAGGGGATTTGGCAAGATGATCTTGTCGCGTATGGATCGACTCAATGCACAAGCTACTGTTCAAACAAGTCTTCTCCCAACCTATTCTTAGCGGCTACCGCCAATTGCTCCGCCATCCCAAATTTGGCATCTGGATTGTGCTAGCCAGCCTGCTCTACCTGGCTGATCCGTTTGATGTCGCTCCTGACTTTGTGCCAGTTGTGGGGTGGCTGGATGATGGGGTGGTGGCCAGTTTGCTAGTGGCTGAATTGTCTCAAACTGCGGTGCAGCGTCTGAAGGCGAAAAAGCAAAAGCGGCAGGCTGCAGCCGACTCACAGCCGGCAACCCTGGAAGTCAGCACTAGCTAAATCACGCTTAATAATTACGCTTAGAATGCGGTCCAAATCCCCAGGGTCTCGTTGTAGGGCGACTCATTTTAGGCGACTTAATTGTATAGCGGCTCCGGGTGCAATCTCGATGATTTCGAAAGGATTGAGGATCAACGGCCTCAGCCACTGGTTCTGAGTTTGGGGCAATAAGAAAGCGATCGCTCAGTTCTGAGCGATCGCTTAACTGTGAGATACCCCGAAAATCGCTGACACTACTTCAGAACACCCATGACGGCGGCGGATTCGGTCTCTGCCAGATTTGGAAAGGAAAGACCCTGAGCATAGAGCTGAGGATTAGCCTGAGCAATCCGGGTATAGGACTGCCGCACATCCGCATTGACTGCCACCGTCTTGACGTCATAGATCTGGGTTGCCAGTTTGGGATAAAAGCCAATACCAACAATCAGGAACAAGAAACAGGCGGCGATGAACACTTCCCGAGGTCGGGCGTCGATAAAGCGTGCTTCCCCAGGCAGGATGCAGTCGGTGCCGAAGCAAACCGCTTCTTGATTTTCCTGATAGTCCTTTTGCAGACTGGGGTCGCCGATCACACAGGCTGGCGTAGAGCCGGAGCCATAAAACACCTGGCGCAACATGGACAGGAGGTAAATCGGTGTCAGGATAATGCCCACTGCCGCCAGCAGAATGGTGATGGTGCGGAAGGTGGAGCTATAGAGATCACTGGTGGACAACCCCACAAACACCGACAGCTCACTGACAAAGCCACTCATGCCTGGTAAGGCCAGAGAGGCCATTGCTCCTGCTGTAAAGAGGGCAAACACCTTGGGCATCGCCATACCAATGCCGCCCATATCCTGTAGGGACAGCGTATGAGTGCGATCGTAGGTGACCCCAGCCAGGAAGAACAGGACCGCAGCAATCAAGCCGTGGGAGATCATTTGCAGCATCGCCCCGCTAACCCCCAGGTCGGTGAAGGAGGCAATTCCCAGCAGTACAAAGCCCATGTGGGAAACCGACGAGTAGGCCAGACGCCGTTTCATATTGGTCTGACCAAAGGAAGTCAGCGCCCCATAGATGATGTTGACAACGCCCAAAATAGCTAGGATAGGCGCAAAGTAAACATGGGCATCGGACAGGGCTTCCATGTTCAGACGAATCAACCCGTATCCGCCCATCTTCAGCAGGACGCCAGCCAGGATCATGGACACCGGAGCGGAGGCTTCACCGTGGGCATCGGGCAACCAGGTGTGCATTGGGAAAACCGCTAACTTGACCCCGAAGGCAATCAGCAAACCGGCATAGAGGAAGAGTTCCAGCCCCAGTGGATAATCCTTCAGGCCCAGTTCAATCAGGTCAAAGGTGACGCGATCGCCGTAGAAGGCCATAGCCAATCCGGCAATCAGAATGAAGATAGAGGCCGCAGCGGTGTAAAGAATAAACTTGGTGGCGGCATAACGGCGCCTCTGACCGCCCCAAATTGAGATCAGTAGATAAACCGGAACCAGTTCCAGTTCCCAGTGGATGAACAACAGGAGAATATCCTGAGCCACAAACACCCCGATCTGCGCCGCATAAAGCACCAGCATCAGGAAATAGAACAGGCGGGGCTTGTGGTTGACCTGCCAGGCAGCAAACATGGACAGGGTCGTTACCAATCCTGCCAGAAGCACTAGGGGAACCGATACCCCATCAACCGAAACGGCCCAGTTGAGACTCAACTGAGGGATCCAGGCATACTGTTCCGTTAGTTGGAACGTTGCGCTGCTGACATCGTAATGCTTCCAGAAGGCGTAGCACATCAAGACAAAGTCTGCGATACCTACACCCAGGGCATACCACCGTACACGCTTGCCCTCTTTATCGGGCAGGACGGGGATGAGGAGGGAAGCTACAAGCGGCAGCAGGATAATCGCAGTAAGCCAGGGAAAATGGTCGGCTGTCATGGCAATGAGAAAAAATACTTACCAATGGGTTTATTTTACTAAGCTTTGTAATGTTTGGTTTATAAATCTTCATCCCATAACAATATAAATTTGACTCTTACTGTCATTTGTTTTGCGAAATGTTGCGGGAGGCCGTTGGCGGCGGCTTTCCCCCTCGCCGAAACAGCCGTGGCAAAGGATTCGGACAGCAAGGATTCGGACAGCATTGCTCCAGTGCCCGCCCTGATGGGACGAACTGGCTGATCCGGTCAGAAGTGGCCCTGGTTGAGTGCCGGTTGCCGCATAGAGAATTGTTGTGGCCATGATCTGCTGGCCCTGACAGAGCGTTGGGAGCAGTTCTAGCAGTTCTCCGGAGGACTTGCTCCGGCAATGGAATGAATAAGCACAGTCGCTTCATGCTTCCCCTTGCCGCTCTGGCCTTTTCTGGAGTGTTCCTATGTTGAATGTGGTTGTCCAGCCTGATGTCCGCTATCCCGAACTGGAGTTGCCGCTGGATGGGCGCTATCAGGTGATCCAAGTTCTGGCAGACAGTCCCTGGCGATGTACGTATCTGGCCCAGGATTTGCGTCGTCCCAGTCAGCCCAACTGTTTGATCCAGCATCTCCGGCTGATTCCTCAGATTCCAGACTATCTGGTGACGGTGGAAACCCTCTTTGCCCAGGAAGCAGCACTGCTAGAAGAACTGGGTCAGCATGACCAGATGCCTCAGTTATTAGCCTGTTTTAATGACGCTGCCGGTGTTTATGTGGTTTACGAATTCATCCTGGGGGTGTCGCTGGCTCAAGAACTGGAAGTGGCGGGTTGCTTGCCACCGGAACAGGTTGTCCGGTTGTTGGTCGAGTGCCTGGAACCGCTGGCCTTTGCCCATCGCTACGGCGTTCGTCATGGCCAACTGACTCCCGCTAACCTGATCCGGCGATCGCGGGATGGTCGGCTGGTACTGGTTAACTTTCAAACCCTGCCCCATCTGCAGGAACTGGTGCTGGTGGCGCGGGGCCAGGAAATACCCCGGAAGCAGCATCCAGCATCTTTCTACCAGGCTCCGGAGCAGCGACAGGCATGGGTGACCCCGGCCAGTGATGTGTATGCTCTCGGTTTGATTGGGGTTCAGGCGTTAACGGGCCTCTCTCCCGACCAGTTGGCCCATGATCCGCTGACGGGAAATTTGATCTGGCCGGTTTCTGGACTGCCTGAATCGGACTTTTGTCAGGGGGTACGGCACATCCTAAATCAGATGGTGCAGGCGGATGAAACTCAGCGTTATCCATCGGCTGAGCCGGCGTTGCAGGCGGCGCGTTATCTATTGGCTGGTGAGCATCCAACTGAATCACCGATCGCGGCGGAATGGGTGGATTTTACCCCAGAGGTTAACTCAGTTGTTTCTGAACGGCGATCGCTGCTGCCGGAAATTGCCCGCTTCTCAACCGCGGCTGGGGTTGGTGCTTCGCTGGCCCTAGTGTTGACGATGAATGGGTTGAATCCTCTGCAGTCGGTCGCGACCGGCGATCGGGGAGAGCGGCTACTGGCAGACGCAACCAGTCACTATCAAAGGGGAAAACTGGATCAGGCGTTGCGGCTGGCCCGCTCTGTTCCATCCGACAGTCCGACCTATCGGGCGGCCCAGACTGCGGTTTCTCGCTGGCAGGCAGATTGGCAACGGGCTGAGCGTCAGGTGCAAGCGGCTGAGCAGGCCTGGCAGGCGAACCAGTGGGTTCGGGTGATACGACTCGGACGGCAACTACCCGCCATTGACTACTGGCAACAACGGCTGGCTCCCCTGCTGCAACAGGCAATCAGCAAGTTGGAAGAAACTGCCCGGCACAATTTACAACAGGCTTTCCATCTGGCATCTCAGCGCTCCTTTCCAACCGCTCTGGCCCATTTGCGGCAAATTCCACCAGAGAGTGCCCTCTATGCCCTGGCTCAGGACAAGATTGGCGAGTACACCAGAAAGCAAGAGATTTGGGCTGTTGCCAATCTGCAACAGGCATTTGACCGGGCGGCCCAGCATCAATTTGCAGCGGCAATTCCCTATCTGCAAACCATTCCAGCCGAAGCCCCCAGTTATGCGATCGCCCAGCGTAAGCTAACCGAGTATCGGCAAAAACAAGCCCTGCAGGAACAGATGACGGGTGATGGGGAGGGTCTGAATCCAGCCCTGAATCCCGGTGACAGCCTGAGAGAAATTTCTGGAATTAGCCACTAGAAATTGTGAGTTTTTTTGGTCAATGCGGTGTCATTTGTCCGGAGTCCGGTCTGAACCCTCCGATAAATGAAGCAGGAGCTTGACGCTGAATGTCCGGATCCCCCACGGATGCCCCCGAGTTGTGAATCCTGAAAGTCCACTCACTTGATTATGAGTACGGCATGCCACCGAAAGCCCAACTCCAGTCCCACTTGAGCATTGAAGAACTGAAAACCCATTACCGTCAGGCAAAAGACACTTCCGAGTCGCGGCGATGGCATCTCCTATCCCTGGTGGCCCAGTGCTGGACCATCAAGCAGGCGGCTGAGATTGTCGGATTGAATTATGACTATGCCAAAGAAATTATTCGGCGCTACAACCAGGATGGGCCGGAGGCTGTCAAAAAACGGAACCACCAACGGTTGCAGTCTCCGAGATCGCTCCTAACCCTGGAGCAACAGCAGGAATTGCAACAGATTTTGCAAAACCCGCCACCCGATGGTGGAGAATGGTCCGGGCCAAAAGTGGCTCAGTGGATTGCCCAAAAAACCGGCAGACAGCATGTTTGGGCCCAGCGTGGCTGGGACTATCTGCGGCGCTTGGGTCATTCTTCCACCTGACGTGTCTTGTCTTCGATCGATTACCGAGCGGAGACAGCCCCGATGCGACTCCGGTCAATCCCCTTCTTCTGGGGACAAAGGCGGTGACAACTCATTGCTGGAGTCTGCTGTGGCTTCTTCTCCCAACTCCCAGTTGCTTTCCTCTAAGGTGTCGGCATCGGGTCGGTGGATTTGAATTTGGTGCAGGCGTGGTCCGTCCATAGAAACGACCCTGAATTCGTAGCCTTCGTAGTAGAGCGTATCCCCTGGTTGGGGAATTTTTTGCAGTTGATAGATTAGAAACCCACCCAGGGTCAGATAATCATCCGTCAGCGGCAGGTCGAGATTGAGCAATTCGTTAACGGCTTCCAGATCAATCTGTGCTTGGACTAAAAAGGTTTGCTCATCCAGGATGCGGACAGCGGCTTCCTCATCATCGGTCGAATCCACTGGCTCGCCCAGGATTTCGGCAATCAGGTCATGCACCGTCACCAATCCGGCTGTGCCACCGTACTCATCTACCACCATTACCATGGACTGCCGCGATCGCTGCATCAGGGGCAACAACTCACTCAACAGCAAGTATTCCGGCACAAATCGGACGGGCCGAACCCAGTCATGAATAGGATCATCCAGCACAAAATTGCCCTTGGCCAGTGGTTCCGCCAGATCCCGGAACTGGATGATGCCCCGCACATCGTCCAGTGATTCACCAATCACGGGATAGCGGGTGTGGCCCGACTGCGCCACCTCTTCTAGCAACTCTTTTAAGGTGGCTTCGCTGGAAATGGCAATGATATTGGTGCGGGGAATCATGACTTCACCCGCCGACACATCGCCAAACTCCAGAACATTACTCAACAGTTCTCGTTTTTCTGCCTCCAGCCCCGTCGATTCACTGGAAGTGGTGATGATCCGCTGTAGTTCTTCCGGGGTCACCTGGTCATACCAGCCCTGAACGGTATAGGGAATTCCCACCAGCCGGAGGAGAAAGCGGGTGGACTGGTTTAGGATCCAGACAAAGGGATGGAACAGGCGGGCGATCGCCTGACTGGGAGCGCCCAAGGCCCGGGCCAGTTGCTCCGAATACAGTAGGGCGACAGACTTGGGACACAATTCCCCAAGCACAATTTGTAGATAGGCCAGCAACAAGAAGGTAATCGGAATGGCCAGGGAATGGGCGATCGCCTGCTGGTAAAAAACTGGCAGGGGAATCTGCCATAGCCATTCCGTCACCACCACCGCCATCGTCTTTTCCCCGATCCAGCCTAAGGCTAGACAGGATAGGGTGATCCCCAGTTGGGTTGTCGATAGAAGTCGATCAATACTTTGTTGCAAATGCTGCACTGTTCTGGCCTGCAAATCGCCAGCTTCGGCCAACTGATTAATCCGCGATCGCCGCACCGAGATAACGGCAAATTCAGCCGTGACAAAAAAGGCATTGACCGCAATCAGGCTAAATACAGCCAGCAACCGTACCCAGATGTCTGACGCAGTTAAGGAGGCAGAAGGAACCTGGCTAACCAATTCCTGATAAACCCCTGCAACAATCAGAGTGGTGGCTGTCATTAATTACACCCATCGGGTTATCTGAGCCCAACAGCACCAATGTCTGTGCTACTTGGAAATTGGGATATTTGTAATCTCCAGTTTGATCTGCTGATCGGGGTAATCGGTCAACTTCAACGAGATTTGCTTCACCCCATTCAGGATGGACATTGGAATACTAATTGTCCCAGAAAAAGTTTCGCCGTCTGCAGCTAATTCCGAGGGAAGACCATCCGTACTGGCATTCAGAACTTGCCCCCGATCATCTTCCACATCTAGCAGACTATAGAGAAACTGCACGGGTTGCTTGCCTTTGTTCTGCAACGTCACATTGAGAATAAAACTTTCTCCCTGCGGTTGGGCCGAGCTAACTTCCAAGGTCACAGCACCACTCTGGCTGGTCATAGGAAAGGAACCGGGTTTATTATCCGCCGAGTTGGCGGCCACTTTTTCAGACGGCGCCGGTGTGACCGGTTTTTGTTTACTGGCTGCGCCGCTCATCCGTTGTTTGACCTTGGCCAGAATATCTTCTTCACGGAGAATGACCAAACTGTCTTTGGGAGAAGATGCCTGACGGGTTTTGGCTAAATTACTGGTCGGACGGGTATCCGGCTGAGTCACCCCCTTTAGAGCCTCGCGGCCAATGGCGCTGCCAACTGCTGCACTTACCAGCCCAGCTACGGCCATGAGCGCCAGGAGAGAAATTGTCAAAGTCGCAGTAGAGTTCAGCTTCATAGGGTTAGGGACAATCTCCGTCGCGGAAGAATAGAAACCTGGCCATCCTTGGATCTCGAAGTTGATCGCTAGGTAAAACCAGGCATTTGAACCGTGGAACGAGTCGGTGTTGCTTTTTGAGTGGGGAATCGCCCCAATTTTAGACGCACCCACGGGGATTACAGCAAAGAATTCCGATCAAGATACAATGGGGGCATTACCAGGGTTGGCCGAGCGGTTTAGGCAGCGAACTCATAATTCGCCTCAGGCAGGTTCGACCCCTGCACCCTGGATTGCGATCAATCTCAATACAGAATTTCAATTCTCAATATAGAGTGAGGACAACCTGGACCGCAGGTAACCTGGCTTGATTTTCCGCCCAAATAATAAACAGGCAGAAGGAAGAATCCTCCTACCTGTTTATTCAACCAGGACAGCTTAACGTCCGCAATAATTGAACTGCAATTCTGAACCTGAGTCCTACCACAGGGATGGAACCGGCTTAGTGCTGGGCTGGCTAGGCGCAACGCCTTCAACTGGGGGATAGCCAGTAATGGGAGCGGGTAACCTAGGGGTAGGCATGGCACAGGAAAACTGAACCGAGGTAGGACAACCCAACAGCGAGCTATTGAACGGATTGGGTAAATCCGGGGTACGAAGGATGGGGCCACTGGCTAACTGATGGGACAGTTGTGACCGATAAACATTAAAAATCTCCTGTCCATCGCGGTTAATTTCCTGATCTAGAAAACCGGTGATGCCAAAGATGAAGTTGAACTGGCGACCGATCGACCGGTTGCGGTAGAAATCGGGATCATGCCGAAAGAAGGCTTCATCAAATGCATCTGGCACTGGAGCAAAATGACCGGCCTGGGATTTGAAAAACTCATCTGCAATGTCTTCGGCTGTTTGGGCTAGTGTGACTGCAGAGGTTCCCAGCACCAAACTGCCCACCATAACCAAACTGGCAATAGCGCGATTAGATCCCATTCCCATAGATCACTCCTCAAATCGATTTCCTTAAGGTGTGTTCGCATTTACGTCTAAGATCAGGTACGTCTAAGATCAGGATGTCAATGGACTGGGCCTTGCAACCTTGGAGCTGAGATCATGTCTTAAGCCACCCCAGGTTTCTATCAGAAACTCCAGTATTGATAAAGGCTCTCCCGAGCTAATCAAACCTGCCAAACGCTATTCATTTGACCTTCCTAATTCTACTCAGTCTTTCTGAAATGTATGACAAAAATTCTCCAATCCTTAATGGAATCTCCTGCTGCGATCGCGACACTCGATTTGCCGCAATTGCGTCAACACCTGTTGGATTTATTCTGTCAACGTGCCTATCAGGAAGGTGACTTCCTGCTCAGTTCGGGTCAGCGTTCTTCCTATTACATCAACGGCAAGCAGGTCACGTTACATCCTCAAGGCTGTCTGGCGGTGGGCCGTATTCTGCTCTCTCTTTTGCCGACTGACACCCAGGCTGTGGCCGGTCTCACCTTAGGAGCAGACCCGATTGTGACGGCCGTCAGCCTGGTAGCGGCTTACGATGGCCGCTCTTTGCCGCCCCTAATCATTCGCAAAGAACCCAAAGGTCACGGCACCCGCGCCTACATTGAAGGGCTGGCACTGCCGGAGGGCACCCTGGTGACGGTGTTGGAAGATGTGGTGACGACTGGCAAGTCGGCTCTGCAGGCCGCCGATCGCTTACAGCAGGCGGGCTATCAGGTCAATGGGGTGCTGGCCCTGGTCGATCGTCAGCAGGGAGGGGCCGAGCTTTATCAGCAACGCGGGTTACCGTTCCAGGCTGTTTTTACCATTGCCGACATTCAGCGCCGCTGGGCTGAACTGTCCCATGCTCCTGATGCAGTTTGAGGGCTGATCTGATCCGATGGACCTGACTCAATGGCTGGCAATTCTGGGCGTCGCCATCGCCACCTCGACCCCGCTGGTATTTGCCAGCCTGGGCGAAACCCTGACGGAACGGTCCGGCGTGATTAATCTGTCGGCGGAGGGGACGATCATGCTGTCTGCCATGGCGGGGTTTGCGATCGCCAAGACAACGGAAGGCTTGGGGTTACTGCCCAGTCTGCTGTTGGGATTTGCTGGGGCTGGCCTGGTGGGGGCTTTGATTGCCCTGATTGTGGCCTTTAGCGCCCTGACCTTAAAACAGTCCCAGGTAGCAGTCGGGTTTGTGCTGACCTTGCTGTGTGCCGACCTGTCGTCTTTTCTGGGTAATGCCTTTGTCCGGGTTCCCGGTCCCACGGTTCCCCATCTGGCGATTCCTGGGCTGCACCAAATCCCCTGGTTGGGTCCCTTGCTGTTTGACAGCGACCTGCTGGTCTATGCCAGCTATGGCCTGATTGGCTTCACCTGGTTTTATTTTTACCAGACCTACCCTGGACTAACCCTACGGGCGATCGGTGAAAAACCATCCGCTGCCTTTGCCCGTGGGACTGCGGTTATTCGTCAACGCTACCTGTATACCCTGCTGGGTGGCGCGCTGATGGGGATCGCCGGAGCCGCATTTTCCCTCGACTTTAAAGCGGGATGGAGTTATCGCCATACGGCTGGATATGGCTGGATCGCTTTGGCCATCGTTATCTTTGGTGGCTGGAGTCCCCTACGAGTGGCCCTCAGTTGCTATCTGTTTGGCATCTTGCAATCGTTGGCTAGCGCTGCCCAGAGCGCCATTCCCCAAGTGCCCACCCAGGTCTTCAATGTGGCTCCGTTTGCGCTCATGATTGTGATGCTCGCTCTGACCTCCAGCCAGTGGCTGCCAGCCCAGCTAAAATGGCTGCCGCCCAGACTGGGGCAGGTGATGGGCTCGGCTGTCCGCAGCAACCCTCCAGCGGCTCTCGGCCAACTATTTGAGCCGGATTAGCGGCGGTAGCCATCGGGATAGATAGTGGAACTGTCGGTCGCAGCGTCTTTCAGGTCGGCTTCCTGGGCCCGAAACAGATTACAACCCTTCAGAATGGCCCCATCCAACTTAGCCCGCTCTAAATTGGCCCGACTGAGGTCGGCATTGGTTAAATTACTATTGCTCAAATCAGCGCAGAATAGGTCCGCCCCTTGTAAGTTGGCGCCGCAGAGATTGGCCCCCCGCAGATTAGCCAGCCGCAGATTGGCCCTGGATAAATTGGCCGCTTCAAGATTAGCCTGGGACAGATCTGCCTGAAACAGTTGGGTATCTCCCATCTCAGCCTGTTGCAGTTCAGCCCCGTTTAAAGTGGCCTGACTCAAGTCGGCATAGGGTAAGTGAGCAGCCACTAACCGACTTTTGGACAAATTAATTCCTGGTAAATTGGCTTCAAATAGGTATTCTCCACTTAAATCCACTGATACCAGTGTTCTCTCTCCTGCTTTATACCGAAGGATTAACTCTGTCGCACTCAATCGTTGCATTACAATCTCGCTATCCCACCAGGTTTCAAAGTCAGTCTCGAATGTAATTCGCTATACCCTGAGATAAGAATGTAAAGTGGTGTGAACTAAAATGACTGATTCTTAATCTTTTTTTTGGAATACCAGGTATTTATACTCAACGAGTGGAACGCCGTGGGGCGACCCCGTCACTGGCTCGACAACCCAGAGTTCATGGGGAAAGGCGGGTTGCGCAGGGCCCGGTGCTGTTTAGAGGAGTGGGCTTGGTCAAGAATAGCTGTAGCCAAAGACCGCGACCTATGTAAGGTGGGACATTGGGTTGGAATAGGAGTCAGAATTCAGAAGCCAGTAACATGGTCGGCTCTTTGCCCCTGAATTCCTTGCATACCAATGTGTCCCGGCTTATGTTGATACCTGATAGGATGCCTACTGTGTTGCTTGGGAAGCCGGAGTAAGGTTGATGATTCATCCTGACCAGCGAGTCGCAATTCTTCTGCATGATGGAATCCGTGGTTTGAATGGTAAAACGGGCCTGGCGATTTTGCGCTATAGTCCGGCTGAAATTGTTGCCGTGATCGATCGTCAGTGTGCTGGGGAGTCTCTAGCGGAGTTGACGGGCATTCAACGGTCTGTGCCGATTGTGGCGTCGGTGAAACAGGCGTTGGCCTATCGGCCTGATGTGTTGGCGATTGGCATTGCGCCATCGGGAGGGCAATTGCCGGAAGAGTGGCGGGCTGAGATTCGGGGGGCGATCGCGGCTGGGCTCTCGATTGTCAATGGTTTGCATACCTCGCTCAATTCGGATCCGGAATTGGCGGCGCTGCTGAGATCCGATCAGTGGATCTGGGATGTGCGGCGGGAACCGCCTGGATTGTCGGTGGGTAGCGGTGAGGCCCGACTGCTGCCCTGTTTGCGGGTGCTGACGGTGGGGACGGACATGGGGGTGGGCAAAATGTCCACCAGTCTGGAATTGCATCGAGCGGCACTGCAGCGGGGCTTGCGGTCCTGTTTTCTGGCTACGGGCCAGGCGGGCATCATGCTCTCTGGCAATGGCATTCCCCTGGATGCGATTCGGGTTGATTTTGCTGCTGGTGCAGTGGAACGGATGGTGATGCAGGCTGGACGGGAGGCCGACATTGTCCACATTGAGGGCCAGGGATCGTTGCTCAATCCTGCTTCTACAGCAACGCTGCCTTTGCTGCGGGGCAGCCAGCCAACCCATCTGGTCCTGGTTCATCGGGCCGGACAGAAACGAATTCGCACCTTCGCCCATGTTTCTATCCCCCCCCTGCGAGAGGTGATCAAAGTCTACGAAACGGTCGCTGCTGCGGGGGGAGCATTCGCCCCGGCCAAGGTCGCCGCGATCGCCCTCAACACCGCCCATCTAGATGAAACGGAGGCTGCTCTTGCCATTGAGCAAGTGGAAATTGAAACCGGCTTGCCCTGTACCGATCCGGTTCGCTTTGGCGCCGATTTAATCCTGGATGTGCTGGTCAGTCCTGGTTTTCAGCGTCGCAGATAGGACACTGGCCAGGCCAAGCTGTAAAGGGGGCTCTTAGCCGCAAGGTCACTGTAAAAACGGTGCCGCCAAGATCATCTCAAACCCCGCTGTGTGTCTGTGAATCGCCAGAGTGGCGTCATCCGGCTCAAGCAAGGCTTGCCTGGTTGGCTGCATCCGTCATCGACCATGGTGGGGAAGGGCGGATGCAGCCTCAAGCCGACACCCATTAGTGGGACTGCAGTGTGAAGTTGGCCTGGATGTAGTCAGTCACCGTAATGGGAACTGGATTGACATGCCAGATGCTGTCGCAATAGTCCTGAATAGCGCGATCGCTGGAGAACTTGCCCATACGAGCCACATTCAAGATGGACATGCGGGTCCACTGGTCGGCGTCCTCAAATGCCTGACTGACTCGTTCCTGACACTCAATGTAGGACTGGTAGTCAGCCATCAGCATGTATTCGTCATGGTGCAGGAGGTGATCCACCAGCGGCTTGAATAAACTGGGATCCCCATGGGAAAAGAAGCCGGAGGCAATCCGGTCGATCGCCAACTTGAGTTCGGGATGGCTGTCGTAGTATTCCCAGGGGTGATAGCCTCTCGATTTGAGGGCATGGACCTCTTCTTCGGTCAGACCGCACAGGAAGAAGTTGTCTGCTCCCACTTCTTCGCGGATTTCAATGTTGGCCCCGTCCAGGGTGCCAATGGTTAAAGCGCCGTTGAGGGCAAACTTCATATTCCCTGTACCGGACGCTTCCTTGCCCGCGGTTGAGATTTGTTCTGACAGATCCACCGAGGGATACAGACGCTGAGCTGACTTCACCGAAAAGTCTTTCAGAAAGACCACCTTTAAACGTCCGCGTACATCGGGATCCCGATTCACCACATCGCCAATGGAGTTGATGAGTTTGATGATCAACTTGGCCATGTAATAACCGGGAGCAGCCTTGCCCGCAAACAGGAAGGTGCGGGGGGTGATATGGGCGTTTGGATTATGCTTAATCCGGTTATACAACGTGACAATGTGCAACGCATTCAGGTGCTGCCGCTTGTATTCATGGAAGCGCTTGGCCTGGATATCGAACATAGAGTGGGGATCCACCTCAATCCCGGTAAAGGCTTTGATGTAGTCCGCCGCTTCCGTCTTGATGGCCAGCTTCATCTGGCGGAATTCTCGCCGGAACTCGGTATCATCCACAAACATTTCCAATTGCCGCAACTCATCCAGATGCTTAATCCAGCGATCGCCAATTTTGTTGGAAATCAGTTTGGTTTGGCGGGGGTTGCTTAGCACCACGAAGCGGCGCGGAGTAATACCATTGGTGACGTTGACGAACTTCTCTGGATACAGTTCGGAAAAATCTCGCAACACATCTTTTTTCAGCAGTTCGGTGTGCAAGGCTGCTACGCCATTGATGGCATGACTGCCTACACAGGCCAGGTGAGCCATCCGCACATAGCGTTCGCCATTTTCGTCAATTAAGGACATACGGCCAATTCTGTCTGGATCATCCGGGAAGCGAATGCGCACATCATCCAGAAAATGCAGATTGATCTCGTAGATGATTTCCAGATGCCGGGGCAGCAGTTCGCCAAACATGCGGATGGGCCAGCGTTCCAGTGCTTCTGGCAATAGGGTGTGGTTGGTGTAGGCAAAGGTATTTTGGGTAATGGCCCAGGCCTGGTTCCATTCCATGCCATGTTCATCCACTAGCAGCCGCATCAATTCTGCGACGGCGATCGACGGATGGGTGTCATTTAACTGGATGGCAAACTTTTCGTGGAACTTGTCCACGGGAATGTGCTGACGCTCCAGGATGCGCATCATATCCTGCAACGAACAGGAAACGAAGAAGATCTGCTGGGCCAGTCGCAGCACTTTGCCTTGAGACACGTTGTCATTGGGATACAGGACTTTGGAAAGGTTTTCCGAGTCCATTTTTTCCTGCACGGCTCCCAGGTAGTCGCCGGAGTTGAAGGCTTCGAAATCAAATGATTCCGGGGCTTCGGATGACCATAACCGCAGCGTGTTGGCCGTGTTAACCCGATAGCCCAGAATTGGCGTGTCATAGGGAACGCCTTTGACCACCTTGAACGGCACCCAGCGGACCCGGTGGCGGCCATGTTCGTCCACATAGTGTTCTGTATGACCCCCCAACTTCACTTCCACAGCCCACTCCGGCCGCGGGATCTCCCAGGGATTGCCATTGTGCAACCATTTGTCAGTTCGTTCTACCTGCCAGCCATCCCGAATGTCCTGGTCAAAAATGCCGTATTCATAGCGGATGCCATAACCTAGTGTGGGGATTTGCAAGGTTGCCATGGAATCCAGATAGCAGGCCGCCAGTCGGCCCAGACCGCCATTGCCCAGGCCTGGTTCTTCCTCCTGCTCCATGAGTTCCGCCAGATCCAGACCCAACTCCTGCATGGCCTGGTTCACCTGATCATAGATCCCCAGGTTAATTAGATTGTTACCTAAATGGGGACCCATCAAAAACTCGGCAGACAGATAGCAGACAGTGCGGGAACCATGTTTGGTGTACGTTTCGGCGGTATTAATCCACCGCTGCAGCAATCGATCTCGCACTACGTAGGCCAGGGCCATGTAATAGTCATGCTTGGAAGCGATCGCCGGAAACTTGCCCTGTACGTAAAACAGGTTGTCAATGAAGGCTCGTTTGAGGGTTTCAATACTCAACCCTGTGCGGTCATCCTCGACCTGCACGGTTCCTGATTGCGGGTTGGGTAGGGTTTGCATAGATGAGTTCCTTTTGTGATTCACACTGGATCCAGGGAAAGGTGTAGAACCATTTGGAGTCGCCTTCCCTGTAAGAACATCGCAGTCACTAGTCAGCCTGCCTGAAAACTACTTTAGAGAGTCATACAGATAAATGGGGCTAATCGGGTAAATGTCTTAAGGCTTGATTAAAGAGTCACGCACTGTGGCTTGTTGTAACGCTGCTCACTTTTTACTTTTTTTATCAGCATTGCTGATTCCAGGGATGAATAAGGATGCTGGATGCTTGAAACTTCGTTTCAATTCATCCTGCTTGTTAGCAACGCCTGTTTTCACCTGCTGGCGCCAAGGTTGTGAAAATAGCTGACTCACCGGATCTGGCCCTGCTGTCTGGATGGTCGGCCCTGCTCAACGACAAGCTTGAGACAGACAGCAGCGAGTGTGTGCCGCCCGACCATTTCAGTCCAGAATAGGGGCAAGGGAATATTGTCTTGGGGACTCCATTTTTGGACACAGAATCACAGAATAGAGGGTCGGATCTGATCAGGGAAGCTGAGATGGTTTGTCTGGCTCATCAGCAAGAAACCCATCAGGCGATTCAAAAAGCCATTTTGGGTTTGTGGGATGTGATTAGCGGCTTATCTAGCATTCAGCCGCCCCGCAGCGATCGCTATCGGGTGACCATCTTTGGTTCCGCCCGGATTCAAAGCGGCTCTCCAATTTATAAAGGAGTCCGGAGACTGGCCAGCGAACTCACCGCCCTCGGCTGCGACATTGTTACCGGCGGCGGACCGGGCCTGATGGCAGCAGCCAATGAAGGTAGTGTTCAGGCCGATCCCCTGGACCGCACCCAGTCTATTGGTATCCGGATCGATTTGGAAACCGAACAGGAAACCAACCCCTTCGTGGAAAAGGTCTTTCAGCACCGCACTTTCTTTTCCCGGTTACACCACTTTGTTCTGATCTCCGATGCCTTTGTGGTGGTTCCAGGTGGCATTGGCACCACGCTGGAAGTCCTGATGATCTGGCAACTTCTGCAGGTCCGCAAACTGAGGCAAATGCCCCTGATTCTGGTGGGCGACATGTGGGCTGATCTAGTAGATTGGGGCACCCGATATATGGTGGACGCCGAGCCCCCACTGGCAGCTAAGGAGGATATGCAGATTCCCCACTGCGTCCAGACCTTCGACGAAGCGATCGCCCTGCTCCATACCGCTCACCAAGAATGGCAACAGCGAAAATGACTGCCGTTCTCAAAACCCGCGAATAGGGATTGTCCGCCTGCCGCCTGCCGCTCAACCGTTTGCTTTAGAAACTGCGAAACCATGCCTAAGCCGGTAATGATTTGTATTGATCAAGATCGTTCCCTTCTAGAACAGTTGCGGACTGAGTTACGGGTTGCCATCGGGCGAGATTGTGGCATCGTTATTGCCAATAGTGGTCAACGGGCTCTAGCCCTGATTGATGACCTGTTGGAAGAAGACAATGAAATTCCCCTGGTGCTAACCGACTACCACTTGCCTGACCTGCCAGGGGATGAACTGCTGCGGCAAATTCATCATCGCTTGCCCAGCAGCTATACCATTCTGTTAAGCGGCTCGGCTACGCTGGAGGCACTGGCCCAGGTTATGCAGGTGACCAATCTGTTTCGCTATCTGGCCAAACCGTGGCAAGCAGAAAATCTCCAACAGGCTGTTTCCCAAGCGCTACGCCGCTATTTGCAGGAAAAACGGCTCACGGAGGAGTATCTCAAACTATTGCAACTGAATCAGGACCTGGAAAGACTCAATCAGTCGCTGGAGCAACGGCTAGCCGACTGTACCCAGGAGTTAGCTGCAGTTCGGGCCCGGTTTCAGGATCCAGGGCCACTGGCATAATGCATGGCTTGGCAGATCCGTCTAGTCACCTGATGCCTTGGCTCGTCCAACAGTCACCACCAAGGCGGAGGCGTTGCGACAAGCTCAACTCGCCTTGCTAACCGG
>CAZBTL010000027.1:0-26500 GCA_964494755.1 uncultured bacterium | reverse complement strand
TGGTGGACTGAACTGCTTGGTCTCGACAGGGATGAACCGTTATTCGTCGAAACCATTATTAGTCGAATGAGTAGCCGATGAAGAAAATGCTTATGCAGTGTACCAAGATGCTGTAGGTAGGGGATGGGAGTCAGGATCTGCGATTTTGATTGCTATAGGAGTTTTTGTTTTATTAATCATTTTTCTTCCTATATATTTTTTTACCAAAGACAATCCTGGCAGAACAAAAATATCTCTAGCTGCAAACAGGGCAATTTCAAGGCAGTCTGGACAAGGTGTAAAAGATCTAGTAATTGATTCCAGCGAGATTGCCAGAGAAGTAGGAATACCAAAGGTGGAGATAGTTAGAAAACTTCTGGCTCTTCCGACCTGGTTATGCGAGGTTCAGTCCCAAGAGGCTTAAAACCCTTTCATATCAATGCATAGAAGCCTTAATCCCACAAAAAGATCTCTAAAGACTTGATTTTCGAAAAAAGCTTTGCACAGCAGTACTTTCAGACCATCCTGGGGCTATCAAGCATACTTAAGCCAGAAGAGCCAAACTTCTTTACCAATCAGTATCAAAAGGTGAACTACCCACTGGGGTCAGAATTCTGTAGCGCCATCCCATTGTCGAATTTATTACATGAGCAACGCTATGAAAATCTTGATAAAATTTAAGAATTAACTTGATATTGTGGTGTTCGCCGTTTTTGAACCATGACTGAACTCCTCCAACAGGCAATTGCTCAGATACAAAAGCTTCCACCCGATCAGCAAGACGCGATCGCGTCCCGATTTTTGGCTGAGTTGCAAGACGAACAGAAATGGGAGTCTCGGTTTGCTGCCACAACAGATGATCAGTGGGATCAGATGGCTGCGATGGTGCGTCAAGAAATAGCAGCGGGTGAAATCACTTCACTCAGCGAAGTATTTCCAACGCACAAATGAAATCAAGTGTCACTAAAACGTTTCGTAAGCGGTTGAGCAATCTTCCAGCATCGGTTCAGGAGCAAGCGGCAAAAGCCTATGCACTCTGGCAAGAAGATCCTTATCATCCTAGCCTTCAATTCAAACAAGTCAGCCAGCGACAACCGATTTACTCTGCTCGTGTCAGTCTTAACTATCGTGTTCTGGGTTTGTTGGAGTCCGATCATACTTACTGGTATTGGATTGGTGCACATGATGAGTATGACGAGTTACTGAAGCGGATGTAGTTTGGGGCGATCAGGGGAGAAGCCGCATAACAACCCCGTTGCACACCGACCGTATCAAGTTGGTTGGTGAGTCCGAAAGGTTACTAGCGGCGGGTGAACGGGAACGATAGGCGACAAAGCACCAGTAGGGATGGGATCCCATACGATCCAATCTCCTATGACGAATGGGTGATTGTGCTATCTGAAGCGATGCTCCTCTGCTTGTCCGTTGCCTGTTTCAATCCTGTGAGGAAAGATACTCTATCCTCTACAGGGTGCCACGATCCGTTGCAGAAGGTGGGGGGCCAGAGGTGGCGGCGGGGGAATTGGTTGGGGCTGGGTTAGTGGAGTGGTTACTGGCAAAAAACTGGTAGGTCAGGCGGGAAACCTGACGAATTAACTCCCCCGCCCGGTCATCATTATGGGGGCGCTTCACCAGGACCATGCCAACATAGCGCTTGCCATTGGGTACATCGATCAACCCCACATCTCCTAAATAGGTGCCAATGTCTCCGGTCTTGTGAGCGATCTGCGCGCCTTCGCCCAATCCTCTTGGCAGCAGGCTATCGGTTACGGTCTGGCGCATAATGTCCAGCATGCGATCGCGGGATTTCATCGTAATCAGATCTCCCCGACTAATGCGCATCATCAGGAAACTCAAATCCTTGGCACTGGTTGTATTGGTTCCTTCCAGGTCGGGCAGCACATTGTTAATAGCCGTTGCCGTTAAGCCCCAGGAGCGGAATCGTTGGTTCAGGGCGGTGATTCCTCCCAATCGGGCAATCATCATATTGGTTGCTGTGTTGTCACTGATGATAATCATCTTGGTGGCTGTTTCCAGCGCGGTGTACTGGGTGCCAGGGGCTTGGTATTGCATTTCACCAGAACCGGCGGCCATCAGTTCTTTGCGCATGGTCAGCTTTTCGTCCAGGCGAATCTTACCGGCATCCACATCCTGGAAGAAGGCTACTAAGACAGGCACTTTAATGGTGCTGGCGGCTGCTAATACAGCACTGCCATTGAGATCCAGGTAGGCGTTGTTGTCCAGATCTAGAAAGAAAACTCCTGCCTGCAGGTCTGGTGTTTTGGCCAGTAATTCCTGGACCGCAGGTTTGAGCGCCGTAATTTCGGGACCTAACTGGAGCGTGGCCTCGGTTGTATCCTTTGCTTCGCTGGTGGCGCCTTTAATGGCTGCTTGTTTGGTGGGTTGCTTAGAGACATCCAAATTGCGACTGGCCGGATCCCAGGCAGACAGGATGGTTCCCGCCAGCACGCCGATGCCCAGACTCAAAATCAGGATACGGGCGGCGTAAAGGGCGGCTCCAACACTCTTGCGGCGAGGCTGTAGGTCTTTTTGTTGCCGTCGGGTTGCGGCTGCGCCATCTCTTCCTCTGGTTGGGCGGGAGGAACCACTGTTCCCATTGCGTTGGGGCGTTAGGGCCGTTAGGGTGCTACTGGTCGGCGTGGGACGGCGAAGTGCCAGGGTGGGGCGATCGCGGCGGGCATTGACCGTAGTGTTCCGGTTCAACCGTTGCTGCCAGCGGGACGGTAAGGGCTGGTTGCCAACACCGCGAGCGTTGGATGGAGTGTTGCCGGTTCGAGACAGGTCAGGGAGTGAGAGGGCGTTGGCTGCCCCTCGTCGTGCTCCTGCCTGGGTTGTTTGAGAAGATTGACTGGATGACTTACTGGCCAGTCGCCCTGAGCGATTGCGTTGTCGACGGCTACCCCCAAGCAGACGCTGCCACCAGTTTTCGCGGCTTGCTGCTGCGTTGGCGGATGGAGCGCCCACGGGGGGACGCAGCGGACGAACTGGCTGGAGTCGGGTGGGTTCCATGGCTGGTGACGACTGCCAGAATTGGCCGAGATCGCGCCGATTTTGATGGTTTAAATCTCGCCGGTTTTGGTGAGAGGGGTTTCGATTGGATGAATTGTTCGGTTGATCATCACGTCCCGACATGAGGGGTCTCCGGCAGAGAATGGTGACACAAATAGGGGCAAGTACGGATGTAGGACAAGTTACCAGATTCTAATCAAAAGTTGATCTAGACAATCAAATTCCCACATCGGACTGGGCAGTACTGCATTTCTCACTGGAGTCGGGTGCAGTGGCGATTTTAGGAATTCTGCAAAGGCGGCACGCTCACAGATAAGCCGGGTCAATCAGGGATGAGAATTGCAGTATCAGAAGAATTGTAGTCGAAAGTTTGATAAACGCTATTGGGTTTGTTTCAGGAAAGCTGGGGTCGTTAAGGGTCATCATTTTTCCTGGCTGCATTCTGTTGGGTGGCCCATTCTACCTGACTCAAAATGCCTCGTAAGAGGGCAACTTCTGTGGTGGAGGGGAAGGACCGACTGAAGAGGCGGCGAAATTTTTGCATCCGACTCTTGGCCGTATGGGGATACAGATAGCCAATCTTGAGTAAGACTGATTCCAGATGTTGCAAAAAGCCTTCCAGGTCTTGCAATGGAGCCAGTTCTGTTACCTGTCCTGACTCTGGTGGGTTTGCGGTGGGCAAAGACGGGGAAACGGATGGGTCTGGTGTTTGGCTGGGGCTGCCCCAGCCGGTTGCTTGCTGGGCTGCTCCGACGGGGGAGGGAGCTGCTTGCGACTGAATGAACTGGAATAGTTCATAGCAACAAATGCCAACTGCCTGAGCCAGATTAAGCGATGGATAGACTGGGCTGGTTGGGATATAGATGAAGCGCTGGGCCTGGTTGAGTTCAGCATTATTCAGCCCCCGGTCCTCCGGGCCAAAGATCAGGGCGGCGCTGTTTACTTCCGTGGTTTCCAACAGCCAGGGTAAGGCTGCTCTGGGCGCTTCCAGGGTTTGAGCCAGGGTGCGGGGACGGCCAGTGGTGGCGATCGCCCGCCGACAGTCAATTAAGGCTGCCGCCAGGGTGGGAACGATGCGGGCGGCTTCCAGTACATCTGCGGCATGAACCGCCATCTGCCGTGCTTCCGGTCCCAGTGGGTCGCACTGGGGATTCACCAGCACCAGATGGTGCAGGCCCATGTTTTTCATTACCCGGGCGATCGCCCCAACATTCAGGGGTCCCAGGGGTTCTACCAGAACAACGCGAATCCGGTGCAAGGCATTCGCAGGTGTCAGATCCTCAACAACTGTCATGAGTTAACGACGCTGATCCTCATTGAGGATCCGTAAGGTAAACGGAACAACCCTTCACCCCGCTCTCTCCTCCCTTCTTCAGTCTATGGCCTAGAGCCATCTGGATGACAACAGCCACTGCATCTGGGTCGTACACTAGATTCATGCATTCCCCATGCCTTTTTCTATTGCAACCCTAAAGGATGCGTGAACGCCTGGATGGTAAAAGGGCTGTGTGAGAAAGATTTCCCATGGAAACCTTTCTCAATTTTGATTGGATCGCTATCATCGTTTCGTCTCTTGAGAGGTTTAGCATGTCAGCTCCGCCGATTCAGCCCAAATTGATTATTCACGGTGGTGCCGGCAGTTCCCTGCGGGGTAAGGGAGGCATCAAATCTGTTCGGAAGTCTCTCTATGCGGTAATTGATCAGGTCTATGCCATGCTGGCATTAGGCGCCTCAGCCAGTGAGGCGGTGGTGCGGGGATGTCAATTGCTAGAAGATGATCCGCGGTTTAATGCTGGCACTGGCTCGGTTCTGCAATCGGATGGGCAGATCCGCATGAGTGCCTCCTTGATGGACGGTAGTGCCCAACGGTTTAGTGGCGTGATTAATGTGATGCGGGTCAAGAATCCGATTGAACTGGCGCTGGCCCTGCAAGACGGTGATGACCGGGTGCTGTCCGATCTGGGGGCGGCGGAATTGGTCCGGGAACGGGGGTTGGCTCCCTACGATCCGCTGACTGAAATCCGCTTGCAGGAATGGATGCGAGAACGGGAAGGTAACTTTGTCCGGGAAATGGCGGGTGTGGTAGCTGAGCAGGAACTGATTGAGGACTCGGCTGGGCGGGGCACCATCGGGGTCGTAGCGTTGGATCAACGGGGACGGCTTGCGGCTGGCACCTCAACTGGCGGCAAGGGATTTGAACGGATTGGCCGGGTGAGTGACTCGGCCATGCCTGCTGGCAACTATGCTACGGCTCAGGCAGGCATTAGCTGTACTGGCATTGGCGAGGATATCATTAATGAATGCCTGGCAGCCCGCATTGTGGTGCGGGTGACGGATGGGCTAACCCTGCTAGCGGCATTTGAACGATCCTTCCAGGAGGCCCGCCAAAATCGGCGCGACCTGGGGGCGATCGGTCTGGATGCTGCGGGCAATATTGCCTGGGGCAAGACCAGTGAAGTCCTACTGGCTGCCTTTCATACTGGCGAACGGGTCGGAGACACCCTGGAGTGGAGTGGGCCCGCCCTGGTAGATGGCGTTTCGGTTTAGTGGGGTTTTCCTTCAGAACGAGGCCCGATGGCAAAATGCTAGACTGCTGGAAAAGGCTGAATCTGAGGTGGTTATGCGCTTTCAACTGACAAAGGTTTTTAAGCAAGTACCTGAAGGGTACATTGGCTTCGTGGAAGAACTGCCAGGTGCCCATACTCAGGCAGAGACCCTGGAGGAAGCCAGGACCAACTTGGAGGAAGCCATTGAATTGGTGTTGGAGGCCAACCGCGTGCTTGCAGAAGAACAACTGCAAGGTCAAGAAGTCATTCGGGAATCGGTTGTCCTTTCTGTAGCATGAAGCGGATCGCTTTAATTCGCCATCTGGAGTCCTAAGGCATGACCGATCGCCCAACCAGCCTCAAACTTGGCTCAGCGATCCGCACCCTCTGGCACTATCGTAGTGTGAAGGTGCTGCTGGGGGTCATGTTGCTGGCTGGAGGAATTCGGTTGTTGCCCTATCTGGCTCCGATTCGGGCACAGGATCTGGTGCAGGATGATCAGGCGATCGAATTTCGCGATCGCAATGGGCTGCCGTTGGGAACGCTGCTGACCCGCGACCAGGAGCATACGGCAGTGGCTTCCCTGGAGCAGATTTCGCCCCAATTTATCCAGGCCATTATTGCGGCGGAAGACCAGCACTTTTATCAACATGGGGCGCTGGATGGTCGGGCGATCGCCCGATCCATTCTGGAAGCAGCCCAGGCGGGTCGGATTGTCAGTGGCGCCTCGACGATCACCATGCAACTGGCCCGCATGCTTGACCCAGCTCCCCGCACCTTAGCGGGAAAACTGCGGGAGGTCTGGACCTCCTGGCGACTGACCGCTGGCATGAGTAAATCAGAAATTCTGCAAGCCTATATCAATCGCTTACCCATGGGGGGCAACCTCTACGGTGTAGAAGCGGCTGCCCGCACCTACTTTGGCATTCCAGCCAGTGACCTGAATGTGGCTCAGGCCAGTCTGCTGGCAGCGATTCCGAATGATCCCAACCGTCTCAGCCCTTACCACGCCTGGGAAGCGCTGAAACGCCGACAAGCCTATGTGTTGACCCGGATGGTGGCGGATGGCTACTTGGACCGAAAGCAGGCCGACCGGGCGGCGGCAGAAACGATGCGGGTGCGATCGCCTCAGCAGGGAATTCAAGCTGCTCCCCATTTACTATTCTGGTTGGCCAGTCAGCTTCCGCCCACCCATCCGGCCCAGATCCAGACCACCCTGGATCGGCCTTTGCAGCAATTTGTTGAAGCCCAGGTGCAGCAGGTTGTTCGCAGTTTGGCTTCCCATCAGGTTCGCCATGCCGCTGCTTTGGTACTGGACAACCAGTCTGGTGAAGTGCTGGCCTATGTGGGTTCGCCGGACTACTTTGCGGCGGATAACCTGGGTCGTAATGATGGGGTGCAGGCGCTGCGGCAGCCCGGTTCCACCCTCAAACCCTTTCTCTATCAACTGGCTCTGGAGCAGAAACGGGTGCAACCCAATACGATTTTGGCCGATGTACCGACCCGTTATGCCATTCCGGGCGCACGACTGTACACCCCCTCCGACTATAGTGAAACGTTTCAGGGACCGGTGCGGGTGCGGTATGCCCTGGCCAATTCCCTGAATGTGCCAGCCGTGCGGGTGCTGGAGAAGGTGGGGGTGCCGACCTTTCTGAACCGCCTGCATCAGTTGGGGTTTAGCCACCTGACCCACTCGCCGGAATACTATGGCCTGGGTCTGGCCCTAGGCAGTGGCGAAGTTAGTCTGTGGGAACTGGCCCGTGCCTACCTGACCCTGGCCCGGTGGGGGCAAGCTCTTCCTTTAAAGGTCTGGTCGGAGAAAACTGCCCCTGCATCTATCAAGGAAGTATCCACAGACCTGCCCCCTCTTAACCAGGATCCAACTACCTGGATGTTGGTGACGGACATGCTGAGCGATCGCCATGCCCGGGCCCGCGCCTTTGGGGTGGAGTCTCTGCTCAGCCTGCCTTTCCCAGCAGCGGTTAAAACGGGTACCTCCTCCGACTTTCGGGACACCTGGACCGTCGGGTTCACCACCGACTACACTGTTGCCGTCTGGGTCGGCAATTTTGATGGTTCGCCAATGCAGAAAGTGTCGGGGGTGATGGGCGCGGCTCCCCTGTGGAACCGGATTTTGCTGCACCTGTATACCCATCGGGAGCCGACTGCGTTTCCGCCTCCCACCGGCATGGTGCAACGGCCAATCTGTGCGCTGTCGGGAGCTCGTCCAACGCCTGCCTGTCCGGCGATCGTGCAGGAATATCTTTTCCCAGAGCAATTGACCGCTTACGAACACCAGCCAGATCCGTTTTTTACTGCCGCGGCCAAGGGTTCCCGTGCGTCTGTTAGTGGGCTGAAGTTGCCTGCTGAATACAACGAATGGCTGGCGCTCCGCAAACCTACACCATCCGTGGGAACCGCTTGGCGGATTGTAGCTCCCCGACAGGGGGATACTTTTATGATGGATCCGGCCGAGGCAACGATGATCCAGCGGTTGCAATTCAAGCTCAGTGCTGCTCCGGATCGACCCGTGACCTGGCGCTTGAACGGGCAGGTGCTCTCCGCCCAGGGGACCAATTCCCTGTTCTGGCAACCCCAGCCAGGGCACTGGACTTTACAAGTCAGCGACGGCCGCCAGACTGACCAGGTTAGCTTTGAGGTTCAGGTGGCTTCAAGCCATGCCACCCGCAGGGGCTTTTCCTTCGCAAAAGTCGCGCCTGCTGCAGGTTCTCCCAGGTAGGATGGCAAAGAATGGGATCAGGCAATCGGGGGATTGGGTCAAGTTCCTGGTTAACGACTCGAAGATCGGCCTCAATTCAGGGACAATAAACCGCTATGATTTTGGTAACCTAGATCCTTGCAGATGAGTCCGGATCCGTATACCTGTGGACTTGAATCAGATATTTAGAACGCCCAATCCCATTATTGGTGTTGTCCATCTCCTACCGTTGCCCACTGCTGCCAACTGGGGTGGCAACCTGAAAACGGTGGTTGATCGGGCAGAACAGGAGGCTGCTGCCTTCGCCTCAGGCGGGGTAGATGGTCTGATCATTGAAAATTTTTTTGATGTGCCCTTTCCCAAAGATCGGGTCGATCCGGCTGTTGTTTGTGCCATGACGTTGATTGTCAATCGTCTGATGCAGATGGTTTCCATTCCAGTCGGGATCAACGTTCTCCGGAATGACGCCCACAGCGCCCTGGCGATCGCCACCTGCACCCGGGCCCAGTTCATCCGGGTCAATGTACTGACAGGGGTCATGGCCACCGATCAGGGCTTGATTGAGGGACAGGCCCATGAGTTGCTGCGGTACCGTCGAGAACTGGGCAGTGAGGTCAAAATTTTCGCCGATGTCCTGGTCAAACATGCTCGTCCTCTCAGTTCGCCCAATCTGACGGTTGCGGTGCAGGAAACCATTGAGCGGGGCATGGCCGATGCGATCATCCTGTCCGGTTGGTCTACGGGCAGTCCGCCCAGCCTGGAAGATCTGGAGCTGGCCAGGGCCGCAGCGGCAGGCACGCCGGTCTTGATCGGTAGCGGTGCTAACTGGGAAAATATTCCGTCTCTGATGCAGGCGGCGGATGGGGTAATTGTGTCCAGTTCCCTGAAACGGCATGGTCGTCGGGAAAATCCCATTGATCCGATTCGCGTTAGTCGTTTTGTAGAGGCGACCCGGCGTAGTTGTGCGTCGAAGGCCGAACCCGAGGCGGTTGCTTCTGTCAGCATCCATTCCTAAGACTGGGGCAGAATAGAAGCAACAATGATTGCTTGTTCCAGCATTACAGTCAGGTTGTGAGGGAAGATTTATGTCCAAAGGTCTCGTCAGTCGTCGGCGGAATGTTCCCTGGATTCATCGCTGGTCGCGTTTCATCATTGGAGCGATCGCCGTCTTAGGGATTCTCGACACTAGCTATCTGACCGTGACTAAACTGGCTTCAGGGGCGACTGTTTGCCCGACTAGTGGCTGTGAGAAGGTCTTATCCAGTCCCTATGCCACTGTCTTCGGCTTACCCGTTTCTTTGTTTGGCCTGCTGGCTTACGTTGTGATGGCGGTCTTGGCGTTGGGCCCCCTGCTGGTTAAACCGGAAGCCAATAAAGATCTGCGCACCAACCTGGAAAAATGGACCTGGTCGGCTATGTTCATGCTGGCCACTGCCATGGTCGTCTTCAGTGGCTATCTGATGTACATCATGGTGACCCAGTTTGTGCTGCCCTTTGGTGTGAATGGGCTGTGCTTTTATTGCATGGCTTCAGCCCTGTTTGCCTTAAGCTTTTTCGTATTGACCCTGATTGGTCATGAGTGGGAAGATGCGGGCCAGCTCCTGTTTACCGGGGTGCTGGTTGGCATGGTAGCGCTGATTGGCACTCTGGCGGTTTACGCGCCCATTGCCTCTCAGAGGACGCCGACTGGAGAAGATGAGGTTACGATTACTTCTGGCAACGGTCAGGTATTTTTCACCATTAAGAACACGTCGGGTCCGGCAGAGATTGAGCTGGCCCGTCATCTGAAGCAAATCGGGGCCAAGTTGTACGTAGCCTATTGGTGTCCTCACTGCTACGAGCAAAAAGAACTGTTTGGTAAACAAGCGCTCAAGGAATTGCCCTACATCGAATGCGCTTCGGATGGGGTGAATCCCCAGCCTGAAAAGTGTGTGGCTGCCAAGATCGAGGGTTTCCCGACCTGGGAGATCAATGGCAAGAAGGTTTCTGGCACCCAGACGCTCAAGGATCTGGCTGATCTATCTGGTTACCAGGGGTCACGAGCGTTTAAGAACAGTTTTTAGACAGGCTCGATCAATCAACCCGTTCCAATTGCCAGAGAATCTGGTTGCCTTCTCGGCGAACCCGTGAAACCACCCAGTTGCGCCAGACCCAGTTATCTCCCCGGCTGGTGACAGCGCTAGCATTCACGTCCATCAGATCGGCTAGTTCGGAACTGGTGATCAGATAGGCTTTTGCTGCAATTTCATCAGCCATCTGCAGGGTGTCAATCAGGTGACGTAGATGTGCGACTCGGATTTCACGCGGTACGTCTTCCAGATCGCTGGTGTGGGTTGGTGGGATATCAGTCATGGTGGATTGGACGGCGGTGGAACCGGAGGGGTGATCATTGCATCGTATCGTCTCAGCGGCAGTTCGGTTGGTCGCTGGTGGACGAAATTCTGCTGCTGGGTCTGGAACAGCAGTGGCAGATGCCTCAGTTGGGGCAGGGTTTGGCCGGAACGATTGTTTCAGGTTGGGAACCTGTCCCTGGGAAAAGGCGCGGGCGATCGCGTCACAGCGTTCGTTGCCCTCATTACCCGCATGTCCCCTGACATAGCGCCAGGTCACCCGATTGGAGTTGAGTCGGTCTAAGGCCTGCCAGAGATCCTGGTTGAGTACGGGTTTGCCGGCAGCAGTTTTCCAGCCTTTTTTTTTCCAGCCGTGGATCCATTTGGTAATGCCATTTTTGACATATTCACTGTCGGTATAAACGGGAATTGGATCCGGCTGCTCCAGTTGGGCAGCAAACTCTAGGGCCGCGATCGCCGCTTGTAGTTCCATCCGGTTATTGGTCGTTGCTGACTCGGCCCCACCCAGCTCGTGGACCTGGCCATTGTTCCAATACACCGCCACGCCCCAGCCGCCCGGGCCGGGATTGCCGGAACAGGCTCCATCGGTATAAATTGCTTTAACTGTAGATAAATCACCCATGAAGCGTTGCCATTGCAAAAGCCAACCCAGATTAGCACAGGGATTGGGCTTTGCCTCAGATGACTGGTTGCAATAACGGCTCAGCGGTCAGCCCCATCTGTTCCTGGGCCGTGGCCAGGTGTTTCAGCAGGGTGGTCTGGGGTAGGGGCCCCTGAAGGTGGCTCCAGGGCAGGATCGAGTCCGTGGGCCAGTCGGTGTGGACGAAATAGTCCAGAGGGGGCAACTGTCCCCGCAATTCCTTGAAAGCTCGCCGGTAGCTGCCCAGACTGTCGCCATAGTGGCGGGTTAGCTCCAGCAAGTGGGAAAGGCGGCGATCGCCCCGCGACAGGAGCGCCTGAATCACCGACCAGTTGTAACTTTCGGGTCGGAAATCGACCCCCAGAGGACGTAGCTGTTTTTGCAGGAATTGCAACCGTTTTTCCGCCTGGCGGTTGACTCCGTACCACTGGAAGGGGGTGTGGGCCTTGGGCACAAAAGTGCTACAACCCAGCGTCAGGCGTAAACCGGGAGCCGCCTGGCGGATCTGCCGCAACATGGCCACCGTTTGCTCCAAATCGGCCATTTCTTCCGCCGGTACGCCAGCCATGCCATACAGTTTTAGATGACTAAGTCCCCCGGCTTTGGCGTTGATGGCGGCCTGAATAATTTCTGGGTTGGATAATTTTTTGTTGAGGATTTGCCGCAGTCGCTCCGAGCCGCTTTCCACAGCAATGGTAATAGAGCGGCTGTCATGTTTGACCAGGGTTTGGGCCAACTGGGGAGTCACGGTATTGGTGCGGACCGAGGCCAGACTGAGCCGAATGTGGTCATACTCCGGCCGATTCAAATACGTCAGTAGTTCTTCAAATTGAGGATGTTGAGTCACCGAAGCACCCAACAGCCCTAGCCGATCGGTGACCTGTAACCCCTGCTCAATCACCGGGATCAAAGAGGTCTCCACACTGGCCGTCCGAAACGGCAGGGTCAGATAGCTGGCCAGACAGAAGCGACACATTTCCGGGCAACTACGCACCACCTCCACCATGAAAATGTTTTCCCAGGCGGCTTTTGGGGTGACGACCGTTGAGGCGGAGAGGCGATCGCCGCGATAGGTTTGTTTTTCGATGCTGGCAGGAATATCCCCATCCAGAGGTTGAATGGTCCGGATCGGGCCAGCCGGATCGTCGTAGGTGACCGTATATAAGGCTGGCACATAGAGGCCGGGAACCTGGGTCAGATGCCGTAACTGCGTTGCGCGATCGTCCCCCCGCACCGATTGGTAAGCGGTGACAAAGGCATCCAGCAGCAACTCGCCATCCCCCAGCAGGATCAGATCGAAAAAATCCGCAAACGGTTCCGGGTTGGCTGTCAGGACCGGACCGCCGCCAAAAATCAGCGGATGTTCCGGCCCCCGATCCCGCGATCGCAGGGGAATGTGCAGCGACTCCAGTAAGCTCAGGATATTGACATAGTCCAGTTCCCAAGACAGGGAAAAACCCACCAACTCCGGTTGGCTGGGCAACGATTCCTGCGCATCAGTAAACAGGCGACTCACCTGTACATCCGGGCGGGAAGCCAGACTGGCCCACACCACCTGATAGCCCAGACTGGTAATGCCCACGCTGTACTCATTGGGAAAGGCAAAAATCAGCGGCACCGCCTCACTGATGGGCTGGGCGGGCGTAAACAGCAAGCGTTCTTCAGCAAACGGCGAGACGGGCATGGAGCAGGTGACGAGAGGCCAATGAACCCACTGTAGCGGATTTGTTCCGGTCAGTTGAACCACAACGGCAAGGGCCAACATTGAACTCTTGCAGGACGGACTACCTCATCAATTTCTGATCGATATAGCGTTCATGCCTGATTTGCCTGCTGGAACCGCTCTACAATGCCATTGATGAACGTTTTGCCGTCAATTGGAACGGTGTGTTTGGAAGCTTCAACTGCGGCATCAATTTTTACCCGAACCTCTTCAACCCACGCAGCTTCAGCGTGATCATATTCATCCAGCAACCGCAAAGCGATTTCTAAAATTTCTTCGGCAGAGCGATATTTGCCAGCTTGAAGCTTGGTTTGCACAAAGCGCTCCTGGTCAGGAGTGAGACTGATGCTCATATGAACCTCTCAGGCCAGAATATCAACTATTTTAAGTCAGTCTTTCACCGGCCTGCTGCTGCTGATCCCGCTGTCTCCAGTCCTAAACGGTTGATATTTCCCAGCCCAGGAGAGACATCAGGGTTGATCAGCTATTGAGTGTGGTGATTCTGACTCTGTTACCGCAAGCCGAGGCAGACAACAACTATGCTGTGGCTACGGGTTCCAGGCCTAAGCTGGCTAGCAATCGGTTGGTCTGAAAGTGTTCTGTCATCAGTTGATAAATGCACTGGACTTTGACGGGTTCGTGGACCCGCACCTGGCCAAAGGCGCGATCGACGATTTCCACGGTGGCGAGGGTGTCCAGGTCAACTGAGAGGATGGGGATTTCCAGATCTTCGGCCCGACTCAGAATGGTGGCTGAGGGGGGCATTTGACCTGTCAGGATCAGGCATTGGGTGGAGGTTTCCAGGGCGGCTAGCTGGATGTCGGTGCGATCGCCCCCGGTGACCACAGCCATGTTGCGTCCCTTGCGGAAATACTTCAGGGCTGAACTGACATTCATCGCCCCAATGGACAGACTTTCCACCATCAGATCCAGGCGATCAGGCCGACATAGCACCTCGGCCTGCAGTAATTTGACCAATTCGGCGACACTGACACTCCGCAAGACAGGACTTCTGGGCATCAAGCCCAACACCGGCACGCCCTGTTGTTCGAGAAAGGGCTGCACCGAGGTCTGCACTTCCTCCAGACGGTCTTCGGGAATGTCATTGATCACCACGCCCAGCAGGCGATCGCCCACCCGGTTTTGGGCTGACAATAAGGAACCGATGATCAGCAAGGAGTGGAAGCGGGCAACCAACAACACCTTGGCATCCAGCAACTCGGCAATCCGGACGGCGGAGATGCCAAACAAAGTGCCTTCATCCAGGTTGGCTGGTCCTTCCAGCAGCACCAGATCGGGGCCTTGAACCTGACCATAGGAATGGGACAACACCTGCCCATAGTCGGCTTGATCGGCGCCGCTGATCCGCTTCTGGATTGAGGGTTCGTCCAGGGGCAGGATGGTAGGCAACAGGCGATCACTGGGCAGATTGAGGGTTTCAGCAATAAATTGGGCGTCGGCATCCAGATCTCTGAACACCTCATCACTCCAGCAGGTGCCCAGGGGTTTGCCGTAGGCAATATCCAAACCCTGTTGTTTGAGTTGATGGGCAATGCCAAGCACCGTCGCCGATTTACCGCTATATTCCTCGGTTGATCCAATGAGTAAATACTGAACGGTCTTCGGCACGGCTGTTTTCCTCTCCCGAAAAATGATCCCTCTTCGTCCCAATTATGAAAAAAGGGGGTGAACCCTAAGCTTAACAGCTTCTGCTCCCTAACGGTTCAGGTTTCTAGGGTGGGTGTGATGTCGGCTGCGATCGCCCGCCATTAGCGCCCAGTGAGTCAGCCGGCATCGAAAAACCAGCCACTTCCGCCAAGGTATAGAGGGGGCGATTTTTCACCTCTTCGTAAATTCGGCCAATGTACTCTCCCAGAATGCCAATACTGAACAGTTGCACCGCTCCCAGGAAAAACATGGCCGCTGCGATGGTGGCGTAGCCCGTTAGGGGAGACTGGGGATAGACGATGCGCCAGTAAAGCACCAGGAAAAACATGACCACAGCGACCAGGGCTGCGATCAGCCCGACATAGGTGGCCATCCGCAGGGGCGCCTTGGAAAAGGAAACCAGCCCATTGACGGCCAGTCCTAGAGATTGGTGGAAGGTATATTGGACCGTGCCAGCGAAGCGAGCTTCTCGCTCAAACTGGACGGCGGTCTGGCGGAAGCCGACCCAGGAGCGTAACCCCCGGATATAGCGGTTCCGTTCCGGCATGGCATTTAAGACCGCCACCACCCGTCGATCCATTAAACAGAAGTCGCCCGTGTCCAGGGGAATCTCCACATCGGCCAGTTGCTTCAGCAAACGATAAAAGAAGTGGGCTGTCAGCCGCTTGAACCAGCCTTCCTGGCGGCGGCGGGTGCGCTGGGCATAGACTACGTCATATCCCTGTCGCCATTGCTCAATTAAGCTGGGGATCAGTTCGGGGGGATCCTGCAGGTCGCCATCCATCACCACCACAGCCTGTCCCCTGGCAAAGTTCAGTCCTGCCGTGACGGCAATTTGGTGGCCAAAGTTGCGGGCCAGACTGAGATAGCAAACGCGGGGATCGGTGGCATGCATCTGCCGCATCAGTTCCAGGGAGCGATCGCGGCTGCCATCATTGACCAGGATCAGTTCCGCCGGTCCATCCAACTGATCCATCAAGGCCTGCACCCGACGATACAGTTCTGGTAAGGTTGCCGCCTCGTTGTAAATCGGCACCACCAGCGAATAGAGGGGCGACATGGGGGCACTACCGTCCTAACTGATTGGGAATGCCTTCACAGCCACCGGGAATGGTGGCGCGGGTTTTGCTGCCGCCCCAGGCACAACAGTAGTAGCGTTGCTCTGGTGACAGGTTGACCACGTTGGTCAAATCGGCTCCTTCAATCACGACGCCGGTGTGTTCGCCGGTCTGATAATTGGGCGGCTCCACCGGACTGCGGGGACTGGCGGTTTCAACCTTGCCGTAAAATAGGCGAGTTCCTTTCAAGTCGGCCCCTTCCAGGTTGGCATCCACCAGAATCGTCCGAGCCAGGTTGGCTCGGACCAGGTCACAACGGGTCAGGTTAGCTCGGATCAAGTTGATTTCACTCAAATCGGTCCAGCGCAAATCCGTTTTGGCTAGATTAGCCCCAGCCAGCATCACGCCCAGATCAATCACCCGAATGCCAGCAGCTCGATCCTCGGCATAGCCACCGGCCCCATCCAGGATGGCCCGGCCTAGCCGCTGATCCCGTTTCAGGGGACTGAGCAGATTGGCCCGGCTGAGGAACCGCAGAATTTTGGCCTTGCCGCCTGCATCCACACTGCTGAGGATAGCGGCGGTACGGGCTTCTGCGATCGCCCGTTCCTGGGGCCAGTCTTCCAACAAGCCCTCTTCATCCACCACCAACTCGGAAATTCCCTGGAAGTAGCTGTCAATGGTTTGCTGCTGGGTGATCAGGTTTTGTTGCGTGGTCAACTCTTTCTCAATCACATACTGCCGCCAGGCCACATACACAGCCAGTACGGCAATCAGAATTTGGCCAAGGGCGCCAAACACCTCACCTAAGGCTCCCACCGCATCCCAGTTGGCTGCTGTCCAGAGGGCCGCAATCCAGCGATCGCCGCCCAGACCCCTGAAAACGCCCCAGGCCGCCAGCAGACCACCCACAATGCCGACGGTCAGGTTCCACTGCTGGGCTGAGATCAGGTCTTGCAACAGAGGCCGCAGGGCCAACCAGATCACAGGTAAGGCAAACACTAGGGCGGCGACTGCTGCTGGTAACCAGAGCCAGAGCAGATTCAGACCCATGCCCACCAGCATGACGGCGATCGCCGCCAGAATCAAACCGGCGATCGACAGGTCAGTGGGTACGGACTTGCCGGTTCGTTGGCCGATGGCTTCGGGATAACTTCGCCCGGTCGGCATGGGAAGGCGACGCTGCGGTTCCAACTCTGTCAGGGGCAATTCTTTAGAGGTCGATGTCGGCGGTTCTGCGGGCGACAGATTAGCATCAGTTTCAATCGGTTGGGGAGACTGGGTCATGCAACACAACTCAGCATTGGGCTATGGCAACAGTTTACAAGACCTGACGGCTATCCCTATGGGTGATGCGGTTCGGTTGAGGGGCATCATGCCTGATCCTGCTCCGCACTTTGAAGGACGACCAGGATAGTCCTCGGATTTTACTGTGTTTCAGCCGATATCTTGATCGAGTTAAGACTGTTGTCCCAACCGGACTAGGTGCTGTCGATCTTCTGACACCAGGATCAAATACTTCTGAGCTGTTCATGTGTAGGAAACAGATGTGCCAGAAATTAGCCGTTTCTTCGGCATCATCGTTACGATGTACTACAACGACCATCCTCCGCCCCATTTTCATGTTCGCTACGGGCAACAGAAAGCGATTATTGATATCAGTTCGTTAGCAATTCTGGAAGGGAATTTATCACCTCGCGTTTTGGGGTTGGTGACTGAATGGGCGACGCTGCATCAGGCTGAGCTGTTGGAAAATTGGGATTTGGCAAGACAGGCACAACCACTAGAACCGATTGAACCCTTGGAGTAATTATGCTGAAGGATATTGTTTTGGCCCAATCAAAAGAGCCTTATCAGATTTACTTGCTGTTTGAAGACGGAGTAGCAGGTGTTGTGGATCTGCGAGAGTTGGTGGAGTTTGTCGGTGTGTTTGAACCCTTGCGCGATCCCGCTTACTGTTCACAGGTGCAGGTGAATCCAGAAGTTGGAACCATTTTTTGGGAGAACGGAGCTGATCTTGATCCAGATGTACTGTATTCCATTGTCTCAAAGCAGCCTATACCACCCTACACATCTCACCTCGTCACTGCTGAATAGACATCATTTCTGCTGGCTGGCGAATAAAACGACTGCCCCTGTGATGTAACGGTGGGGCTATGCAGCCAATAACCCCTACTCTGATCTCAAATCTGGCTCACAGTAAACAACCATGATCAATTGGTTATCACTTGGGCGGAGTGGGGAACTGGGGTAGGGACGGCAATTTTGGCAGTGAGGGCGGGGACGGAATGATCCGGCGGCCAGTGATGCTTTGATAGCCCCAAATGCCACCAGCAATCAGGACCGATAGCAGCAGCCACTTGGGAATCAAACTAATGATCCACTTGAGCACACTGAACAGGAATTTGCCGGTCCATTTAGTCAAGAAAAAGGTGCCGATCGCCAGGACGCGAGTCCCCTGCTTGAGGACTTGAAAACTGTAGTGTCCGAACTGCTGGACGAAGCGATCCCAGGCGGAGAAGCTATCGGGATAGACGGCAGAACCGTCAGGAGCCGTGGCTGGCTGGATTGGACGCCGACCAGCCGCTTGGGTGGGAACCGCAGTTGGAGACGGGGAGGACGGAACGGGCGGCGGCAGACTAGGCTGGGGCGATTGCAGCGCGGCCAGCACTTCACGGGCAGAAGCATAGCGATCGCCCGGTCGGTCACTCAACATCCGGTTTAAAACGGTTGCCAGGTCTGGGCTCACCCGTACCCAGCGTTGCCATTGCCAGGTGCGCCAGTGGGCGTCATACAATTCATCGGGGCTTTTGCCAGTCAGCAGTGCAATCGCGGTAACGGCCAGTGCATAGAGGTCACTGCTTGGATAAACCGTTCCCGTCTGCATCTGTTCTGGGGGAGCGTAGGAAGGTTTGCCGACAATGGTCTGACTTGACGCCGCCTGGGACTGGGTCAGGGCTGCTTTAACTGCCCCAAAGTCAATCAGAACTGGCAAATGGTCCGATGTCCGCAGAATGATGTTGTCAGGGGAAATGTCACGGTGAATAATGCCGCGATCGTGGAGATAGGCCAGAACTGGCAGCAGGGAGAGCAGCAACTGCCGCACCTCTGCCACAGAGCAGGGGGTTCCCTGCAGCAGGCGTTCGTCCAGTATCTGGCGCAAGGTTTTTCCTGGTATATATTCCTGCACCAGAAAAAAACGGTTTCCCTGTTCAAACCGCTCACTGAACTTGGGCACCTGGGGATGTTGAATGCCGTACAAAATTCGGGCTTCCCGATGAAACAGATCCTTGGCCTTAGCCAGGGAGGATGCGTCCGTCATCGCAGGCACCAGTTCCTTCAGTACGCAAGGCTCGCCAAAACGGTTCCGATCTTCTGCCAGATAGGTCCGCCCAAATCCTCCCTGACCCAATACTTTCAGAACTTGGTAGCGATTTTGCAGGTTGGTGCCAGCAGGAAGTGGTGGTTGCATGGAAGAGTTGTATCTTATTTCCCGGCAGACAGAACAGCTTTGGGATAAGCAATTCGCTGGTGGTGAAACTGCTGCCAGACCTCCACGAAAATTTCGGCAATCCGGGTCAATTCCTCTCGAGTGAGGCCAGAGTCCACCAGTTGGTTATCTTGCCAGCGGGCTCGCAGAATTTTATTCACTGTGGATAGGGCTGTTTCCGGCGTTGCGTCTTTCAGCGATCGCAACGCCGCTTCACAGGAGTCGGCCAGCATAACAATCCCCGTCTCTCTGGACTGGGGAATGGGACCATCATAGCGAAACTCAGAGTCCAGCACCGGTCGGGGCGTCTGATTCGCAGCAAGGGCTTGCTGAGCCAGTTGCTGGGCTTGATGATAGAAATAGGCAATCTGCATCGTGCCCTGATGCTCCGGAATAAAGGCCTGCACCGCTTTCGGCAAACGGAATTTGCGGGCCATTACCAGCCCTTCTGTCACATGCTTTTTGATGATATCAGCACTAATCCACGGATCATTGATCTGGTCATGCTTGTTGGGGCCCCCCATCTGATTTTCAATAAACCCCAGCGGGTCATGCATCTTGCCAATGTCATGGTAGAGGGTGCCGCTGCGAACCAATTCCACATTGCACCCCAGGTGACGGGCGGCTGCTTCCGCCAGAGTCGCCACGAACAAAGTATGTTGAAACGTTCCCGGTGTTTCAGCCGCTAATTTTTTTAGCAGGGGACGATTGGGATTGGCTAACTCCACTAATCGAACCGTGGTGACCAGATCGAACAATTGCTCCAAATAGGGGCTGATGCCGATCGCCACGATGCACCAGGTCAACCCAGCCAGACCCCGCAGGGCTGCTTCGGTCAGCAGGACATACCAACCAACGCCGGAGGTTAAATTCAGTACCAGATAAAGGCCCGCCTGCAACACTCCTACGCTTGCCCCTAGAAGCGCCTGTTCTTCCCGAGTGCGCAGTCGTCCACCCAGTAGCCCACATACCAGTCCACCCGCTCCGCTGGACAACAGTTGGGTCAGGGGTAAGTTCATCCCCAGAGCCAGCAAAACAGTCAGCAACCCTGTGACTGTGACGCCCACGGGAGAACCATAGAAACTGCCCATGAGTAACCCAACTGCTGGCAAATTGATGGAAGGCACTTGCAGTAGCAGCAGGGAGGGTGTACTCAAGGTGAGTAAGCTGATCAGTAGGCGATCGCGATAGCACAGCTTCACCTGAAATCGCCTTTCCACGTAACGAAAAATGCCGATTGCAGCACTGACCAGGCCACCAAAAATCAGAAACTTAGTCCAGTTCACTCCCCGACGGCTCAACTTAAAGTAATCCAAAACGGCAAAGGCATTGGAGGTAATTTGATCACCTGCCTTTACAATCAAATCCCCCTGGCTCACTTTGATCATTTCCGGTTTCACCTGCCGAGCAGCTTGCTCAGCCATGAAACGGCTCTGTTCCTCATCCTGGATCAAATTGGGTTGCAAGGTCGTCATCAGTAAACGGACAGAGACCGGCACAGCAACTGCTGGAAGCTCTTGTTTAGCGTTAAGTTGTACAGCTTCTTGCAAGGCGGATGGGGGCAGCCCAGTTGGAATTCCCTGAGTCAACATCCGTTCCGCAATCCGTTGGGTCTGAACCTGGGTTTGCTGCCATTCAGCGTCGGTCAAGTCGAACAATGCCGAGTCATAGGCAGGCAAACTGCTTGAGTCACTCGGTTGAGGTAAGGCACTGACCGCTGCTAGATATTGATTGCGAGCAGTTGTGAGTGTCTGTAATAAACGAGCAACTTCAGCCGGCTGAACCGAGCGACGATATGCCTGTAACTCCGATAACGCCTGTGAAGCTTGCTGGTTAGATAGGTGACCAGCCTTCTTTCCGGGCATGGTTGGTTGGATAGTCGAATGAGCAGTTGGTCGAGCTGGCACGGAAACGCCCTGCACAGATGCCAGAATGCGTAACCAGTCTTCCTCTTCTGCTTGCCGGAGATAAGACTGTACCCGCCGGGATAGAGCCGCTGTTGGGACAACTGGAAAACTACCCGCAATCTGTCTTAAGTCAGTACCCTGCTGCAAACTCTGCTGCAAGGTTTGTTGAACCTGTTCCGTTACTGTGGGACTCAACATCAGGACAGAGACGGTTTGGTTCAAGGCCGTTTTGCGCTTCTCTTCAGTCGCTTGCTTGTCTTCTACCTCCGCATCTCCGGGGGCGTAAATTGTCTGGGGGGCAATCTTGCCAACATCTAGTCGGGGAGAATTATAGAACCGGTAGCCGAGGACGGTGGTGAACGAAAGGGTGGCTAGCAAAAAAACAACGGGTGGATGGAGGATTGCCCGCTGGGAACTGCGCACTATCCTAGAGTCAACAGCCGCTTGCAACCGTTGATTGACCAGCCGGGAGGACTGTTCCAGCGATTCCATGAGTTGGTGAAACCAGGTCATATGAACGGCGATCGCAATCGACCCCTGCAGTGACCCTATTATACGAAGTTCGTTCCAGTTCACCAGCGAGTAGAACAGAGCTACTCTTCCTGGAGGGCTCCTTTCAAATGGGGGCGGTGGAGCCATTGGGGGGGCAGGAAACCTGAGGGGACGGGATTAAACTCAACAATTCTTCCGTGGTCAGGTTTCGTTTCATCTGGGTCGAGCGATCGCGCACGGCGTCCAGCAACGACTGGGTTTCCTCTGGATTAAGGGTGACGCCGTGTTGCTGCAGGATGCTCAGGAGCAGATGGCGGCCAGAGTGTTTGCCGACTACCAAACGGCGTTGCCAGCCAACTTCGGCCGGGTCAAACGGTTCATAGGTACTGGGATTGTTCAGTACCCCATGTGCATGAATGCCAGATTCATGCACAAAGGTATTCTCACCGACGACTGCCTTCCAGGGCGGCACAGGGCAATTGGACGCTTTTGCAACCAGGCGAGATAACTCCGATAGGCGTTGCGTATCAATGCCGGTTTTGATGCCGTAAATGCATTTCAGCGCCATCACCACTTCCTCCAGGGCGGCATTGCCAGCCCGCTCACCCAATCCGTTCACGGTGGTATTAACCGATCGGGCTCCAGCCTGGATGCCGGTCAAGGCGTTGGCGGTTGCCAGGCCCAAATCATTGTGGGTGTGCATTTCCACTGGAATGTCCAGCACGGACACTAGCCGATGAACTTTGTGATAAGTGGTAAGTGGATCCAGGATGCCGACAGTGTCGCAGAAACGGAAGCGAAAAGCGCCCCACTCCTGGGCATAGGAGGCGACATCCTTGAGAAAATTTTCATCGGCGCGGGAGGAATCTTCCCCTCCCACGGAGACTTCCAACTGGTGGTCACGGGCAAAGGTGAGGGTGTCTCGTAAGCGTTCCAGCATGAGTCGCCATTGCCCTTGAAACTTAACTTCAATCTGAATTTCGGACACTGGCACGGAGACATGCACTCGAGTTAAACCGCAAGCGATGGATGCCTTTAAATCCGAGATGACAGCCCGGTTCCAGCCCAACAACTTTGCTTTTAGCCCCATTTGGGAGATGGCCTGGATCGCCTGAATTTCCTCCTGTCCCATGGCTGGGATGCCGACCTCCAGCTCCTGCACCCCGATTGAGTCCAGAAATGCTGCGATCGCCTGTTTCTCTGCCAGAGTAAAGGCGACGCCGGCGGCCTGTTCCCCGTCTCGCAGGGTGGTGTCGTTAATTTGGATCATCTGGTGATCGAGAATGCCAGCTACATCCCCATGCTTTTACTTAATACTCATGCCATCCTCAACCTAACCCATGGCATTATTAACCGGATTTTTTAAGCCGCTGGGGTGCAAGACTGCGATCCCTTGCTGCTGACCTCACCAGTTGAGCTATTCTGGCAACACTCGGAGGCACTACTTTTGCCATCAGGTTGGCCTCAAATTTTTTGCCCGCAAATAGATAACTCGGTTTGGATGCTCAGTGCAGCTTGGCTGGGCAGTCTGAGTCAGCGAATTCAGTCATTTCCTGGAATTCTCCTTAAACTGAGAGAGAGAATTAACAGGATCAAACATCCATGCGTGGTGAATTGATGGTGTCTCGGCGACTGCCCAGAGTGCCAATGGGGCGCCGAGCCGGGGCTTTTGCCATTGATGTTGGGGCTGTGTCCCTATTAAGTCTTTTGTTGGCGGGTTCCCTGTTTGCGCCGGTCTTCCTGCTGATCTGGTTGGGCTTGCGGGTGTTTTGGGTATCCCGCAACCATGGCCAAAGTTGGGGCCAATGGGCACTGGATATCAAAGTGGTCAGTACACGCTTTGGGTCACTGCCGACTGTGGCGGATCTGATGAAGCGGGAGGTGGTGACGGGTCTGGGCAGTCTGCTAACGCTGATCGGGGTGGTCAGCCTGAGTCCAACCAATGGCTGGATCCTGATTCTGCCGATTCCGTTGCTGGTCGATTGCGGCGCTGCTTTTTTGGACACTGAAAACCGTCAGGCATTGCATGATCGCCTGGCTGGCACAGTCATCACCCAATCTCGCCGGGGTTATTCCCTTGATCTAAAGGTGAGAAAGTTATTTGCTGAAATGAAGCAGCGTATGAAATAATAAATGTTTGCGTCTAATTTTTCTGTTTCCTTCTGAGCGCATAGGGTTATGGCTAAGAACAAAGGGGTCCGTATTGTTATCACGCTGGAATGTACCGAGTGCCGCACCAATCCCGACAAGCGATCGCCCGGTGTGTCCCGCTACACGACCATGAAAAATCGTCGGAATACCACCGGTCGGTTGGAACTCAACAAGTTTTGTCCGCATTGCAATAAGCACACGGTTCACAAGGAAATTAAATAGTCCGGCCCAGTGCTCATTGGGTTTGAGCCATTGTTCTTCTGCCTCGGATGCTCCTTTCCGCTCAGCTAGGCTCCTGGAAACCCTGATTGCGACTATGCCATTGGCTTCGCCGTTCCAACCAGGACTGACTGATCGCACGTTTTGAATCACCAAACTTTACTGAACTGAACTATGACCTACCTTCGTCGTCGTATTTCTCCCATCAAGCCCGGAGACCCCATCGATTACAAGGATGTGGATCTGCTCCGTAAATTCATTACCGAGCGAGGCAAAATTCTTCCCCGTCGGATTACTGGCCTGACAGCCAAGCAGCAACGAGACCTGACCCAGGCGATTAAGCGGGCTCGGATTCTGGCCCTGCTGCCATTTATCAATAAAGAAGGCTAAGCTGAATCCGGGCCCAGAGTGAATGGCCCGGTTAGTGCTTCTTACCCTTTTGGTGCCTCAATGGAGAAGGGAACATTAGTTGAATTTCGGGTCAGTGGGGATCGGCGACTGGCTGTTGTAGATCGTCCAGAAGGGAAAAAGCACTGGGTTGTGATCGATGATCGGGGTCATTCCCACGTTCTGCATCCCCGGCAAGTTGCCTATGAAATTGGTGAGGGATACAAACCTTCGGAAATTGCTCACTTTCAAAGCGAAGTACAGCCCTATCTAGATTTATCCAGCCTGGAGGTTGCCTGGGAACTGCTGGTCGAAGATGGTGAAACCGTTGACCCGTCGGCTATGGCAACCTTATTGTTTTCCGACCAGAGTCAACTATTGCGGTACGCGGCCCACTGGTTGCTGACGGAGGATCGGCTCTATTTCAAGCAGAAGGGCGATCGCTATGAGCCCCGCTCGAAAGCGCAGGTTGCGGAGCTCAAGCACCAGCAACAGATGGAGCAGCAACGTCAACAGGAATGGCAGGGCTTTGTGGAGCGGTTGCACCAGGGCTTGGCGGGTGAGTCGGTGGAGTGGCAAAGCAGCGATCGCCTGCGCCTGGAAGCCCTGGAACGATACGCCATCCTGGGTGAAGAAGCTTCGCATCGAGCCGCCGCCGTAGAAACCCTGTTACACTTGAAGCGTCCGGAAACGCCTGTGGCTGCCTTACAATTGCTGGTCGATCTGAGGCTGTGGAGTCCCCACGAAAACCTGTTTTTGCGGCGCAGCCAGATTCCCGTTCTCTTCTCTGAAAAGGTTTTGGAAGTGGCGCATCATCGTTTAACGTCTCCACCTCCGGATTTGCATTCAGACCGACTAGACTTGACCCATCTCAAGGTCTACACCGTCGATGATGAAAGCACGCTGGAAATCGATGATGGCCTCAGTTTGGAGTTTTTGTCGGATGGTCGGCAGCGAATCTGGATCCATATTGCCGATCCAACACGCTGGTTGATGCCCGGTGATGAGTTAGATCTGGAGGCTCGTCGGCGCAGTACTACCCTGTATTTGCCAACCGGCATGATTCCCATGTTTCCCTCAGAACTGGCCACCGGGCCGATGAGTCTAGTGCAGGGACGAATTTGCAATGCGCTCAGTTTCGGGGTCGTGCTGAATAGTCTGGGGGCCATTGAAGACTATGAGATTCATGCCAGCTTGATTAAAACCACCTATCGTCTAACCTACGAAGATGTGGACGAGATGCTGGAACTGGGGGTGCAGGCCGAGTCGGAACTGGAAGCGATCGCCAACTGGGCTCAGCAGCGCAAAGCCTGGCGGCAGTCCCAGGGCGCCATCAGCATTTCTATGCCAGAAGCGTCCATTAAAGTCAAAGACGACGATATCCTGATCGAAGTCCTAGAAGATTCCCAGGCCCGTCAGATGGTGGCGGAAATGATGATCCTGGCCGGAGAAGTGGCCGCCCACTATGGCCAAACCCACCAAATTCCGCTGCCCTTTCGGAATCAGCCGCAGCCAGAGTTGCCGCCTCAGGAAGAATTACAATTGTTGCCTGCTGGGCCGGTTCGGGCCTGTGCTATTCGGCGGTGCATGCCCCGCAGTGAGTTAAGCGTTACCCCAGCTCGCCATGCCAGTCTGGGCCTGGAACTGTATACCCAGGTCACTTCTCCCATCCGTCGCTATAGCGATCTGCTGACCCATTTCCAGATCAAGGCCCATCTACGTGGAGCACCCCTGCCATTTTCGCTGGAGCAGATGCAGGAGTTGACCCAGGGAATCAGCTCTACTGTGCAGGAAGCGGTGCTGGTAGAACGACAAACCAACCGCTACTGGGGCCTGGAATTTTTACGGCGGCACCCGGAACGCATCTGGCAGGCATTAATGCTGCGCTGGCTGCGGGAGCATGAACGGTTAGGGTTGGTGTTACTGGAAGATCTGGGGTTGGAACTGGCTATGCGGTTTACCCGCAGCGTCACTCCGGGCGATTGCCTGCAATTACGGGTCAGCCATGCCGATCCCCGGCAGGATGTGATTCACTTGCAGGAAGTGGGCTAGAGCATCGGGACCGGATCTCCAGAACTCTGGATGCTAGTCTTGGGTCGAGGCCCCTCAACCTGGAGTGTTAGACTGACGTTTCAGGCCC